>NZ_JBSGAW010000002.1:0-505166 GCF_053600955.1 Streptomyces sp. NPDC004838 | reverse complement strand
AGGTCTTCCTCTCCACCGAGGACGAGGTATCGGTCGGCGCGAAGGCCGACTACGTGGTGAACAAGGGTCTCGGCGGCACCATGGTCTGGGTCGATCCGCGCCCCACGCCGCTTTCCCTGAAACCACTGGTGACCACTGGTGACCACCGGTCGGATCAGATCACTTGATCCGACCACCGGTCCGGCCGGCTCACTGGTCGCGGTACATCTCGGCCACCAGGAAGGCCAGGTCCAGGGACTGGCTGCGGTTCAGACGGGGATCGCAGGCGGTCTCGTAACGCTGGTGCAGATCGTCGACGAAGATCTCGTCGCCGCCGCCCACGCACTCCGTGACATCGTCACCGGTCAGCTCCACATGGATGCCGCCCGGATGCGTGCCGAGGGCCTTGTGGACCTCGAAGAAGCCCTTCACCTCGTCGAGGACGTCGTCGAAGCGGCGGGTCTTGTGGCCGGAGGCCGCCTCGAAGGTGTTGCCGTGCATCGGGTCGGTCACCCAGGCCACGGTGGCACCGGACGCGGTGACCTTCTCGACCAGCTTGGGGAGCTTGTCGCGGACCTTGTCGGCGCCCATCCGGACGATGAACGTCAGCCGGCCGGGCTCGCGGTTCGGGTCCAGCCGGTCGACGTACGTCAGGGCCTCGTCGACGGACGTCGTCGGACCGAGCTTGATGCCGATCGGGTTGTGGATCCTCGACGCGAACTCGATGTGCGCCCCGTCCAGCTGCCTGGTGCGCTCGCCGATCCAGACCATATGGCCCGAGACGTCGTACAGATGCCCGGTACGGGAGTCGGTGCGGGTCAGCGCCGACTCGTAGTCGAGCAGCAGCGCCTCGTGGGAGGCGAAGAACTCGACCGTACGGAACTCGGCGGGGTCGGTGCCGCACGCTTTCATGAAGCTCAGCGCGTTGTCGATCTCGCGGGCGAGCTGCTCATAGCGCTGACCGGACGGCGACGACTTCACGAAGTCCTGGTTCCAGGCGTGCACCTGGCGCAGATCGGCGTATCCGCCGGTGGTGAAGGCGCGCACCAGGTTGAGCGTCGCGGCGGAGGCGTGGTACATCCGCTTGAGGCGCTCGGGGTCCGGGACGCGGGCCGCCTCGGTGAAGTCGAAGCCGTTGACGGAGTCGCCCCGGTAGGTGGGGAGCGTCACGCCGTCGCGGGTCTCGGTCGGCTTGGAGCGCGGCTTGGAGTACTGGCCGGCGATACGGCCGACCTTCACCACGGGTACGGAGGCCGCGTAGGTGAGCACCGCGCCCATCTGGAGCAGGGTCTTCAGCTTGGCGCGGATGTCATCGGCGCCGACGGCGTCGAAGGACTCGGCGCAGTCGCCGCCCTGGAGCAGGAACGCCTCCCCCTTGGCGACGGCCGCCATCCGGGCGCGCAGCTGGTCGCACTCACCGGCGAAGACGAGCGGGGGATAGCTTTCGAGCTCGGCGACGACATCGCGCAGAGCCTGGGCATCCGGGTACTCGGGCTGCTGCGCCGCGGGCAGGTCTCGCCAGGTGTTGCCACCGGCGGGGGCGGTCTTAGCGTTCACGGTCACAACGCCAACAGTACGGGGTCGCGCCGGGCACATATTCGAGCGCCCAGTGGGTGAGACGTGATGTCCGGCTCCGGCATCTCGCCGCCACGGCCGCGCCCCGCCCGGCACCGGGTCCGGCCCCGGGCGCGGCCACCGCCGCTCCTGCCGTTCGCTCCGTTTCTCCCCGAGACGGTGGTGCGCTACAGTTCGCCGCATGCTCGCGCACTCGAACCAGAACTGGTGGTGGACCGCTCATCCGGCGGCCCACTGACTGCGCGTACTCGATCGACGAGATCCGCCAAGGCCGCCCGAGGGGCGGCCTTCAGTGTTTCCGGGCTCATCCGGACTCCGGCCGGCCGTTCCTCCCGCGCTCCCCGTCTGGAAGGAACCCACCGGATGCCCGGCACCCACCCCCTCGACGACCGCGACGACTGCCCCATCGCCAGGATCGTCCACGGCGACCGCCCCTTCGCCCTGCTCCGCAGGCGGACACCGGGCCGTGACCACGACATGGTCGAGATTCTGACCGGCTCGATCCACGAGACCGGGACCCTCGCCGAACTGCCCGTCCTCACCGGCCGCCCCTCCCTCGCCCTGGTGCCCTTCCGCCAGATCAGGGAGCGCGGCTTCGACGTCCGCGACGACGGCACCCCGCTGAGCGTGCTGATCGTGGACGAGTCGTACGAGCTTCCGCTGGCCGAAGCGCTCGCGAAGCTCCCCTCCCACCGGGTGACGGTCGAGGACGGGGCGTTCGACGTCCCGGACGGTCGGTACGCGGACGTCGTCCGGCGGGTCGTCGAGGACGAGATCGGCCGGGGCGAGGGCGCGAACTTCGTCATCCGGCGCACCTACACCGGCCGGATCCCGGGGTTCGGCCGGACCGACGCGCTGGCGCTGTTCCGCCGGCTGCTGGAAGGCGAGCGGGGAGCGTACTGGACGTTCGTCGTCCACACCGGGGACCGGACCCTGGTCGGCGCGAGTCCCGAGGTCCATGTGCGGATGAGCGGAGGGACGGTCGTAATGAATCCGATCAGCGGCACCTTCCGCTATCCGCCCGAGGGCCCCGACACGGAGTCCCTGCTCCGCTTCCTGGACGACGCCAAGGAGCGCGACGAGCTGTCGATGGTCGTCGACGAAGAACTGAAGATGATGTGCACCGTCGGCGACAGGGGCGGGGTCGTCGTGGGGCCCCGGCTCAAGGAGATGGCCCATCTCGCGCACACCGAGTACGAGTTGCGCGGCCGCTCGTCGCTCGACGTCCGGGAGGTGCTCAAGGAGACCATGTTCGCGGCCACGGTCACCGGGTCGCCGGTGCAGAACGCGTGCCGGGTCATCGAACGCCATGAAGCCGGGGGCCGCGGCTACTACGCGGGCGCGCTCGCGCTGATCGGGAAGGACGCCGGCGGTACGCAGACGCTGGACTCCCCCATTCTGATCCGTACCGCCGACATCGACGCCGACGGCGGACTGCGGGTACCGGTCGGGGCGACGCTGGTGCGGCACTCCGATCCCGAGAGCGAGGTCGCCGAGACCCATGCCAAGGCCGCCGGTGTGCTGGCCGCGCTGGGGGTGCGTCCCGGTCGGCCGCGCGAGCACGGCGAGCGGCCCCGGCTCGCCGACGACCCCCGCGTGCGCGCCGCTCTCGACGCCCGCCGGGCGTCGCTCGCTCCCTTCTGGCTGCGGATGCAGGAACGCGGCGCCGGACTGTCGGGGCATGCGCTGGTGGTGGACGGCGAGGACACCTTCACGGCGATGCTGGCGCATCTGCTGCGCTCCACGGGTCTGGAGGTGACCGTGCGCCGATACGACGATCCGACCGAGCCCGGACTGCGGGAGACGGTGCTGGCGCACCAGGGCCCGGTGGTACTGGGCCCCGGCCCCGGCGATCCGTCCGACACCGCCGACCCGAAGATGCGCCTGCTGCGCGGACTCACCGCCGAACTGCTGCGCGGCCACCGCCACGGTCTGCTGGGCGTCTGCCTCGGGCATGAGCTGATCGCCGCCGAGCTGGGGCTGGAGATCGTACGGAAGGCCACGCCGTGCCAGGGGGCGCAGGAGCGGATCGACTTCTTCGGGCGGGAGGAGACGGTCGGCTTCTACAACAGTTTCACGGCGCGCTGCGACGGTGACACCGCACAGCGGCTGGCGGCCCGCGGTGTGGAGGTGGCGCGCGACCCGTCGCTCGACGAGGTCCACGCCCTGCGCGCGCCGCGCTTCGCCTCGGTGCAGTTCCATCCGGAGTCGGTGCTGACGCTCGACGGCCCGGCCGTCGTCGCCGGTCTGCTGACGGGCTCGGTGCTCCAGGGACAGGGCGGCTGAGGGCCGGGGCTCCGGGGCAGGGGCCGAAGGCTCCGGGGCAGGGGCCGAAGGCTCCGGGGCAGGGGCCGAAGGCTCCGGGGCAGCGGACGGGACGTCAGCCCGCGGCCGCCGGTACGAGCACGTTCTCGGACCGGCGGCCGGCCGCGTAGTCCTCCACGTTCCGTACGGTCGCCTCGATGATCTGACCGACCGCGTCCGTGGTGTAGTACGCCTGGTGCGAGGTGACCAGCACATTCGGGAAGGTGACCAGCCGGGCGAGGGTGTCGTCCTCGATCGGCTCGAGCGACTTGTCGAGGAAGAAGAGCCCTGCCTCGGCCTCGTACACATCGAGTCCCACACCGGTGAACCGGCCGCCGCGCAGCTCCCCGACGAGTGCGTCCGTGTCGACCAGCCCGCCGCGGCTGGAGTTCACCAGGATCGCGTCGTCCTTCATCGTCCGCAGCGCCTGCCCGTCGATGAGGTGGTGGGTATCGGGCAGCAGCGGCACATGGAGGCTGACGAGGTCGGAGGAGGCGAGGAGTTCGTCCTTGTCGACGTAGGTCATGCCCAGTTCGACGCAGGCGGGGTTGCGGACGAGATCCCAGCCGAGGAGTCTCATGCCGAAGCCGTGCGCGATCCGGGTGAACGCCTCGCCGATCTTCCCGGTGCCCACGACTCCGACCGTACGGCCGCGGAAATCCCGGCCCATCAGTCCGTCGAGCCGGAAGTCGAACTCACGGGTGCGGCCGGCGGCCCGGACGACACGGCGGTTGACGGCCATCGCCAGGGTCCAGGCGAACTCCGCGACGGAGTACGGCGAGTAGTACGAGACCCTGGCGATCGTGAAGCCGAGCCTCTCGGCGACCTCCAGATCGATGTTGTTGAAGCCGGTGGAGCGCTGGGCGATCATCTGTGTGCCGCCGACGGCCAGGGTCTGGAGGACGCGCGCGCCGAGGTCGGCGTTGACGCTGGTGGAGATGACCTCGTAGCCCGACGCGATCGGAGCGGTGTCCTCGGTGAGGAAGACGTCCAGACAGCGAATGCCGTCATAGCCGTGGGCTTGTCGGAATGCCTTCTCGATCAGTGGCTTCTCGTCGGTCTGCACGCCGAAGGCGAGGATCTCCACGATGTCTCCCGTTTCCGGTTCCCGTTTCCCGTCGATCCAGTATTCCGGGGTCCGGCCTTCCGGAGTCGGATCTCCCGGAGTTCGGTTCCCGGTATCCGGGTTGTGGGCCGTGACAGTCCGTACGTTACGGCCCACAACTCGGCGGTGCCTGTCGGACGCCTCGCCACGGTGGCGGAGGCCGGTTACGGGGGCAGTCAGGGGTGAAGACCGCCGCGCGGAGGGGCCGGCGGCGCCGCCGGTCGGTGGCGGGGGGTCAGCCGAAGAAGACGCCGACCTCTTCGTACAGGGCGGGGTCGACGGTCTTGAGCCTGGCCGTCGCGTCGGAGATCGGCACGCGCACGATGTCCGTGCCCTTCAGCGAGACCATCTTGCCGAAGTCGCCGTCGCGCACCGCGTCGATGGCGTGCAGACCGAAGCGCGTGGCGAGCCAGCGGTCGAAGGCGCTCGGGGTGCCACCGCGCTGTACATGGCCGAGCACGGTGGTACGGGCCTCCTTGCCGGTCCGCCTCTCGATCTCCTTGGCCAGCCATTCGCCGACGCCGGAGAGCCGCACATGCCCGAAGGAGTCGAGTGTGCCGTCCTTCAGCACCGCGTCGCCGTTCTTGGGCATGGCCCCCTCGGCGACGACGACGATGGGGGCGTAGGTGGCCTTGAAACGCGAGGTCACCCAGGCGCAGACCTGGCCGACGTCGAAGCGCTGTTCGGGGATGAGGATGACATTGGCGCCGCCGGCCAGACCGGAGTGCAGGGCGATCCAACCCGCGTGCCGTCCCATCACCTCCACGACGAGGACCCGCATATGGGACTCGGCGGTGGTGTGCAGCCGGTCGATCGCCTCGGTGGCGATGCCGACGGCCGTGTCGAAGCCGAAGGTGTAGTCGGTGGCGGACAGATCGTTGTCGATCGTCTTGGGGACGCCGACGCATGGGACGCCGTACTCGTCATGGAGGCGGCCGGCGACGCCCAGGGTGTCCTCACCGCCGATCGCGATCAGCGCGTCGACCTCCGCCTTGGCCAGATTCTCCTTGATGCGGCGGATGCCGTTCTCCGCGTTGAGTGGATTGGTGCGCGAGGAGCCGAGGATGGTGCCGCCGCGGGGCAGGATTCCCCGTACGGCCGGGATGTCGAGCGGGATCGTGTCGCCTTCGAGAGGACCGCGCCAGCCGTCGCGGTAGCCGACGAACTCGTACGCGTACTCCTGTACACCCTTGCGGACAACACCGCGGATGACCGCGTTGAGGCCGGGGCAGTCGCCGCCCCCGGTCAGTACTCCTACGCGCATGGAAAGACTTCCCTTCGCCTGATGAGCCCTAGGACCGTCACGCTAATGGTGATTCAGGTCACTACGAGATGGCGGCGAAGGTCAATCCCCCCTGCGGAACACGTTGCGGACGGGCTGGTCCGGGCTCGGTCCGGCCTGCGGTTTTCACTCGTACGAGCGGTGGGGTATCACGGGAAGGCATCCGGTGGCCCTGGGGCGTACGACTGTGGTGAACCGGGGCGCCCACGCATGCGGTGAGCCGGGGCGCACGGCTCACGGCGCGCGGCCTAGCCGGACGGATCGGGGCCGACTGCCGGAAGGGACGGCTCAGCTCTCGATGTCGTCGAGGCCGCGCTCTATCGCGTAGCGGACCAGTTCCACGCGATTGTGCAGCTGGAGCTTGCCGAGGGTGTTCTGCACATGGTTCTGGACGGTGCGGTGGGAGATGACGAGCCGCTCGGCGATCTGCTTGTACGACAGTCCCTTGGCGACCAGCCTCAGTACCTCGGTCTCGCGCTCGGTCAGCCGGGGTGTTCCCGGGGCGTCGGGACCCGCGGCGGGCGCGGGGTCGGTGGCGAGCCTGCGGTACTCCCCGAGGACGAGCCCGGCGAGGCCGGGCGTGAAGACGGGATCGCCGGCCGCGGTCCGCCGTACGGCGTCGGTCAGTTCCTCCGTGCTCGCCGACTTCAGCAGATATCCGGTCGCGCCGGACTTCACCGCTTCCAGCACATCCGCGTGCTCACCGCTCGCGGAGAGGACCAGAACCCGCAGTCCGGGCAGCGCGCCGACCAGTTCCTTGCAGACCTGGACGCCCGGCTTCTCCGGGAGATTCAGATCGAGAACGAGCACGTCGGGCGTGGCGGCCTTGGCACGGCGGACCGCCTGCCCGCCGTCTCCCGCCGTCGCCACCACGTCGAAACCGGCCGCGGTCAGATCGCGGGCGACCGCGTCGCGCCACATGGGGTGGTCGTCGACGACCATCACTCTGGTCGGCCGCTCATCGCGGCCCTGGTCCGCGCCCTGATCCCGGTCCTGCTCTGTCATGCCGTGTCCTTCCCCCGTGGAGCCATGGGAGCCCGCGGAACCTTCAATTCGACTTCTGTGCCCTGGCCCGGAACGGAGATCAGCTCGGCGGTGCCGCCCAGATCCCGCAGCCGGCCGCGGATCGAGAGGGCGACGCCGAGCCGCCCCTCCCCCTCCGCCTGGTTCAGCCGGCCCGCCGGGATTCCCGGGCCGTCGTCCCGGACCGTGACGACGACCTCGTCCGTCCAGTCCTCGACCAGGATCCAGGCGTGGGCGTCCTCCCCCGCGTGCTGTTCCACATTGTCCAGTGCGGCACTGACAGCGGCGGCGAGTTCGTTCGCGGCGGCGGCCGGGAGCATCACGGGGGCGCCGGGCTCGGAGAGGGTCACCTTCGGGCCGGTGTGGTGGGCGAGGAGCGACCGCAGATCGCACTGCCGGGACCCGGCGGACGGTTCGTCGTCGTCCTCGACGGTACGGACCACGGCGCCCATCGAGGCGTCCTCCGAGGTACGCGTGGTGGGCACCAGACCGCTGGAGACCAGGGTGCGCAGGGCGATCTCCTGCTCCCCCGCCATCCGTCCCAGCTCGGCGGCCTCACCGCCGAGAGCCGTGCCGCGCCGCTGCACCATCGCCAGCACCTGCAGCACGCTGTCGTGGATGTCACGGGCCAGCCGCTCCCGTTCGCGGGTCGCCGCCTCGATCTCCAGAGCGCGGGCGAGGGTGCGCTCGGAGGCGCGGGCGACCTCGACGACGTAGCCGATGGCGATGGAGGCGACCCAGACGAGCAGTACGTTGTGCAGGGTGTCGCCGCTGGGCCGGCCGCGCTCGACGATGTTGGCGACGGCGACCAGAGAGGACGCGAAGCCGGCCCAGCGCCAGCCGCCTTTGAGCGCGAACGCGAGGACGGCGCCCGCCGTCCATATCGACGGCAGAGTGGGGCCGTCGATCTCCCGTGCTTGTGCGTCGGCGAGCGGGGTGAGCAGGATGCCGGCGAGCGCGATGGTCAGATCGGCGGCGAGAAACGTTCTGGTGCAGCGGCCGGCGTTCATCACCCTGGGCAGGGTGGCGAGCGTCCATACGGACATCACGGCGAGAAACGCGATCCCCACCCAGGGGCGCTCGTACTCGGCGGGGCCGAAGGCGAAGATGGCGACCGCGTAGATCATGGTCAGGACGCGGTAGCCGACGAGCGCGCGCCACAGCGGCAGCTCCACCGACATCCGCACGACTCGCTCGCGCTTGACCATGCCCCCCCACCCCCCCCGGAACGAACCGCGCGCCCTACGCGCGCGTGCCGCCTCGGTCGACTTCCGTGCCGTTCGTGCTCTTCGTGCCGTCCGTGCTCTTCGTGCCGCCCCCGTCTTCCCCGGTGCCGCTTTCCTTGGCGGGCGGCTTCCTCTGCTCCGCCTTCTTCTGGTCCGCGAGCTGTCGTTTCGCCGCCGTCGCGTAGATGTCGACGTACTCCTGGCCGGAGAGCCTCATGATCTCGTACATGACCTCGTCGGTCACCGAGCGCAGGATGAAGCGGTCCCCCTCCATGCCCCGGTAGCGGCTGAAATCGAGGGGCTTGCCGATCCGGATGCCCGGCCGCATCAGCTTGGGGACGACTTTGCCGGGCGGCTGGATCTTCTCGGTGTCGATCATGGCCACGGGGATCACCGGAGCCCCGGTCGCGAGTGCCACGCGCGCGAGGCCGCCGGGCTTCCCCCGGTAGAGCCGGCCGTCGGGAGAGCGGGTGCCCTCCGGGTAGATGCCGAACAGCCCCCCGTCCTCCAGCACCTGGATTCCGGCCCTGATCGCCGCCTCGCCCGCGCCCCGCGCGCCCGAGCGGTCGACCGGGAGCTGTCCCACGCCCTTGAAGAAGGCGGCGGTCAGCTTGCCCTTGACCCCCGGAGAGGTGAAGTACTCCGCCTTGGCGATGAACGTGACCTTGCGGTCGAGCACCGCCGGGAGGAAGAACGAGTCGGAGAAGGAGAGATGGTTGCTCGCGAGGATCGCCGGCCCATCGGCGGGAATGTTCTCCAGCCCCTCCACCCAGGGCCTGAAAGCGAGCTTCAAGCCGCTTCCGAGGGAGAACTTCATTGCGCCGTAGATCAACTCGAATGCCTCCTGTCGCTGTGGGACAGACCTTAACCCGAGGTGGGCCCCGGGTCCCCTTACCCGGCCGGTGCCGGACCCGGCAGGTGGGCCCGGAGTACGGCGTCCACAGGGCTGCGCTGTCAGGGGCATGCGGAGGACCTGCGGACCTGGTCGGTGTCAGTCCCGTCGCGTACCGTGAGGTACTGCCTTCCTAGCTCCCTAGCTGTGCCCCGCCGCTCGACGGGGCTGTCCGTCAGCGGCTCCGCCGCGGGCCCCGCCCCCAGCCATCGACGTAAGGAGACCCCCGGTGCCGGTCCTTCCCGGAGCCGAGCCCTACCGCCACGAGGGCGGAGAAGTCGGCGTGCTCCTCTGCCACGGATTCACCGGTTCACCGCAGTCGCTGCGCCCGTGGGCGGAGTATCTGGCGGAGCGCGGGCTGACCGTGTCCCTGCCGTTGCTCCCCGGGCACGGGACCCGTTGGGAGGACATGCGGCTCACGGGCTGGCAGGACTGGTACGCGGAGGTGGACCGCGAGGCGCGTGAGCTGATCGGGCGGTGCCGTCAGGTCTTCGTCTTCGGGCTCTCCATGGGAGGCGCGCTCACCCTCCGGCTGGCAGCGAAGCACGGCGACGCGATCAGCGGCATCGTCGTGGTCAACCCGGTGAACAAGCTGCACGGGCCCGCCGCGCTCGTGCTCCCGGTCGTCCGCCACTTCGTGCGGTCGACGCCCGGTGTGGCCAGTGACATCGCGAAGGAGGACGCGGTGGAGTTGGGGTACGACCGGGTCCCGCTGCACGCGGCTCACTCGCTGCGGAATTTCCTGCGGATCGTCGACGGCGAGCTGCCGCAGGTCACCCAGCCGATGGTGCTGCTGCACAGCCCGCAGGACCATGTGGTGAAGCCGGTCGACTCCGCTCGTATCCTCAGCCGGGTATCCTCCACGGACATCACCGAGATCCTGCTGGAACAGAGCTACCACGTCGCGACGTTGGACCATGACGCGGAGCGGATCTTCGAAGAGAGTCACGCGTTGATCGGTCGGCTCACTCCGAGTGCGGAGAAGAAAGGGACCACGACTGGTGGCTGAGCAGCACGACGCGGACCCTGAGCCGCAGCCCATCGACGAGGAAGCCGCCTGGGCCGCCATCGTCGCGGCGTACGGCGACGAGCCGGTGGATCCGCCGGGCGCCAAGCCGTTCAAGTCGGTGGAGGATCTCGCCCTGCTCGAAGGCGATCTGAACCAGAGTCCGGGTGAGCGCGGACCGGGCTCCGGATCCGACCCGGATTCCGACGCGGACAAGCCCGCGCTCGGCAGCTCGGTCGTCTTCGCGCCGGGTGTCGGCGGAGCGGGCCCGCGCGACTATTCGATCGCCGAACCCAAGGAAGAGGACCTCGACGAGAGCGACGAGGGGCACTTCATCCCGCCGGAGCCACCGCCGCTGCCGGAGGCCGATGTGACGGCCAAGTTCGCCTGGCTCGCGGTGGTCGGCGGGCCGGTGCTGATGCTGGTCGCGGTGCTCGTGGGGTGGGACATGTCCTGGTGGCTGACCACGCTCTGCGTGGGCGGCTTCCTCGGCGGTTTCGCGACGCTGGTGGCCCGGATGGCGCACGGCGACGACGAGGAGAACGACGACCCGGGCCGGGGCGCTGTGGTCTGAGCGTCCACGCCGGCGGCAGCGGGCCGCTCGCCGGGCGAGCGAGCGGCGCGGGCCACGCTTCCGCGCCGCGTTCGCCTGCTGCCTGACCAGGCGTTCGCCGGCTGCTCTACGGTGCCGGAACCCTGAGCGCGGCCAGGACCGGAAGATGGTCGGTGGCCGCGCTCAGATCGGCCCGCGTGACGCCGGGGAGCCCCGACGGCACGCCACAGCCCAGGACTTCGACGCCCGCGCTCGCGAAGACCGCGTCGATCCGCTGGTCCGGGTCGACCGGCGGGAAGGTGTGCTCACCGCCCCAGGGCGCGGTCTCCCGGCAGTCCTGGAGGCGGGAGGCGATCCGCTGGAAACTCCGCCCGGTGGGCCGGTCGTTGAGGTCGCCCGCCGCGACGGTATGCGGTACGTCCATGGCGGCGAGACGGTCGAGGAGCATTCCGGCCTGGGTGTATCGCTCATCCGCCCGCAGGCTCAGATGGCAGCTGAGTACGCCGATCCGCGCGCGCCCGAACCGTACGACCGCCGTGGCGAAACCGCGGCGGGGCAGTCCGGGCGTGCGGGGCAGCAGCACGTCCTGCGTGCGCTCGACCGTGGCGCGCAGGGAACAGAGCAGAAGCGGGCCGGCGGCGGTCGCCCCGCCCGTCAGGGTGACGAGATCCGCCTTGGAGGCGAGGCGGGCGGCGTGTTTGCGCCAGCGGAAGAAGCGGGGCGCTTCCTGGATGAAGACGAGGTCGGCCTCGCAGGCGCGGATGACGCGGGCGAGGGCGTCTTCGTCGTCCCGGAGGGAACGGATGTTGTAGCTGAGTACGCGAATGACGGCGGAGCCGTCGCTTTCGGTACGGGAGCTGGGGAGCGGGGTCAGCATGCGTGCACTTTACGGTTTCGGCGGAGCGCTCGGCGCGGGGCGGCGGTGGAGTCCGCCGATGGGTGGCCCCCACACGTAGGCCGGGGATTCCTGTGGGGGCGCTCGGCCCGGACCCCGTGCCTCGAACGCCGACGAGGCCGGGATTCACGGGACACGGGAACGGATCAGGTCCCGCGGACGCGTGATGGTCGGAAAGGCGGAGTCCGGGGTGATGCGCCCCGGTGCGGATACGCGCCGGGGCAGGCCGGCGAGCGGCCCCGCGCATATCGCCCCGTGATGGCTCGGGCCTGATCAGAGCGGCCCCGGTGCCTGCTGCCCGTAGATCGCGGGGGGGGAGGAGGGAACTCATCAGATGGGGCCCATGCCCTCGGGCAGAGCGCGAGGGCACCTCCCTGCCCCCGGCAACACGCGGCGCCGAGGGCACGCGGACTCGGCCTGATCCGAACGGAAGACGCTAGCCCTGACGGGCGAGGTCCGCCGCGCCCACCAGGCCCGCTCTGTTGCCGAGTTGGGCGGCGAGGACCTGGGCGTGGGGACGCCACTGGCCGCCGATGAGCCAGCGGCGGAAGGACTTGCGGATGGGGTCGAGGACGAGTTCGCCCTCGTCGGAGACACCGCCGCCGATGATGAAGGCGGAGGGGTCGAAGAGCGAGGCCAGGTCGGCGAGGCCCGCGCCGGCCCAGCGGGCGAGTTCACGGAAGGAGTCGACCGCGACCGGGTCGCCCTGGCGGGCCGCCGCGCTGATGTGCTTGCCCTGGATGCCGTCGAGGGTGCCGTCGCCGAGGCCGAGGAGGATCTTCGCGTTCTCGGGGGTGGCGTTGGCGCGCTGGCGGGCGTAGCGGACGAGGGCGCGGCCGGAGGCGTACTGCTCCCAGCAGCCCTGGCTGCCGCAGCCGCAGAGCAGACCGTCCGGGACGACGCGGATATGGCCGAACTCCGCGGCGACGCCGAACCGTCCCCGGCGCAGCTTGTTGCCGATGATGATGCCGCCGCCGAGGCCGGTGCCGAGGGTGATGCAGATGACGTCGTGGTGGCCCTGGCCCGCGCCGAAGCGGTACTCGCCCCAGGCCGCCGCGTTGGCGTCGTTCTCGACGACGACCGGCAGGCCGGCTCGTTGTTCGACCTTGTCCTTGAGGGGCTCGTGGCGCCAGTCGATGTTGGGCGCGAAGAGGACGGTGGCGCGCTTGTCGTCCACGTAACCGGCGGCCCCGATGCCGACGGCCTCGATGTCGTGTCCGCGGCCCGCTCCGGCGACGGCCGCGCAGATCGCGTCGATGATGCCTTCGGGGGTCGACGGGGTGGGCACGGTGTGCGTTTCGAGGATGCCGCCCTCCTCGTCGACCACGCCCGCCGCGATCTTCGTACCGCCGATGTCGACGCCGATGGTGAGTCCCATGTGCCCCTCAGTTCCGGTCGAGCTCCGCTCGTAGCGCTGTGCCGGTCTCCGGCCCCGGACAGGGCCCGGATCCCGCGGAAGCCTTGACTCCCGCGGTCGCCGACTCGGGCGACCCGCCGACCGATCCACTGGCCCGTCGGATCACCGCAGGTCACGGGGATCCGATGTAGCACTACTAAGGCCAACCGTACCGGAGGGAGGCTCTCCGATCGATCGGTCGAGAATGATCAGTCGAGATCGATCTGCTCGCCCGGACCAGGTTCTTCGTCGCGTGGATCACCGGATTTCCCGGAGGGGGCGGACGGTTCGGCGGGGCCCTGGGTCCAGTCTCGCTCGTGGCGCTCGACGGCGGAGCGGTAGGCGGCGAGCAGTTCGCCGCCCGCCGCGGCGAGGTGGTCGAAGACCTGGGGGTTGCGCTCGATGACCGGCTCGACCACGGATTTGGCCTGGTTCATGAGCTGCTGTACGGCGGTCTGCGCGGCCATCCCCGGCAGCGAGCTCTGGAACTCGGTGACCTTCTCGGCGACCGCGCCGAACAGCTTGCGGAGTTCCTCGGCGGCGGAGCCGGGCGGTGTCCCGTACTGAGCCCGGCGGCGGGCCTTCTCCTCCGCGAGGTCCTCGGCGCACGCGTCGGCCCAGGCGTCGGCGTCGACGGCGGGACGCTCGGTGGCATCGCTCATGGCGTACTCCTGCACAAGGGCATTGGTCGGCAGTGGCTCTCGTACGCTCGACGGTACCCGAACGGGCGCGGGCCGTTCAGTGTCCGCGTGGCCACAGGCCGGGGTCGGGGGTGAAACGGACGGCGAGTTCTCCGTCCGTCAGGGCCGCGCCGGAGACGGTGCAGCGGCGGAGCACGGATGGCAGGGGAACGATCCTGCGGAACGGGCCGACGGTGAGCAGCAGTTCATCGCCGCGGCGCACCAGGCCGACGTCCTCCTTGACGGCTCCGGGCAGCGAGATCTTCCAGACGAGGATGCCGTCGTCCTCCCGCCGGTCCTCGACCTGGGAAAAGGCGTCCTCGGCGGAGGTGTCCCCGGAGCGGGTGGCCACGGCCGGACGGTCCTCGTCGGCGCGGTCGAGTCCGGCGGCGAGGGGGCCGTCGGTGAGTCCGTCAGTGAGGGGACCGTCGGTGAGTCCGTCAGTGAGGGGACCGTCGGTGAGTCCGTCGTGCCCGGCCGTGTCGCCGGTGTCGGTCTCCCGGCCGGTGGCGGTCGCGGCGAGCCGGACGAGGTCGTCGAGGCCGCGTGGGTCGCGCCCGGCGTGGGCGGTTTCGACGAGGGACACTCCGGGCGTCCACTCCTCGTACCACTCGTGCAGGCACTTCTCCTGCTGCGCCGCGAGGCCGGCGAGCCAGGTGTCGGCGGAGTGGCGGGGCAGGATCCGGTTGGCGACGAGGGTGTCGACGCGCAGTTCGTGCAGGGCGAGTCCGCTGTGGGCGGTGCGCAGGGCGTCGGCGGCGGCCGGTCCCGGCTCGGCGACCAGGCGCAGGGTGGTGTCCGGGGACCGGACGACGGTCTGGACGGCGGTGAGTTCCTCGTCCCAGCGCGCGGCCGTCTCGTACAGCCACTGCGCGGGCATGGGGACCCCGGCGAGCTGGGCGAGGACCGGGCGCAGTGCGCGGGCGGCCTGCCGTTCGGGGGGCAGCAGCCGGCGTAGATAGCGGCGGAGCTGCTCGGGCAGGGCAAGGAGGGCGATCGTCTCGCGTAGCGGGGGCATGTCCACGATGACCGTGTCCCACTCTCCGGGGGCGAGGGTCGTCAGGGCCCTGAGCAGGGCGAACTGCTCGCTGCCGGGGAGTTCGGTCAGTTCCTCGTCCGCGAGCCGTGCCGCGCCGAGGAGGTCGAGCGCGGTCGCCGCGCGCTCCTGGAGGGAGAGGAACTCGGCCCGGAAGTCGGCGGCCGGGTCGATGCGGGCGGCCCACAGGCCGTCCGTGATCCGCGACGGTGTGCCGGAGGGGGCCGCGTCCGGCCGGGCCGCGCCGGAGGGAGCGGTGCCGGAGGGAGCGGTGCCGAAGATCTCGCCGGGGGCCGTGGACAGGAAGAGGATGCGCCGGTTCCCGCGTCCGGCCGCGGCGAGCGCGGTCGCCGCGGCGATCGTGGTGCGGCCCGCGCCGCCGAGGCCGGTGACGAGGACCCTGCGCATCAGGCTTTCTGCCCGCTCGCGGCGTTTCCGCTCCCAGTGTCTCCGCTCCCGGGGTCCCTGCTCTCGACGCGCTTCTTCAGACCGTCGAGGGCGCGGTCGATGATGACCTTCTCGGCCTTGCGCTTGATCATCCCGAGCATGGGGATCTTGACGTCCACGGTGAGCTGGTAAGTGACCTCGGTACGGTCGCCGCCGCCGACGGGCCTGAGGGTGTAGGAACCGTCGATGGCGCGCAGCATCTGGGACTTCACCAGCGTCCAGCTGACCTGGTTCTCGCCGTTCCAGCTGTACGCCAGGGTGTGGTCGTCCTTGATCGCTCCGGCGTCGAGGACGAGGCGGACCTGCTCGGCGCGGCCCGTGCCGTCGCGGGAGACGACCTCCGCCTGCTTCACCTCGCCGGTCCACTCGGGGTAGCGGTCGAAGTCGGAGATCACTCCCATGACTTCGGCCGGCGCCGCCTCGATGGTGATGCTAGAGCTGGTGTGTTCCGCCATCGCTGCGGCTCCTCGGGTGCGGTACCGACCGGGGGTGACTGTGTGGTGTGCAGGTTATCGCGAGCGGAAGGCCCGGCGATCCGCAGTATGCGCCCCCCGGTCCCGGCGGTCACAGGTCCGGGTCCGCCGGCATTCCGTCGGCATTCCGCCGACATTCCGGACGGGCCCGTCACCACTCCAGGGTGAAGGGGCGGCCGGTCGACGCGAAGTGCCCGACGTTGACGCACTCGGTCGCGCCCACCCGCATCCGGGAGACGAGCGGCTGGTGTACATGGCCGAAGAGGGAGTACCGGGGTCTGGTGCGGCGGATGGCGTCCAGCAGCGCGGGGCTGCCGCGCTCGAAACGGCGGGCGACCGTGTCGTAGGTCAGCTCGGGCACCTCGGGCGGGATGTGCGAGCAGAGCACGTCGACGTCGCCGAGCGCCTCGACCTTCGCCGCGTAGTCCTCGTCGGAGATCTCGTAGGGGGTGTGCATCTCGGTGCGGAGCCCGCCGCCGACGAAGCCGAAGACGAGGCCGCCGATCTCGGCACGCTCGCCGTCCAGGACGGTGACGCCCGGCCGGGCGTACTCGGGCCAGAGCGTCGGGATGTCGACATTGCCGTAGGTGGCGTACGTCGGTGTGGGGAAGGCCGCGAACAACTCGGCGTACTGGCGGCGTACGGCGGACTCGATGGAGCTGTCGCGGTCCACGTCCAGTTCGGCCCAGAGCCTGCGGCCCAGTTCGCGGGCTTCGTCGAAGCGGCGGGCCGTGCGCAGCGCCACGATCAGATCGGCGTTCTCGACGCCGAAGAGATCGGGGAAGATTCCGCGCGAGTGGTCGGCGTAGTCGAGGAAGAGGACGAGGTCTCCGAGGCAGATCAACGCGTCCGCGCCGTCGCCGGCCAGGGCGAGGTCCTTGGCGTTGCCGTGCACATCGCTGACCACGTTCACCCGTGTGCCCGGCCGCGAGCCCATCCGCGTCTTCACTCCCGTGCCTCCCGTGCCGCCCATGACGATCACCCTAGGACGCGTTCGCACCGCTGGACAGAGGGACGGCCCGGTCGTGCTTCCGGGCGGCCGTGCGGGTGGTCTAACGTGGGACTATCGTCCGTAAGGCACTGCCGTGCGCATATGACGGCGCGTGTGACGCAGGGAACATCTGGCGGGAACCCCCTACCCCGAACCGAGTACTGGTGGGTAACGTCCGGGCAGTCCGGTCGTGCTCACCCCCCATGAGCACTCTGCCCGATCTTGGACCGCAACCGGTGCGTCACACAGAGCCGTGGCACCGGCGCCCGATGAGGAGCAGCAGTCTTGCGCGAGTTCAGCCTTCCGGCCCTCTACGAGGTCCCCTCCGACGGCAATCTGACGGATCTCATCCGCCGCAACGCCACGCAGCACCCCGAAGTCGCGGTGATGGGCCGCAAGATCGCGGGCGCCTGGGCCGACGTCACCGCCACGCAGTTCCTCGCCGAGGTCCGGTCCGCCGCCAAGGGCCTGATCGCCGGGGGTGTGGAACCGGGCGACCGGGTGGCCCTGATGTCGCGTACCCGGTACGAGTGGGTGCTGCTGGACTTCGCGATCTGGAGTGCCGGGGCGGTGAGCGTCCCGGTGTACGAGACCAGTTCGGCCGAGCAGGTCTCCTGGATCCTCGCCGACTCGGGCGCGGTCGCGATCATCGTGGAGACCGGGGAGCACGCGGCCGAGGTGGAGTCCGTCCGGGGCGGGCTGCCGGGTCTGCGCGAGATCTGGCGGATCGACGGGGGCGGGCTGGAGTCCCTGGTCGCCGCGGGTGCGGAGGTCTCCGACGCGACCGTGGAGGAACGCGGCGCGCGCGCCAGGGCCGACGATCCCGCGACGATCGTCTACACCTCGGGCACCACCGGCCGCCCCAAGGGCTGTGTGCTGACCCACCGCAGCTTCTTCGCCGAGTGCGGCAATGTGGTGGAGCGGCTGAGGCCGCTGTTCCGCACGGGTGAGAGTTCCGTACTGCTCTTCCTGCCGACCGCTCATGTCTTCGGGCGCATGGTCGAGGTGGCCGCCGTGATGGCCCCGATCAAGTTGGGCTGTCTCCCCGACGTCAAGGAACTCACCGCCGAACTGGCCGCCTTCCGGCCGACGCTCGTCCTCGGAGTGCCGCGCGTCTTCGAGAAGGTCTACAACGGGGCGCGTGCCAAGGCGCGGGCCGACGGCAAGGGCGGGATCTTCGACAGCGCCGCGCGGACCGCGATCGCCTACAGCCGTGCGCTGGGCACCCCGCAGGGCCCGTCGCTGGGTCTGAGGATCAAGCACAAGGTGTTCGACCGGCTCGTCTACGCCAAGCTGCGCGCGGTGCTGGGCGGACGCGGCGAGTACGCGATCTCCGGCGGCGCGCCGCTGGGCGAGCGGCTGGGTCACTTCTTCCGCGGTATCGGCTTCACGGTGCTGGAGGGGTACGGACTCACCGAGTCGTGCGCGGCGACCGCGTTCAACCCGTGGGACCGGCAGAAGATCGGCACGGTCGGCCAGCCGCTGCCGGGTTCGGTGGTGCGGATCGCGGACGACGGCGAGGTGCTGCTGCACGGCGAGCATCTCTTCGACGGCTACTGGCGGAACGAGGCCGCGACGGCGGAGGCGCTGACGGACGGCTGGTTCCACACGGGCGACATCGGCACCCTCGACGAGGACGGCTATCTCGCGATCACGGGCCGTAAGAAGGAGATCCTGGTCACCGCGGGCGGCAAGAACGTCGCTCCCGCGGTGATCGAGGACCGCATCCGCGCGCATGCGCTGGTCGCGGAGTGCATGGTGGTGGGCGACGGGCGGCCCTTCGTGGGCGCGCTGGTCACCCTCGACCCGGAGTTCCTCGACCGCTGGGCCTCGGACCACGGCAAGCCGGCCGGTTCGACGGCGGCTTCGCTGCGCGACGACGCGGAGTTGCTGGCCGAGATCCAGCGGGCGATCGACGACGGCAACGCGGCCGTCTCCAAGGCGGAGTCGGTACGGAAGTTCCGTGTCCTCGGTTCCCAGTTCACCGAGGAGGCCGGTCACATCACGCCGTCGCTGAAGCTCAAGCGCAATGTGGTGGCGAAGGACTTCGCCGATGAGATCGAGGGGATCTACCGCACCTGATCCGACGCGCACCTGATCCGACTCGCGCGCCCTGGCGCGGGACCTGGCGCGTGACCGACCTGACGCGGCGGCGGCCGGGGAGAGGTCGATACAGGTGAGTCCGAGGGCGGTCGTGGTCTGGAGGGCCGCCGCGCCCAGCATGTGACGGCGCGTCGGCTGTGGAGTCCCGGCCCGAGCGTGAGTGAGATCCCGCCTCCTCGCTCATATGCCGGACAGGACCGGAACTGATACGCCGTCAATAGGTCGTCATTACGTAGCTCGGTGAAGTGTCGTGTACGGGGCTCGCGCCGGCATCCGGGACCGGTCGGGCGAGGGTTCAGAGCAGGTCGCGCAGTTTTTCGGCCAGCAGATCCCAGCGCCATCGGTCCTCGACCCAGCGGCGTCCCCGCTCTCCCATCCGCCGCCGCAGCTCCGGGTCTTCGAGGAGGGCCACGATCCGCTCGGCGGACTCCCCCACCGGCCCCTGACCGGTGCCGCCGTGGACCACCCAGCCGGTCTCCCCGTCGAGCACGGCGTCGGGCGCACCGCCGGAGTCGCCCGCCACGACCGGCAGACCGGTCGCCGACGCCTCCAGATAGACGATGCCGAGCCCTTCGACGTCGAGACCGCCCCTGCGGGTACGGCAGGGCATGGCGAACACGTCGCCCGCGCCGAAGTGAGCGGGCAGCCGCGCCCACGGGACGGCGCCGGTGAACCGCACCGAGTCGGCCACCCCCGTCTCGTGCGCCAGTCGGCGCAGGTCCTTCTCGTACGGTCCGCCGCCGACGATCAGCAGAACGGTTTCCGGGATCTTCGCGAGGATGGTCGGCATCGCCAGGATCAGGGTGTCCTGGCCCTTGCGGGGCACCAGGCGTGACACACAGACGACCACCGGACGGTCCGTCAGCCCGAGGCTCTCCCGTACGGCGTCGCCGCCCGAATCCGGGTGGAAGGTCTTCTCGTCCACACCGGGCGGCAGCCGGACCATGCGCCCGGCCGCGTCCGGCGTCAGCGCGGAGGCGATACGCGAACGGGTGTACTCACCCAGATAGGTGATCGTGTCCGTGCCTTCGCCGATCCGGCGCAGCAGCCGACGGGAGGCGGGCAGCTGGGCCCAGCCGGCCTCATGGCCGTGCGAGGTGGCGACGATCCGGCGCGCGCCGGCGGCGCGCAGGGCGGGGGCCATCAGCCCGAGCGGGGCCGCCGCTCCGAACCACACGGACTCACAGCCGTGTTCGCGCAGCAGCGCGGTCGCCTTCCGGGTGACGCGCGGGGTGGGCAGCAGCATCGTCGTGCGATCGCGTACGACGGTGAACGGCTGCTCGGCGTCGAACGCGGCGGTGGCCTCGGCGCCCTCGTGGCCGCGCTTCCAGGTCGAGGCGTAGACGACGAGCCGGTCGGGGTCGAGCCGCAGCGCCATGTTGTGCAGGAACGCCTGGATGCCGCCGGGCCGGGGCGGAAAGTCGTTGGTCACGATCAAGGTCTTGTGCATCGTCCGCCGACAGTACCGAAATCCCGGGAAGCGGCCGAAGCCGGGCAGGCGCGGTCCGGCCGCGCCTCATCGCCCGGCCCCGCCTCATCGCCCGGCCTCGGTTCCGCCCGGCATCATGGGCAGTTCACAAATCGGCATGAAAGTGGATGAGGCACCCATGGGGGAGAACAGGCGCGGCGGCACTGCGGGGATCCTCGCGGTCTGGTTTCTCACCAGGACGGCGCTGCTGCTGCTCGTCTTCAAGGCCGTCCCCTTCCCCGGTCCGGACGTCACCTCCGATGTGTCGGTGATCTACCGGGGCTGGTACGAGGTCCTGCGGACCGGCTCCTTTCCGCTGGACGATGTGACCTGGCAGTATCCGCCCGCCGCCGCGCTCGCGATCCTGTCGCCCTCGGTGCTGCCGTTCCTCGGCTACGCCTCCGCGTTCTTCGTCCTGATCCTGGTCTGTGACGCCGCGGTGCTCGGCATGCTGCTGTACGCGGGCGGGCGGCCCGGAGCGTCCCGGCGAGGGGCCTGGGTGTGGACCTGCGGCGTACCGCTCCTCGGACCCACCGCGTACGCGCGCTACGACCTGATGGTCACGGCCGTCGCGGTCGCCGCGCTGATCGCGGGCGCACGGCGTCCCCGTCTCCTGGGGACGCTGGCCGGAATCGGAGCGCTGCTCAAGGTCTGGCCGGTCCTGCTGCTCGTGGGGGTGGCGCGGGGGCGGGCCACCCGGCGCGCGTGGGCCGCGGCGGCGGTCACGGCCGGCGGGCTGACGCTGCTGTTCCTGGTGACGATGCCGGGCTCACTGGCCTTCCTCACGTATCAGCGCGACCGGGGTACGGAGGTCGAGTCGCTCGGCGCGCTCGTCTTCCATGTCGCGCGCCGGGCCGGCTGGGAGGGACAGGTGCTGCTGAACTACGGCTCGGTCGAATTCGTCGGCCCGTACGTGCCCCTGGTGTCGGCCCTGGCTCTCGCGCTGGCCGTCGCGGCGCTCGGATGGCTGGCGTGGTGGCGGGTCAGGGCGCGGGAGTTCGGTCCCGGTACGCCGTGCGACGCGGCGTTCGCGGCGGTGCTGCTCTTCACGACGACGAGCCGGGTCATCAGCCCCCAGTACATGCTCTGGCTCGTGGGCCTGGCGGCCTGCTGTCTGGTCTTCCGGGGGAGCCGGATGACACTGCCCGCCGGACTGGTGCTGGCGGCGACCGGGGTGACGGTGCTGGAGTTCCCGATCTGGTTCGCGCACGTGGTCGCGAGCGACGCGGTGGGGCTGACGCTGCTGGTGGTACGGAACGGGCTGCTGGTGGCGGCGACGCTGACGGCGGGGGCACGGCTGTGGCGCGCGACGGTCCCGACGCGGGGCGCGATGCGCCGACCTGTGCCCGAACTTCAGCGTTCCTGATGCGAGGGCGCACCGCGTTCGGCGTGGAGGCCGCCGGTACGCACCCCCGGGGCTCCGCCCCGGACCCCGCGCCTCAAACGCCGGCGAGGCTGAAAAACACCCACCCCATAGGCCACGGGAGACCGAGGCGATTCAAACGAACCGGCCCGGCGAAGCCCGCCGATCTCCACCCCGGCACCATGCGTCCCAGCCAGGGACGCACCACCCTCAGCGCGAAACCCGCCCGTACGCACCCCCAGGGCTCCGCCCCGGACCCCGCGCCTCAAACGCCGGCGAGGCTGCAATCGCGGGCCCTACGCCAACCGGGTGCGTACGTACGCGCGCCATCGCACGGTGAAGTCGTCGCGGGTCGTGCCGAGGATGTCCGACATCGCCCTCTGCGTCGCCGTGGAGCGGTCCTTGCCCCTGCCCACCGCCTGGTAGAAGCTCGTCAGCTCGGCCTCGCCCCAGTGTTCCGCGATCAGTTCGCAGGCGAGCCAGCCTCCCTCGTAGGCGCGGGCGAGGGCGTCCGGGTCACCGCCGAAGGAGAAGTCCTCGTCGGACGGGAGGCCGGGGAGGGACTCGCCTCGGCGGACGGCGCGCTGGAGTTCGGGGGCTATCTGGCCCGTCGTGCGGTTGGTGACGCGGTAGGCGACCCAGTCGGCGAAACCCTCGGAGAGCCACATGGGTGTGGCGGCGGACGTGTGGGCGCGGGTCGCGACATGGGTGGTCTCGTGGGTGATGACCGCCTCCCGGCCGAAGTCGCCGAGCATTCCGTAGGCCGCCGGGTTGACGATCACACGGTCGGCGGGCACCGCCGCCTTCGTGCCGGTCTCGCCCGTGGTGACGGCGGCGATGCCCCGGTATCCGGCCGACGGGGTGCCCAGAAGGGCCCCCATCGCGTCGACGGAGCCGGGGACGAGGATGACGACCCGCTCGGCCCACCGGGACGGCCAGGCCGCCGAGACCGCGGGGACGGCGCGGTCGGCGGTGGCCGCGAGGACCTTGAGGCGGGCCTGGTCCTGGCCGACCGCGAGGACCAGGCTCCGTTTACCCCGGACCACCGAGACGGGGCCCTGCTGCCAGAGTTGCTCGGCGGCTCCCTCGCCCGGCCGGTCGGCCGTCACGTACCAGTGGTCGCCGCGCAGTTCCAGTTCCAGCCGGCGGGGGACGATGACCGGGGCGGTGTCGTAGCCGGAGATCCGGTACCGGAGTGCGGCCTCGGCGACCGCCTTGTCGCCGTCGCGCTCCACCTCGCGGACCCGGTACTCCCAGGACCCGATCGGCACATTCGCGAGATTGCGGAACTGGCGGCGCTCGGCCGCCCGCAGTTCGGCCGGTTCGGGGGCGATCGCGGCGAGGTAGGCGTACTCGTCGCGGTCGAGCACGGCGGCGGCGCGGGCGTTCAGGGCGCGCTGGATGGAGTCGACCGTACGGTCGGACGCCTTGGGGGTCGTCGAGCAGCCGGAGAGCGGCACGGGGCCCAGCAGGGCGGCGGCGAGACCGAGTCCCGCCGCTCTCCGTGTCACCCCGCGCCCGTTGCTCCCGCGATCCGTCATCCGCCGATGGTACGGAACGCGGCCCCGCTCAGACCCGTGTGACCGAGGAGACGGGCATCATGCCGACCGGGTCGTACCGCACCGAGGCTCCGGGATAGGGCGCGTGCACGACCTGGCCGTTGCCCATGTACATCCCGATATGGCTGGCGTCGTCGCGGTAGGCGACGAGATCTCCGGGGCGCGCCTGGGACAGCGGAACCTGCCGTCCCGCGTACCGCTGCGCCTGCGAGGTGCGCGGCAGCGCGACGCCGGCCCGGGCGTAGGCCCACTGCATGAGGCCGGAGCAGTCGAAGCCGGAGGGACCGTTGGCGCCCCACACATAGGGGCGGCCGACGGCGCTGCGGGCCGCCGCGGCCGCCGCGGCGGCGCGGGAGGAGGCGGCCGCCTCGCCGGACGGTCCCGGCAAGGCGTCCCGGCCGGAGCGGGAGGACCGGTCGTACGCCTCGCGGTCCGCCGACGGCAGGGAGTTGAGGAGCCGCCGCGCCTCGGCGAGCTTGCGCTCGACGGTGCGTTTGTGGCGGGCGACGGCGTTCCGGCTGCGCTCCAGCTCGGCGAGGTGACGTGTGGTCTCCTCGCGCTCTCGGCCGAGTTCGCGCTGTGCGTGCCCGAAGTCATGGAGCGCGACGGCCTGGCGCTCGCTGACGCGTTCCAGCAGCTCGGCCTTCTCCAGATAGTTGTCCGGGTCGGCGGAGAGCAGCAGGGAGAGCGCGGGGTCGATGCCGCCCGAGCGGTACTGGGCACCCGCGGCGGTTCCGAGGGCTTCGCGCATCCGGTTGACGCGTTCCTGGCCGCGCGCCACGCTGTCCTGTGCCGCGGCGACCTGTTCGCGGAGCTTCCCGGCCCGCTCCCCCGCCTTGTTGTACGCCTCGGTCGCCTTCTCGGCCTCTTCGAGGAGCCGGTCCACACGGGCCCGCGCCGCGTCCGGGGAGTCGTGGGGGTCGGCGCTCGCCGGTGCGGCCCCGAACGCCGCCGCGGCCGTCGCCGCGGCGGCCGACAGGACGGTGACCCGGGCACTGTGAGTGAGACCGGGCTGTGAGGACCGTCGATGGGACGCCACGGGCCGCGCTCCCTTCCGCTGTACGGGGATGTTGCGCGGCAGACAGTAGCCGGGCGACCACACGGCGGCCAACGACCTCGCCGGGCACGCACAGTGACGCCCCGCCGGGAGACCACAGGTCACCGGCGGGGCGGGGTGTCAGCGCGAGGGAGGGGAATTCGCCCGTTCGGGCGTCTGTCCCGTGTCCGTGGCGCGTCCGGGAGGTGCTCCGTCCCGCGCGCCGGGCCCGGCGGTGCGTGCCGGGCCCGCCGATCCGCGGAGAGCCGTCGGCCGTGGCCGCGCCGGGCCGCTCGGACGCCGAACCGGTCAGATACGGACGCCGAACTGGAAGGGCATGTTGTTGATCGACTCGTACCGCACGACCGCACCGGTCCGGGGCGAATGCAGGACCTGGCCGTTGCCCGCGTAGAAGCCGACGTGGTGCATGTCCCCGTAGAAGATCACGAGGTCGCCCTGCTTGAGCTGGCTCTGCGAGTAGATCCGGGTGCCGGCGCTGGCCTGCGCCTGCGAGGTGCGCGGGATGGCGACGCCGGCCTGCGCGAAGGCCCAGGAGGTGAAGCCGGAGCAGTCGAAGGAGTTCGGGCCGGACGCGCCGAACACGTAGGGCGTGCCGATCTTGCTCTGGCCGGCCGCGAAGGCCGCGGCGGCGCGCTGCGAGGCGGGGACGGACTTGCCGAGGTCCGCGCGGGCGCTGGCGCGGTTGGCGCGGGTGTCGTCGGCGGTGACGGCCGCGCGCTCCTTCGCGCTGAGCGAGTTCAGGAGCTTCTGCGCCGCACCGAGCTTCGACTGGACCTCGCGCTTCTTCTCGCCGAGGAGCTTGCGCGTGTCGGCGAGGTCGCCCAGCTTCGACTGGGCCTCCTTGCGCTGCTGGGCGAGGGTGCGCTGCTTGGACTGGATCTCGGTGAGCGCGGCGGACTGCTTGGAGCCGAGCTGGTCGAGGGCGGACGCCTGGTCGAGATAGGTGTCCGGGTCGGAGGAGAGGAAGAGCTGGATGGCCGGGTCCATGCCGCCGGTGCGGTACTGGGCGCTGGCGACCGTGCCGAGCTTGCCGCGCAGGGTGTTCAGCTCGTCCTGGCCGCGGGCGACCCTGTCCTGGATCCCGTCCACCTGCTTCTGGAGCTTGTCCTGCTGCTCCTTGGCGCCGTTGTACTTCTCGGTGGCCTTCTCGGCCTCCTCGTAGAGCTTGTCGACCTTCTCCTTGACCTCGTTCTTGTTCGGCTGCGGGGCCGCGTTGGCGGCCTGGGAGGTCAGAGCGACAGCCGCCGCGGCGGTGGCGGTCAGAACGGTCACACGGGTGCGGCCCGGCTGCTTGGCACGACGGTGAGACGCCACGAAGGCGGGCTCCTTCTTCCTCATGACCGCCTGCCGGGTGGGGGACGTGATCCCCGGCTCCGCGCGCTCGGCTCCCCCGGGAACTGGCCGACGTACGCGGACTCGGCGGCTCCTCCGCTGTCACCCCGGATGGGCGATCGACCGCGCGAAGGTTCGAGGCCCGACCTTAGTGACCTTCTTGTGATCACTTCAAATCCTGGTGCGAAAAATCTCACGGCCCTGGGGCATTATTTACCCGCATCACACACCCGGTGATGGGTATCTGACAGACCGTCCCGCCAGATCAGGCACCAATGCGGGCATTGCGTACGCAAGTTACCCGTAACTCCGATTTTCTCTGAGATGGGTACAAGAGACACGCCGCCTGTGCCGTCTGTGTCGCCTGTGTCGCGCGTGTCGGCACGGACACGCCGACCGGGGATCGGGGCGGACCGGAGGTACGTACAGCGGAGGTGCGTACGGAGGGCACGCGCAACGCCGTGCGGCCGCGCGGGGCGAATCAGACGCGCGAGAGCCGTTTCAGCAGCAGCGCCGACGCGACGGGCCTGGCCCCGGCCTTGGCGACGCCGTCGGCGACTTCGCGATCGGTGGAGACGACCACGACGGGCCGGCCGGGCGGCTCCGCCCGGACAAGCTGGCGAATCAGCTCATCGGCCGTGACGCCCGGCTTGGAGAACAGCACCCTGACCCCGCGCGGTGGCGCGAGCAGCACGGGGGCCGCCAGTTCGGCCCCGTCGAAGACACAGGTGATCTCGGCCCCGGTCTGCGCGGCGAGCACCGAGAGCCCGCCGAGGATCCGCAGCCGCTGTTTCTCCAGCGGCATCGTGGGATAGCCGGTCTTGGTGACGTTGTAGCCGTCGACCACCAGATGGACCTGGGGCAGCGCGAGCAACTGGTCGAGCAGGGCCGGGTCGGTCTCGGACAGGGCGCGGGCGGCGATGTCCTTGGGTGACATCCGGCCGGGTTCCACCGCGTCGACCGTGTCGGCGGGATGGAGGGTCGTGGGCGGCAGAGCCAGCTCACGGCGGAGGCCCTGGGCCGCGTCCAGGACGGTGTCCAGCAGCAGCCGCATCCGCATGCCCTCGATCGAGCGGCCCTCGCGGGCGGCCTTGCGGCCCGCCTCGACGGCCGCCTCCGCCTCCCCGAGGCGTGCCTTGAGCCGCCGGCTCTCGCTCTCGGCCGCCGACACCTGCCCGGCCGCCTCCGACCGAGCGGTCTCGATCTCCGCGGTCGCCCGGCGGACGGCGGCCTCACGGCGCTTGACGTCGCTCTGGGCGCTCCGCAGCTTCCGGCGAAGCGATTCGGCTTCCTTGCGGACCGTCTCCAGCTCGGTGCGGAGCCGCTCGGTCTCGCTCTTGATCAGCCCGCGCGCCTCGGACAGCTCCCGGCGCAGCCGTTCCAGTTCGCGCCGGCCCGCCGCGTCGGCGCGTTCGGCGTCGGCCCGCAGGGCCTCCTCTCCTGCGGCGGCGACGAGTTTCACCCATCCGGTGGGCCGCAGGACATACGCCGCCGCAGCCACATCGAGCGGATCGGCCGCGGCGGGCGGCGATCCGGCCGTCAGGGCGGCGCACAGCTCGGGCTGCGCCGAGGTGAGCCGCTCGGCGATCCGCTGCCGGAAGACGGAGTCGCTCTCCAGGGCCGCGGCCATCGCGTTGCCGGCGAGCTTGGCCCGGCGGGAGGGGGTGAAACGGGCGTACTGGCGCAGCTGAGAGGGGAGCTCGGCCATCGTGAGGCCCCCGAAGGCATCCGCGACCAGAATCATGACCCGTCGGCGCACGCCCTCCGGCAACGGCCGGTCGAGCGCCTCCGCGGCGTCGCCGGCGGCCGAACCGGCCGGTTCGGCGCCGCTGTCAGGCTGCTCCACGTTCCGTCACCCCACTACCCGTCGCCACCGTCGCGGGCGTTCTCTCAGGAGTCCGCGCCCGGCCTGGCCACCAGCTCGATCTTGTCCACGGCGTTGCACCAGCGGCAGCGCACCGACTCGATGGTCTCACTGAGCACCTCGCGCTCCTCGACCGTCGGCTCTCCCGCGAGGTCCAGATGGACGTATTCGACGACCTTGGAAGAGCGGGTGACGTCGAAGCGGGTGAGATTGCCGCAGAGCGCGCAGCGCCAGCGGGTTTCCGCCGTCGGCGAAGGAACCGTTGTCATCGTTCCGTCCTCTTTCGTCGTACGGGCCTGTCCTGCGGATCCGCCGTGCGGATCCGTACGACATGGCCGTACCGGGTGCGGGTTCCGCGGTGCGCCATCGGACTGCGGGTGTACTCCTCGTAACTCTATGGCCTTGCGGGTACCCAGAAGCACGGCGAGGCACCCTGTACCGTTCGGATCGGTTACGTCATGATCTGTCCGTGATCGATTGGCGGGGTGCGGCGCGTGGGGCGCTCCGGGGTCCGGCGACCCGTCCCGCGGTGACATACGGCCTGATCGCGGTCTGCTGCGCGGTCTTCCTCGTCGGCCCCGCGTCGGGGCTCAATCCCGGCTACGGAACCGGTGACGCGCTGCTCGCGGCGCAGAGCGCGTACTTCGAACGGTGGGGGGTGATCCCCGCCGATCTGATGAGCGGGCGGTCCGGCACCCTGCTCACCCCGCTCACCGCACTCTTCGTCCACGGCAACTGGCTGCATCTGCTCGGGAACGTGCTCTTCCTCCATGTCTTCGGCGCGATGGCCGAGGAACGTCTGGGGCATGTGGAGTTCACCCTGTTCTATCTGGGCGTCGGCTATACCGCGCTGGTCGCGTTCGCCGCCGCCAACGCGGGCTCCGAGCAGGCCCTCGTGGGGGCCTCCGGAGCGATCTCGGGCGTGCTCGGGGCGTTTCTCTTCCTCTTTCCGAAGGCCCGCGTCACCAGTCTCTTTCCCTTTCTGTTCTTCCTGCCGCTGCGCTTTCCCGCCTGGATCGTGCTGCTCTTCTGGTTCGTCCTCCAGTGGCTGGCGGCCTCCGGCGCGGGCACCGTCGACGGCCCCCGGGTGGCCTATCTGGCACATCTGGTGGGGTTCGGAGTGGGCTTCCTCTACGCGTGGGGACGATTCCGGCGTCCGGCCGGTGCCGCGGTGGAACAGGCGGGCCGGTGAACGTTTCCGGTCACCGCACTAGAGTGAGGGTCCCAGCAGCGGCCACCGAGGGAGAACGTCAGCCGTGATCACCGCGATCGTGCTCATCAAGACCAGCGTGGACCGGATTCCCGAGATCGCCGAGTCGATCGCGGCGCTCGAGAGCGTCAGCGAGGTCTTCTCCGTGACCGGCACCTACGACCTGATCGCCATGGTGCGGGTGGCCCGGCACGACGACCTGGCGGATGTGATCCCCGGCAGCATCAGCAAGATCGAGGGCGTCCTCGGAACCGACACGCACGTCGCCTTCCGGACCTACTCCCAGCACGACCTCGAAGCCGCGTTCGCGATCGGCCTCGATTCCTGATCACGGTCGCGGGATGAGGCCGCCGCCGGATGAAACGACCGGATGACATGTCCGGATGAAGAAGTCTTCATCTTGTCCTCATCCGGCCACCCCGGTGGGGCCGCCACCATCACCGTCATGGTCTTCTCCCACCGCATCGCGGCCCTGGCGGCCGTCGTCGCGATACCCCTGGGGATCGCGGTGACCAGCTATGCCCTCACCGACAGCCCCGACTCGCCCAAGGTCGTGCCCAAGGTGCAACTGGAGACCGGTTCATCAGCGGGACCGTCCGGCTCCACCGGCACGCCGTCGGGCACACTGAGCCCTTCATCGGCCGCACCGACCGATGAGACGGTGGCGCCACCGGTGAGCGAGAATTCACCGGGCGACGACGACGGCACCGGACCTGGCACCGGACCCGGCGGCGGCACCGGTGCGAGCCCGTCCGGCTCCGGAACCGGTGGACTGGACGACGATGGCCCGGGGGGCGACGACTACGGTGACGACGGCTGATCCCGTACGCGGATGGGTCACCGCCGGTCTGCGCAGCGTCTCCGCGCGCACCCGTATCCTTCTGTGGCTGCTCATCGTGATGGCCGTGGCACTGACCGCGGTCGCCGCCGTCACGCGCTCGGTGCTGCTGCACGACGTGAACAACCGCATCGACGGCCTCCTCGTCCAGGAGACCAGCGAGTTCGCCAACTTCGTCCAGCACGGCATGGACCCGCGGACGGGCGAGAAGTTCACCGACCCCGATCCGCTGCTGCGGCTGTTCCTTCAGCGGCAGTACGCCGACCCGGACGAGGAGCTGCTGGGTCTCTTCGAACAGCCCGGACCCACTCCGCGGAAGATGGTGCAATCCCGTGAGCTGCGGACCAGCCACCCCCTGACCGACGATCCCCGTTCCCTGGCCGCGGTGTTCGACTCCCCCGAGTCGATCGGCACGCTCAAGCGGCCCGAAGGGGAGATCCGCTGGGCCAAGGTCGCGATCGAGCAGGGCGACGGCCGCGCGCCCGCGGCCTTCGTCGTCGCCATCCACCCGGAGAGCGAGCAGGCCGAGGCGGGCGACGTCTTCCATATGCTCCTCGCCGTCTCCGGGGTGGCTCTGCTGATGACGACCGGTATCGGCTGGGTCGTCGCGGGCCGCATACTCAGGCCCGTACGCCTGGTCCGGATCACCGCCGCGCAGCTCACCGAGCAGGATCTGACCCGCCGCATCCCCGTGCAGGGCCGTGACGACATCGCCGCCCTCGCCAAGACGTTCAACGCGATGCTCGACCGGCTGGAGAGAGCGTTCGCGGCCCAGCGGGAGTTCGTCGACGACGCGGGCCATGAGCTGCGCACCCCCATCACCATCGTCCGCGGCCATCTGGAGCTGATGGGCGACGATCCGGCGGAGCGCGAGGAGACGGTCCGGCTCGTGATGGAGGAGCTGGACCGGATGAGCCGGATCGTGGAGGACCTTCTCCTGCTCGCCAAGGCCGAGCGGCCCGACTTCGTCGCCCCGGAGGCCGTACAGCTCGGGGAGCTGACCGCGGACGTCTTCGTCAAGGCGCGGGCGCTGGGCGAGCGGGACTGGCACTTCGCCGGAGCCGCCGACGCGGAGGTGCGGCTCGATCCCCAGCGCATCACGCAGGCCATGGTCCAGCTCGCGCAGAACGCCGTCCAGCACACCGCTCCCGGCCAGCGCGTCAGCATAGGCTCGCGCCTCGCCGCCGGGCCCGCCGACGGCGTTGAAGGCGGCGCAGGCGGCGGTGGCGGCGACGGTGACGGGGGCCCCGGCGCTTCCGGCGCTCGTGGGAGCGACGGCTGCATCGAGCTGTACGTCGCCGACAGCGGACCCGGCGTCCAGCCGCAGGACGCCGGAGTGATCTTCGAACGCTTCCGCCGCGGAACCGCGCGCCGGGGCTCGCGGGCCACGGGCGCGGGACTCGGCCTCGCCATTGTGAAGGCCATCGCCGAAGGGCACGGTGGACGGGTGGAACTGCGCCCGACCGAAGGCGGCGGCGCCACCTTCGTCCTCATACTCCAGCAGGAAGCAGCGAAGCCGTGAACCGGATACTCATCGTCGAGGACGAGGAACGCATCGCCTCGTTCGTCGAGAAGGGCCTGCGGGCCAACGGCTTCACCACGACCGTCGTCGGCGACGGCGACGCGGCCTATGACTACGCCATGACCGGCGGCTTCGATCTGGTCGTCCTCGACATCGGACTGCCGGGCAGGGACGGCTTCACCGTGCTGCGCCAACTGCGCGAGGCCCGGGTGTCGATGCCGGTCATCGTCCTCACCGCACGGGACTCCGTAAGGGACACGGTCGCCGGCCTGGAAGGCGGCGCGGACGACTGGATGACCAAGCCCTTCCGCTTCGAGGAACTGCTCGCGCGGGTGCGGCTCCGGCTCCGTACGGCCGCGAGGGCACCGGAGGTCACGGTCCTGCGCAGCGGCGGACTGACCCTGGATCTGCGCACCCGCAGGGCCCGCTCGGACGGGCGCACGGTGGATCTGACCGCGCGTGAGTTCGTGCTGCTGGAACTGTTCCTGCGCCATCCGGGACAGGTGCTGTCGCGGGAGCAGATCCTGTCCCATGTATGGGGCTACGACTTCGATCCGGGCTCGAACATCGTGGACGTGTACGTCCGCGCGCTGCGGAAGAAGCTGGGAGCCGACCGGGTGGAGACCGTACGGGGCATGGGGTACCGGCTGCCGGAGTCGGCGCAGGCATAGGGCGGTTTTTCGGGAGGGGCGGGACGTCCTCCCGCCCACCGGCCTCGTGAAGTTCCTTTCATCATCGGCTCATGGAGCCCTCACCGGGCGGATGAACCCTCGATCATGTGAGCCTGAACCTGCGACAAACCGTCACCCTCTGCGTGGCGCTGAGCGTCTGCGCACTCCTCGCCGTGCCGGGGAACTTCCCCGCGCTCGGCGGTGACGCGCGGATCACCCTCGCCGTCTTCGCCCTCGCCACCTGCGCCTGGATCGGCACGCCGATCGACGACACGTACATCGCCCTGGGCGCGGGCCTGGCCCTCACCGTGACGGGTGTGATCAGCAGCGACACCCTCTTCGGCACGCTCGGGGACGACACGGTGTGGCTGCTGATCTGCGCGTTCGTCCTGGCGGCGGCGGTGGCGCGGACCGGACTCGCCGGGCGGGCCGCGGCGTTCCTCGTGGGCGGGGCCCGGACCGTACGGCAGTTGACGCATCTGACGACCGCCGCACTGGTCGTCACCGCCTTCGCGGTGCCCGCGACCTCCGGGCGGGCCGCGCTCGCGCTGCCGGTGTTCCTGGCGCTGGCGAAGGCGCTCGCGGGGCGCGGCCGGCTGGTGGTGATGCTGGCGCTGCTGTTCCCGACCGTCATCCTGCTGTCCGCGGTGGCGACCCTGATCGGCGCCGGCGCGCATCTCATCACGGTGTCCGTGCTCTGGGAGGCGGCCGGGGAACGCGTCGGCTTCGCCCAGTGGCTGCTGCTCGGGCTGCCGCTCGCCGTCGTCTCCTCCCATCTCGCCGCCGAGGTCGTCCTGCTCACGACCACCCGGCGGGCGGACCGGAAGGGACCCGTCGAGATCACCGCCGCGCAGATCCAGGAGCACAGCGAACAGCCCGTCACCGGCCCCTGGTCGCCCGCCGAGGCGCGGTGCGCGCTGCTGCTCGCCACGGTCGTCGCCCTGTGGTGCAGCGAACCTCTCCACCGGGTGCCGCCCGCCGTCGTCGCCCTGATCGGCGCGGTGGTCGCGGCCTCGCCCGCGCTCGGCACCGTACGGCTGAAGGACGCGCTGAAGACCGTGCCGTGGTCGCTGCTGCTGTTCATGGCCGCGACGATGGCGATGGGACTGGCGCTGACCGATTCGGGCGCGGCGAAGTGGCTGGTGGGCGGGGTTCCGCTGGATCTGCCGCCCTGGCTGTTCCTGGCGATCGTCGTCGCCGTGTCCACCGCCGCGCATCTGGTGCTCCAGTCGCGGTCGGCCCGGTCGTCGGTGCTGGTGCCGCTGGTGGTCGCGGCGGCCGTCGGGGCCGGGGTCAATCCGGTCGCGGCGGCCCTCGCCTCCACCGCCGCCGCGGGGTTCTGCCACACACTGCCCGCCTCCGCCAAGCCGGTCGCCCTCTACGCCGACATCCCCGGCACCCCTACCTACACCCCCGGCGACCTCCTGCGGCTCTCCGTCTTCCTGGCACCGCTGATCGCCGCGCTCGTCCTGCTCTTCGCCGTGGGCGTCTGGCCGCTGCTCGGCGTGCCCGTCCGCTGAACCTCGAATCCCTCATGAGCACCAGGAGTCCGTGATGCTGACCCGATTCGCCGTCGCCCCGAGCGGCTTCAAGGAATCCCTGTCCGCCCAGTCCGCCGCGAAGGCCATCGCCGAGGGGGTGCGCCGTGTCGTACCGGACGCCGAGATCGACCTGATCCCCCTGGTGGACGGCGGCGAAGGTACGGCGAGGGCCCTGGCGGCCGCGTCCGGCGGCCGGGTGGTCGCCATGCCCGCCACCGGTCCCACGGGGGCGCCGGTCGAGACGCACTTCGCGCTCCTCGACAGGTACACGGCCGTCGTGGAGATGGCGGCGGTCGCGGGGCTCTCCCTCGTGCCCCGCGACGCGCGCGACCCGGCCGCGACGACGACGTACGGCGTCGGCGAACTCATCCGCGCGGCCCTCGACGCGGGCGCGCGCCGGATCCTCGTCGGCTGCGGCGACTCCGGCACGTCCGACGGCGGGGCCGGGGCCCTTCAGGCGCTCGGCGCTCGGCTCCTCGACGCGGACGGAGACGAACTGCCGTACGGCGGACGGGAGCTGGCGCGGCTGAGGCGTATCGACGCCTCGGGGCTCGACCCGCGGCTCGCCAGGACCGAGATCCGCGTCGCCTGCAACCCGTTCAACATCCTGTGCGGCGAGCGCGGGGTCGCCCGCGTCTTCGGCCCCCAGAAGGGCGCCACGCCGGCGCAGGTGGAGCAGTTGTCGGCCGCGCTGGAGCACTGGGCGTACATCCTCACGCGCGATCTGGACGTACGGGCCGATCTGTATGGCGGTCCCGGCACGGGCGCGTCCGGTGGCCTGGGCGCGGGGCTGGCCGCGCTCGGCGGTCTGCTGCTGCCCCGGTTCGAGGTGCTGCTGGACCATCTGGATCTGGACGCGCGCCTGGCCCGCGCCGATCTCGTCCTGACCGCGGAGGGCGCGCTCGACCACCAGACCCCGCGCGGCAAGGTCCCCGCCGAGGTGGCCCGGCGCGCCAAGCGGTTCGGCCGGCCGGTGCTCGCGCTGGCGGGCACGATCGGCGAGGGCGCGCACCAGGTGCGGTCGGCCGGGGTGGACGCGTACAGCGCGATCCTGCCCGCGCCGGTCAGCCTCACGGAGGCGCTCGGTCGCGGCGGGGAGTTCCTCGCCGACGCGACCGAGCGCGCCCTGCGGATGGTCCTGATCGGGACCCGGCTGCCGGTTCAGGAGGTGGTGTCCGGGACGCAGCGGCCGTCCTCGGTGCGGTAGCTCCAGCGCGCGCCCTCGGTGACCAGTTCCCGCACGGCCCGTACGAACCGCTCCACATGCTCGTCGGGGGTGCCGGCCCCGAAGCTGACCCGGATCGCGTTGAGGGACTTCTCCCCCGGTCCGGCCTCCGGCGAGCCGCACTCGCCCGGATCCTGGAGAGCGCTGTCCAGCAGGGTCCGGACGAGGGGGTGGGCGCAGAAGAGGCCGTCGCGTACGCCGATGCCGTACTCGGCGGAGAGCGCGGCGGCGAAGTGCGAGCTGTTCCAGCCGTCGACGACGAAGGAGATCACGCCCACGCGGGGCGCGTCGTCGCCGAACAGCGACAGCACCCTCACCTCGGGCACCGAGGCCAGTCCCTCGCGGATCCGTGTGACGAGGCGCTGCTCGCGGGCGACGAGGTCGTCGAAGCCCGCCTCCGTGAGCGCCTTGCAGGCGGAGGCGATGGCGTACGCGCCGATCACGTTCGGGGAGCCGGCCTCGTGGCGGGCGGCGGTGGTGTGCCACTCGACGTCCACACCGCCGCCGGTCCGCCGGGCGACCTTGCGCGAGGCGCCGCCGCCCGCGAGATACGGCTCCGCCCGCGAGAGCCAGTCGGCCCGTCCGGCGAGCACGCCCGAGCCGAAGGGCGCGTACAGCTTGTGCCCGGAGAAGGCGACCCAGTCGACGTCCAGTTCCCGTACGGAGACGGGGTGATGCGGCGCGAGCTGCGCCGCGTCGAGCACGATCCTGGCACCGTGCGCATGGGCCGCGGCGGCGAGCTCCCGCACCGGCCACAGCTCACCCGTCACATTGGACGCGCCCGTCACACAGACCAGCGCGGGTCCGTGCGGGTCGCGGACGGCGAGCGCGTGCTCCAGGGTGCGGACGGCCTCGGCGGGGGTGCGGGGGGCGTCCAGATACGTCACCTTGGCGTCCCTCCCCCCGCGCCCCGCGGCGTGGGAGGACCACGGCAGCAGCGCGGCGTGGTGCTCGGTCTCGAAGACGAAGACCTCGCAGTCGGCGGGGAGCGCGGCGGCGAGCAGATTGAGGGAGTCGGTCGTGGAACGGGTGAAGACGACCTGGTCGCCCTCGCGGCAGCCGAGGAACTCGGCGACGGTCCGCCGGCTGTTCTCGAACAGGTCGGTGGAGAGCTGGGAGAGGTAGCCCGCGCCCCGGTGGACGCTGCCGTAGTACGGGGCGTACGCGGCCACGTCGTCCCAGACGCGCTGGAGGGCGGGGGCGCTGGCCGCGTAGTCGAGTGCGGCGTAGGCGACTTCGCCGCCGGTGACGAGCGGAACGGTCACGTCCCGGCCGAGGACGGGCAGCGGGGTGGTGTCGACGAGGGTGTTCAGGCGTGCGGACATGGCGGATGCTCCCGGTGGGACAAGGCGGAATGGCTTCTCTGCTCCAGGCGGCTCAGGGGCTCGCGTGGAGGGTGTGCGGAAGAAGGGGCTGTCGCGCCCTATCGCATTCGCTTGCTCACGAGACTGCTCCCTCGGGACCAGGACCCCAGGGTTTCGCAGGGGTCCGCGCTTGCCGTGGGCCTCGCTGCCCACGGCCTGGTCTTCACCCGGGGCACCCCGCCACGGACGGAGGGTTGCCGGACAGCGGGCCGGGGCCGTAGTCGCTGTCACTCATGACCTGGGCGAACGTTATGGCAAGGGTGCGGTGTGCCGCAACTCGGGGTCGGTGCGGGGTGCTTGTTCAGCGTCGGCTTCCGGGGTGGCCGTGCGCCCTCGTACGCCGGACGGGGCAGGGTCGCCGCGCCGGAGTGCGCGCACTCCCCGGCCGCCTCCGCCCGGCCCAAGGAGCCGTCCTCGTACGCCGGACGGACCGCGGTGTACGGGCCGTCGCTCCGCGTCTCCGGGGCCGCCCTCCGTCGAAGGGCGGGCCCCCGGCGGACGCGCTCCGCCGCCCGGCCTCCGGCAACGGGGCAGGAAGGAGCCACGGGCGGCCAACGGCAGCGGGAAGCCGCCGGCGGCCGAGGCGCACGGACCGGACCGGGGCGGCCGGGGCGGCGGACCCGGCGAGCCGCGAGGGGGCACGCCGGGGTCCGGGCTCAGGCGGTGGGCGGGGTGTTGCTCGCGGTGATCCAGCGGTCGAGCACGGATCCGGCCGCGCCCGAGTCGATGGAGTGGGCCGCTCGTGCCATCGCGGCGGAGAGCTGCTCCGCCAGGGGGCCGTCGCCGGGCGTGAGGGCCACCAGCGCCGCCGCCGCGTTCAGGAGGACCGCGTCGCGGACGGGGCCGCCCTCGCCGGAGAGAAGGCGGCGGGCGACGTCCGCGTTGTACGAGGCGTCCGCGCCGCGGAGGGCCTCTACCGGGACCAGGTCGATGCCGACGTCACGCGGGTCGAAGGTCTCCTCGCGTACGGTTCCGTCGCGGACGATCCAGACGTGCGACGGCGCCGTCGTCGTCAGCTCGTCCAGTCCGTCGTCACCGCGGAAGACCAGCGCGGAGGAGCCGCGCTCGGCCAGGACACCGGCCAGCACGGGTGCCATAGCGGCGTCCGCGACCCCTGTGGCCTGCGCCTTCACCCGCGCCGGGTTGGTCACCGGCCCCAGGAAGTTGAACATCGTCCGGATGCCCAGTTCCGCCCGCGCCGTCGCCACGTGCCGCAGCGCGGGATGGAACTTCACGGCGAAGCAGAAGGTGATGCCCGCTTCCTCGGCGACCTCCGCGACCCGCCGCGGGGTCAGCTCCAGATTGACGCCCAGCTTCTCCAGGACGTCGGACGCGCCCGACGCGCTGGACGCGGCCCGATTGCCGTGCTTGACGACCTTCGCTCCCGTTCCGGCGACGACGATCGCGGACATCGTGGAGATGTTCACGGTCTTCGCGCCGTCGCCGCCCGTGCCGACGATGTCGACGCTGGGGCCGGGCACCTCGATCAGATTGGCGTGCGCGTACATCGTCCGTACGAGGCCGGTGAACTCCTCGACGGTCACGCCCTTGGCCCGCAGGGCGACGGCGAACCCGGCGATCTGCGCGTTCGTCGCCTCGCCGCTGAGAATGCGGTCCATCGCCCAGGCGGTCGCGTCGGCGCTCTGGTCACGATGGTTCAGCAGGGACTCGAGCACGCCGGGCCAGGAGTGGTCCGCCACGCTGTCGCCGCCTGCCGGGGTCACAACGTTCATGGTCCGCTCCCGGGTCCACATGCGAATAGGGATGGTCCCACCCTATCCAGCGCCGGGGACGGCGAAGAGCCCCGTCCAGCGAATGGACGGGGCTCTTGCCGTGGCGACCGGTCAGCCGGTCGAATCGGGTCGGATCACCTCAGCCGGTCAGTGGCGCGCCTGCCCGCTGGGGAGCTCCTCGTGCTCGCCGTGACCGTGGGCCGCGGCGATCTCCTTGTACTCCTCGCTCGTCGGCTTGACGATCTGGTTCCCCTCGCCGTAGTAGCCCTTGCTGAGCTTCGCCCTGAGCTTCTCGACGACGCCGATCTTGCGGCGGACGCCGTTCTCGTCGACCGCCGGGCCGACCTCGATGGGCTTGTGCTGCACATGGGCGGTGAGCGTGTGCAGATCCGCCTGGCTGATCGGCTCGTGGACCTCGATGAACTCACCGTGCGGCAGGCGCTTGATGATGCCGGACTCCCGTCCGTGCAGCACCTTGTCCCGGTCACGGCGCTGGAGACCCAAGCAGATCCGCTTCGTGAGGATGAACGCGAGGACCGGTCCGGCGAAGAAGAAGATCCGGACGAACCAGGTGATCGCGTTGATCGACAGATGGAAGTGCGTGGCCCAGATGTCGTTGCCTCCGCCGACCAGCATGATGAAGTACGCGACCAGCCACGCCACACCGAAGGCGGTACGGGTCGGGGCGTTGCGCGGGCGGTCCAGGATGTGGTGCTCGCGCTTGTCGCCGGTGACCCAGGACTCGATGAACGGGTAGACGGCGATCGCGGCCAGGACCAGCGGGAAGACGACCAGCGGGATGAAGACGCCCAGCACCAGGGTGTGGCCCCAGATGTTGATCTCCCAGCCTGGCATCACTCGGACCAGACCCTCGGCGAAGCCCATGTACCAGTCTGGTTGCGCGCCGGTGGAGACCTGGTCGATGCGGTAGGGACCGACCGCCCAGATCGGGTTCAGGGTCGCGATCGCGGCGACCACCGAGATCACACCGAAGACCAGGAAGAAGAAGCCTCCCGCCTTGGCCATGTAGACCGGCAGCAGCGGCATGCCGACGACGTTCGTCTGGGTGCGGCCGGGGCCCGCGTACTGCGTGTGCTTGTGGTAGATGACCAGGATCAGATGGCCCACCAGCAGGGCGAGCATGATGCCCGGCAGCAGCAGGATGTGGATCGAGTAGAACCGGGGCACGAAGTCGTGGCCGGGGAACTCTCCGCCGAACAGGAACATCGAGATGTACGTGCCGACGACCGGCACGGACAGGATCGCGCCCTGCACGAAGCGGACGCCGGTGCCGGAGAGCAGGTCGTCCGGGAGCGAGTAGCCGGTGAAACCGGTGAACATGCCCAGGACGAGCAGCAGGAAGCCGAACAGCCAGTTGACCTCGCGCGGCTTGCGGAACGCGCCGGTGAAGAAGACGCGCATCATGTGGACCATCATCGCGGCGACGAAGATCAGCGCGGCCCAGTGGTGGATCTGCCGGATGAGCAGGCCACCGCGTACGTCGAAGCTGATGTCCATCGTCGAGGCGTACGCCTCCGACACCCTCACGCCCTGCATCGGGACGTAGCTGCCGTGGTAGACGATCTCGTTCATCGACGGGTTGAAGAACAGCGTCAGATACACACCCGTGAGGATGATGATGATGAAGCTGTAGAGGCAGATCTCGCCCAGCATGAAGGACCAGTGGTCCGGGAAGATCTTCCGCATGTTGGCCTTGGCCAGGGAGTAGATCCCCAGCCGCGAGTCCGCCCAGTCGGCGACCTTCTCGCCGGCGGGCGCCTTGCGGGCGGTCTGCTTGGTGTCAGTCGTAGTACTCATCCGCGCTCCCAGAAGGCGGCACCGACGGGCTCTTCGAAGTCGCCGAGCGCTTCGAGGTTGCCCTCGGCGTTCACGCCGATCCGCAGCTGCGGAAGGGGGTGACCAGCAGGGCCGAAGATGACCTTGGCGCCGTCGGAGAGATCGAAGGTGGATTGGTGGCACGGGCAGAGCACGTGGTGCGTCTGCTGCTCGTACAGGCTGATCGGGCAGCCGACGTGGGTGCAGGTCTTGGAGAAGGCGACGATGCCCTCGTGCGACCAGTCCAGTTCGCGCTTGTCCTTGATGTCCTCCGGACGGATCCGGACGAGCATCAGGGCCGCCTTGCCCATCTGGATCTGCCAGTCGTGGGCGTCCTCCGCCAAGCCCTCGGGCTGGGCGAAGACGAGCGATCCCACGGTGATGTCCTCGGGACGGAGCGGCTCGTGCGTGTTCATGTTGATGAGCTGCTTGCCCTTGGCCCACAGCGTGGAGCGGAGCTTCTTCTCCGGCAGCGGACCGAGGTCACGCAGCAGGACCACGCCGGCGAGCGGCACCAGCGCCATCGCGCCGAACATGGTGTTGCGGATCAGCTTGCGCCGGCCGAAGCCGGACTCCTCGTTGCCCGCCGCCCAGTCGGCCATGACCTGGGCCTTGACCTCGGGCGACGCCTCGATGGGGTGCCTCTGGTCGGCGATCTCCACATCGGACATCAGGGTACGGGCCCAGTGGACCGCGCCCGCGCCGATGGCGAAGAGGGCGACGCCGAGCGTCAGACCGAGCGAGAAGTTCAGCGCGCTCACATGACCGAACGGCCAGATGTAGACGATCTTGTCGACCGGGAAGATGACGTAACAGGCGATGAACCCGACCGTCGCCAGCATCGACAGCGTGAAGAGGAACGCGACCGCCCGCTCGGACCGCCTGGCGGCCTGCTCGTCGATGTCCTGGATACGCGGCTTGTGCTCCGGCATCCCCGGATCGGCGAAGGGATCGGCCGAGTCCTCTCCGTGCCGGGCCACGGCGTCACCGTGGCCGGCCGCGCCGTGCGCGGCTCCCTGCTCTTCGGGCAGGTTCTCTTCTGGAATGTCTTGGCTACTCATGACCTCTTGGCCTTAGCGGTGTGGGCCGCAACCCAGACGGCAACTGCGATGAGCCCACCCAGTCCGAAGATCCAGGCGAACAGTCCCTCACTGACGGGGCCGAGGCCGCCGAGCGACAGGCCACCGGGGCTCTCGGCCTCGGTGTCGTTCATCTCTTGGACGTAGGCGATGATGTTCTGCTTCTCCTTCTCCGGCATGATCCCGTCGGGGAAGGAAGGCATGTTCTGCGGGCCGGTCTGCATGGCCTCGTAGATGTGCTTGTTGCTGACGCCCTCCAGGGTGGGGGCGTACTTGCCGTTGGTCAGGGCACCGCCCTTGCCCGTGAAGTTGTGGCACTGCGCGCAGTTGGTACGGAAGAGGTCGCCACCCCTGGCGACGTCCGCGCCCGAGGGGCTGTACTGCTTCGCTGTGGGCGTGATCGGGCCGGCGCCCAGCGAAGCGACGTACGCCGCGAGCTGGTCGATCTCGGCCTGGGTGTAGATGACCTTCTTCTTCGGCACCTGGGCGCCGGGCTGCTGGGCCGGCATCCGGCCGGTGCCGACCTGGAAGTCGACGGCGGCGGAGCCCACGCCGACCAGGCTCGGGCCGTCAGTGGTGCCCTGACCGCCGGTTCCGTGGCAGCTGGCGCAGCCGACGGTGTAGAGCTTCTTGCCCTCCTCGATGGCGAGGGACTGGGCGGTGTCATCAGCCTGTGCCTTGTCCGCGGGTGCGAACGCGGCGTACAGCCCCCCGGTGGCCGCCAGCGCGAGGAGTAGGACGACGACCGCCGCCAGCGGATGGCGTCGTCGTGCGGAGAGCTTTTTCACGGATTACCCCGGTGTCAGGATTTTCTGCGTCGATGCTTCTGGACTGTGTCTGTTCCGGGCGGCGTCTGCGCGAAGCGTGCGCTTCGGCAGTGAACGCCTGCCCCCATTTACTTGATCATGTAGATCGTGAGGAAAAGGCCGATCCAGACGACATCGACGAAGTGCCAGTAGTAGGACACGACGATGGCGGCGGTTGCCTGCTCATGGGTGAATCTCCGGGCCGCGTAGGTGCGGCCGAGGACCAGGAGGAAGGCGATCAGTCCGCCCGCCACGTGCAGTCCGTGGAAACCGGTGGTCAGGTAGAAGACCGAGCCGTACGGGTCCGAGGAGAGCGAGAGCCCGTGCTGGACCAGCTCGGTGTACTCGTACACCTGGCCGCCGATGAAGATCGCGCCCATGACGAAGGTGATGATGAACCACGTCCGCAGCTTCTTCACATCACCGCGCTCGGCGGCGAAAACGCCGAGCTGGCAGGTGAGGGAAGAGAGCACCAGGATCGTGGTGTTGGTCGCCGAGAAGGGGAAGTTGAGAAGGTCTGCCCTCCCGCTCCAGAAGTCGGCACCCGTCACCGATCGCAGAGTGAAGTACATCGCGAAGAGGGCCGCGAAGAACATCAGCTCGGAACTCAACCAGATGATGGTTCCGACGCTGGTGAGGTTCGGTCGATTGACCGACGGGTGCGCGTGCCCGATTTCTACTGTCGTTGCTGTCGCCACGACCGACATTATGTCGGTCGCTTATCCCGCCCTCACTCCGGGGGGTGCCGTTCGGTGTGTCAGTGCTTCCCTCCCAGCTCCAACGGCCCATCGCGGCTCAGCCGGAAGCGCTGTTGACGCGCTGGGGGACGGAGTAGCATCCATCGTTCAGGGCCTGGCTCCGCCGGGGAGACCCCCGGCGGAGGCGCCTGACCCAACGAAGGATCCCGGTTCGGATCCACCGGCCGGTCCAACGACGCGGAGGAACCATGCAGCCGACCGCCACCGTGCTGGTCTACAGCGATGACGCCAACACCCGTGAGCAGGTGCGGCTGGCCGCAGGCCGCAGGCCGGCCGCCGACGTCCCCCAGGTCGAGTTCATCGAGTGCGCCACCCTGCCGGCCGTGCTGGCCCAGCTCGACCGCGGTGGCGTCGACGTCTGCGTGCTGGACGGGGAGACCGTGCCCGCGGGCGGCATGGGCGTCTGCCGGCAGATCAAGGACGAGATCTTCGACTGCCCGCCCGTGCTGCTCCTGATCGGCCGTCCCCAGGACGCCTGGCTGGCCACCTGGAGCCGCGCGGAGTCCGCCGTGACACATCCCGTGGACCCGGTGGAGTTCGCGGCCGCACTGGCCTCGCTGCTGCGCGCGAGGCTGGCCCTGGAGGTCTGAGCGGGGTTTCAGGAGGTCCGGGGCGGGGCTCCGGACCTCTTCTCGTGCCTCTCCCCCATCTGGTGCCACGGCTTCTCGTGCCACGGCCCGGCGAACAGCGGCAGGGGCGGCACCCATCAGATCTGGGGGCGCAGTCGCGCCGTGTCCGCGGGGCTGCTGCCTTCCCGCGTCCCGGCGGCGAGGGCACTGCCCTGGCGCCACTTGTCCCAGGGCATGTTCCAGTCGCCGAAGCCGTTGCCGAACGCGGCCATGTCCTCGCCGTAGCTGTTGACGACCTCGACGAGGTCGCCCTCGCGCACGGTCTTGAAGAACCAGGCGGCGTTGCCGGTCGACATGCCGACACAGCCGTGGCTGACGTTGGCCGACCCCTGCGAGTCGACCGACCAGGGCGCGGCGTGGACGTACTCGCCGCTCCAGGTGACCCGTGCGGCGTAGTACACCGTGAGGTCGTACCCCTCCGAGCTGTCCGCGGCGATGCCGATGCTGGTACCGCGCATACGGACGTTGTACTCCTTGCCGAGGATCACCTTGACGCCGTTGCGGGTGGAGAAGCCGGGCTTGCCCGTGGTCACCGGAATGGTGTTGATCACTTCTCCGTTGCGCTTGACCGTCATGGTGTGCGCCGCGGCGTCCGTGACGGCCTCGATACGGTCCCCGATGGTGAGCTTCAGCGGCTTGGACGGGCCGCCGTAGAGCTGGTCGGAGACCTTGACGCCCTGGAGGTTGCTGGTGGCGTTGACGGTCGCGCCCGCGGGCCAGTACTCCTTGGGCCGGTAGTGGAGCTTCTTGTCGTCGACCCAGTACCAGGAGCCCTCGGCGGAGGGCGTGGACTCGACCCTGAGCCCGCGTTCGACGACCGCTCTCGTCTCCTGGTCCTTCACGGGGAGGCTGAGTTCCGCGACGACGGGCTGGCCGACGCCGTAGGTGCCCGCCTTGGGGCCGAACTTGACCGTGAGGAGCCGCTTGGCGGGGGAGGTCTCGAAGGTGACCTTACGGGTGCCGGGAGAGCCGTCCTCGTCCTCCGTGGAGACCTTGGCGGTGTACTTCGCGCCCGCGGACAGTGATCCGGTGGAGCGCCAGCGGCTGCCGTCGGCCGTGAGCTCGCCCGCGAGGTGATGCCCCGAGTCGGAGACGACCGTCACATCGGTGATGCGGCCCTCGTCGCCCTTGACCGTAACTTCGAGGGGTTTGCCGGGATCGACCCGTCCGTCCTTGGGGGTGTTGAAGGCGACCTGCTCGGCCGCGTCGAACGGCTTCGTGGAGAGCGGATGGGAATCGGAGTCGCCGCAAGCGGTCGCGACCATCCCCAGGGACACGACCAGCACGCAGCAGCGGAGCACGGTGTGAATGCGCGGCTTCTGGTTCATAAGCACACGGTATGAAGATCATCACTCTACGGCGCGCTGAGTGCGTGCAAACGGGCGAGGCCCGGATCCCCCTCGCGAGTGAAGGGGATCCGGGCCTGTGTCGCGCCTCGTTGACTCCGGATCGACGGGCCTGAGCGCCCCGCCGGTCGGGCGGGACGCTCAGGCCGCGCGGGTGCTACTGGTTCTGGTTCTCACCGCGGTAGTACTCGAACACCCAGCCGAAGATTCCGAGGAGGATGATCGGCGCCGAGAAGTACATCAGCCACCATCCCACCGCCACGGAGAGAAAGGCGAGCGCCCCGCCGGTGGCCAGGAAGAGCGGCTGCCAGCTGTGCGGGGCGAAGAACCCCACCTCGCCGGCCTCGTCCGCTACGCCGGCCTCCTTGTCGTCCTGGGCCATGGCGTCGACCCGCCTGGCCGTGAAGGCCAGGTAGAAGCCGACCATGATGCTCAGGCCGAACGCCAGGAAGAGCGCGGTGGTACCGGCCGGCTCCTTCGACCACACGCCGTACAGGATGGCGACGGCGAGGATGAAGACGCTCAGCCAGAGGAACATCCTTCCCTGGATCTTCACTTGTCGGCGTCCTTCCCGGTGGTGAGGGCGTGGTCACCCTTGTTCTCCAGCTGGTCCACAGCCGCGAACTCGGGGTGATGCAGATCGAACGCCGGGGATTCGGACCGGATCCGCGGAAGGGTGAGGAAGTTGTGCCGCGGCGGCGGGCAGGACGTCGCCCATTCAAGCGAACGGCCGTAGCCCCACGGGTCGTCGACCTCGACCTTCTTGCCGTACTTGGCGGTCTTCCAGACGTTGTAGAAGAACGGCAGGAGCGAAGCGCCGAGAACGAACGAGCTGATCGTGGAGATGGTGTTCAGCGCGGTGAAGCCGTCGGCGGCGAGATAGTCCGCGTAACGCCGCGGCATACCTTCCGCACCCAGCCAGTGCTGCACCAGGAATGTCCCGTGGAAACCGAAGAACAGCGTCCAGAAGGTCATCTTCCCGAGCCGTTCGTCCAGCATCTTGCCCGTGAACTTCGGCCACCAGAAATGGAATCCGGCGAACATCGCGAAGACCACGGTGCCGAAGACGACGTAGTGGAAGTGCGCGACGACGAAGTACGAGTCCGACACGTGGAAGTCCAGCGGCGGCGAGGCCAGGATGACACCGGTCAGACCACCGAAGGTGAAGGTGATCAGGAAGCCGATGGTCCAGAGCATCGGTGTCTCGAAGGACAGCGATCCTCTCCACATGGTGCCGATCCAGTTGAAGAACTTCACACCGGTCGGTACCGCGATCAGGAAGGTCATGAAGGAGAAGAACGGCAGGAGCACGCCGCCCGTCACATACATGTGGTGCGCCCACACCGTCACCGACAGACCGGCGATCGCGATCGTCGCCGCCACCAGGCCCATGTAGCCGAACATCGGCTTACGGCTGAAGACCGGGATGATCTCGGAGACGATGCCGAAGAACGGCAAGGCGATGATGTACACCTCTGGATGGCCGAAGAACCAGAAGAGGTGTTGCCAGAGCAACGCGCCGCCGTTGGCCGCGTCGAAGATATGAGCGCCGAACTTGCGGTCCGCCTCCAGCGCGAAGAGCGCCGCGGCGAGCACCGGGAACGCGAGCAGGACCAGCACACCGGTCAGCAGCACGTTCCAGGTGAAGATCGGCATCCGGAACATCGTCATGCCGGGAGCGCGCATGCAGATGATCGTGGTGATGAAGTTGACCGAGCCGAGGATCGTGCCGAAGCCGGAGAAGGCCAGACCCATGATCCACATATCGGCGCCGACACCCGGCGAACGGACCGCGTCCGACAGCGGGGAGTAGGCGAACCAGCCGAAGTCGGCCGCACCCTGCGGGGTCAGGAAGCCCGCGACCGCGATGATGGAGCCGAAGAGGTACAGCCAGTAGGCGAACATGTTCAGCCGCGGGAACGCCACATCGGGCGCGCCGATCTGCAGCGGCATGATCCAGTTCGCGAATCCGGCGAACAGCGGCGTCGCGAACATCAGCAGCATGATCGTGCCGTGCATCGTGAACGCCTGGTTGAACTGCTCGTTCGACATGATCTGCGTGCCCGGACGGGCCAGTTCGGCGCGCATGACGAGCGCCATCACTCCGCCGATCACGAAGAACACGAACGAGGTGACCAGGTAGAGCGTACCGATGGTCTTGTGGTCGGTGGTGGTCAGCCACTTCACCACGACGTTGCCGGGCTGCTTGCGCCGGACGGGCAGCTCGTTCTCGTACGAGTCGTCAGCCGCGGCGGCACCCTGGGATTGGTTGAGGATGCTCACAGTTGGTTCTTCTCCGCGTTTTTGGCCGGGGTCGTCTGCTCAATGCCCGCCGGGATGTACCCGGTCTGACCCTTGTCCGCCAGCTCCTTGAGGTGCTGCTGGTAGCGCTCCGGGGAGACGACCTTGACGTTGAAGAGCATCCGCGAGTGGTCCACGCCACAGAGTTCCGCGCACTTGCCCATGAAGGTGCCCTCCTTGTTGGGAGTCACTTCGAAGGCGTTGGTGTGCCCGGGGATGACGTCCAGCTTGTGGAGGAAGGGAACCACCCAGAAGGAGTGGATCACATCACGGGAGGTCAGCACGAAGCGGACCTTCTCCCCCTTCGGCAGCCACAGCGTGGGGCCGGGGTTGCCGTTCTGGGGGTTCCGGGTGCCGGGGATGCCGGCGTCGTAGACGCCGCCCGCGTTGGCCGGAAGGTCGTCCAGCCACTTGTCGGGGATGGCCTTGAGGTTCTTGTCCTTCTTGGCGTCGCCCGTCACACCGGGGACGTCCTCGATGTAGTTGAAGCCCCAGCTCCACTGGTAGCCGACCACGTTGATCGTGTGCGCGGGCTTCGGGGAGAGGGAGACGAGCTTGGTCTCGTCACGCGCCGTGAAGTAGAAGAACACCGACACGACGATGAGGGGGACCACGGTGTACAGCGCCTCGATGGGCAGGTTGTACCTGGTCTGCGGGGGGACCTCCACCTTGGTGCGGGTACGCCGGTGGAAGAAGACGCTCCACAGGATCAGACCCCACACCAGGACGCCCGTGACGAGCGCCGCCGCCCACGAGCCCTGCCAGAGGGAGAGGATGATGGGCGCCTCTTCCGTGACCGGAGTGGGCATGCCGAGCCGGGGAAAGTCTTCCCAGGTGTATTCGCAACCGGTGGCGGTAACCAGGATCAGGCCCGCAGTCAGCACCTGCGGCAGCTTCCGCCGCATCGGGCGCCGCGACGAGCGGTCGGAGCCGTTGGGACTCACGTAGCGCCTTCCCGAGAGTCTCGGCCCGCGCGGGGGGTGTGCGGCCGTCTCGCTGGTCGGTCGCCGGCCCTGACGCGGGCAGGGGTTTGGATGTTTATGCGGACCAAACCCTACTGGACGCTATTTGGGGTCGCGCGGGGAGGGTGCCCAACGCGCCGTCCGACTCCCCGAAGGGGTGGAATCACCCCGAAATTTCACAGGATTTCCACCCGAAACACCTCGGGTTCCGGTGTATCTCACACTCCTGGAACGCCTCCTTCACCGCCGGCCCCCGGGCCCCGGAGTACCGCCTTCCGGCGGGCATCTGACGCCCCCTTCGGGCGGTGCTCCCGGCGGGGTCGTAGCGTGGCCGGATGTCCTACTTCGACGCCGCTTCCTCCGCTCCCCTGCACCCCGTCGCACGCCAGGCCCTGCAGGCGGCACTCGACGAGGGATGGGCCGACCCCGCCAGGCTCTATCGCGAGGGGCGGCGCGCCAGGCTGCTCCTGGACGCGGCGCGCGAGGCGGCGGCGGAGGCGGTCGGGTGCCGCCCTGACGAGCTGGTCTTCACTCCTTCGGGGACTCGCGCGGTTCACCTCGGGGTGTCGGGGGCGGTCGCGGCACGCCGGCGCGTCGGGCGCCGGGTGGTCGTCTCGGCCGTCGAGCACTCCTCCGTACTGCACGCCGCCTCCCGGTACGGGCAGGAGACGGCCGAGATCGGGGTGGACCGGCTCGGGCGGGTCGACGTGTCCGCGTTCACGGCGGCGCTGCGGACGGACACCGCGCTGGCGTGTCTGCAATCGGCCAACCATGAGGTCGGGACGGAGCAGCCGGTGGCGGAGGTGGCCGAGGCGTGCCGGGCGGCCGGGGTTCCGCTGCTGGTGGACGCGGCGCAGTCGCTGTCGTGGGGACCCGTGGGCGAGGGCTGGTCGCTGCTGACGGCGAGCGCTCACAAGTGGGGCGGACCGGGAGGCGTCGGTCTTCTCGCGGTGCGGAAAGGTGTCCGGTTCTCGCCCCAGGAACCGTCGGACGAGCGGGAGTCGGGCCGGTCGGCCGGTTTCGAGAACATTCCGGGGATCGTGGCGGCGGCGGCGTCGCTGCGGGCGGTGCGGGCCGAGGCCGCGTCGGAGGCGGCACGGCTTCGGGAACTGGTGGACCGGATCCGGGCGCGGGTGCCGGAGCTGGTGGCGGATGTGGACGTGGTGGGCGATCCCGTACGGCGGCTCCCCCATCTCGTCACCTTCTCCTGTCTCTATGTCGACGGAGAGACGCTGCTGCACGAGCTGGACCGGGAGGGCTTCTCGGTGTCGTCGGGTTCCTCGTGCACGTCGAGCACGCTGACGCCGAGCCATGTGCTGCGGGCGATGGGGGTGCTGAGCGAGGGGAATGTGCGGGTGTCGCTTCCCGCCGGCGCGCCGGCCGAGGAGGTGGACCGCTTTCTGGAGGTCCTGCCTCGGGTCGTGGCCTCGGTCCGTGAGCGGCTCGCCGTCGCGCCGGTCTCCGCGCAGGCGGCCCCGGCGGCCTCGGCGGGGGCGCTGGTGGTCGACGCCCTGGGCAAGCTCTGCCCGGTTCCGGTGATCGAGCTGGCGAAGGTCATCGGGGATGTGCCGGTGGGCGGCACCGTGACCGTCCTCTCGGACGACGAGGCGGCACGGCTGGACATTCCGGCGTGGTGCGTGATGCGGGGGCAGGAGTTCGTGGGAGAGGAGGAGGGGGGCGAGCGGGGCGGGGTGCGCTATGTGGTGCGGCGCGTGGTGTGAGACGGGCTGCACTCCCCCGCCTCGCCCCGCCTCTCCCGTGTGTCCCCCGCCCCGCCTCTCCCGTGTGTCCCCCGTCGGGCGTGACCCCGCCCGGTCACGGCGTTCCGGACTCCGGCGGGGCCCGACGGGCCCGACCGGGCCGGTTCAGGGGAGACGGGCCTGGACCTCGGAGGCCGCCTCGTGGCCGTACGCCTTGGTGAAGCGGTCCATGAAGTGGGCGCGCCGGAGCGTGTACTCCTGGGTGCCGAGCGTCTCGATCACCAGGGTCGCCAGCATGCAGCCGACCTGCGCCGCGCGCTCGTGGCCGACGCCCCAGGAGAGGCCGGAGAGGAAGCCCGCGCGGAAGGCGTCGCCGACGCCTGTGGGGTCGACCTTGGCCTCTTCCTCGGGGCAGCCGACCTCGATGGGGTCCCCGCCGGCGTGCTCGATCCGGACGCCGCGGGAGCCCAGTGTGGTGACGCGGTGGCCGACGCGGCCGAGGATCTCCTGCTCCGTCCAGCCGGTCTTCGACTCGATGAGGCCCTTCTCGTACTCGTTGGAGAAGAGGTACGTGGCACCGTCCAGCAGTATCCGGATCTCGTCGCCGGTCATCCGCGCGATCTGCTGGGAGAAGTCCGCGGCGAAGGGGATCTTCCGCGAGCGGCACTCCTCCGTATGGCGCAGCATCGCCTCCGGATCGTCCGCGCCGATGAGGACGAGGTCGAGGCCGCCCACCCGGTCGGCGACGGACTTCAGCTCGATGAGGCGGGCCTCGCTCATCGCTCCCGTGTAGAAGGAGCCGATCTGGTTGTGGTCGGCGTCGGTGGTGCAGACGAAGCGGGCGGTGTGCAGGACCTCGGAGATCCGTACGGAACCGGTGTCCACACCGTGGCGGTCGAGCCAGGCGCGGTACTCGTCGAAGTCCGCTCCGGCCGCGCCGACGAGTACGGGGCCGGTGCCCAGCTGGCCCATGCCGAAGCAGATGTTGGCCGCGACACCGCCTCTGCGCACATTGAGACCGTCGACCAGGAAGGAGAGGGAGACCGTGTGCAGCTGGTCCGCGACCAACTGGTCGGCGAAGCGGCCGGGGAAGGTCATGAGGTGGTCGGTGGCGATGGAGCCGGTGACTGCGATTCGCACGGCGATGCGCTCCTGTGGCGGAGGGGGCGATGACCCTTAACGCTACCCGGTTGAGAGCGACGACCAAACGGTAGAAAATATCTCATAGCAGGTCTTCTTTCCGTTGCTCCTCGATGCGTACGGTGCGGATATGACGAACCCCAGCGCCTCTCGAGCCTCCCGCGACCAGGAATTCACCCTGGCTCAGCTGCGAGGCGACTGCGCCCGGATGGCTCCGCAGTGGTCGGTGCCCGCGCGGACCGTCTCCGTGCCCGTTCCGCCGTCCCGTATTCATGGCGTCGTCGTGTCGGCCGCCTCGGCCCGGCTGGTCGACGCGATGCCCGACTACGGATACGGCGGCTGACGGCCGGGCGTTCAACCCCCACGGCCCGGCCCCCGGCCCGTTCCCCGGCCCGGACTCCCGGCATGCGCCGGTCCGCGCCGGGGAACCATGTGCTCCCTCGTTCCGTCCCATCCGCGACCCCGCATCCGGGGCGGGGTACGCGACAGCAGGGAGCGGTGCGGTGAGCGGCAACCAGACCAACGAGGACAGCGGACGCCGTCGGCGCGCCCCGCTCGTCGCCTCCGTGGTGGCGGCGGTGCTGGTCGTGGGCGCGGGCGGCGCGTACTTCGTGACGGCCGGCTTCGGAGGCGACGACGGCGCGGACGCCGGGAGCGGGGCGCGGGACGCGAAGCTGCCCCTGATCTCGGTCAGCGGCGTGCCCGGCGACGGTCCGGGGGTCGCGCCCGGTGAGCTGGACCCCGCCGGGGGGACGCGGTACCGGGCCGTGGGCGAGCTGCCGGACGGCCCGGACAGGGCCGCCGTGCACCATGCGGAGGGCAGGGTCACCGAAGGTCAGGTGGCCCGGCTGGCGAAGGCGCTCGGGCTGCCCGGCCCGGTGCGGCCGGCCGGATCGGTGTGGAGGGCCGGGGCCGACCGGGACGGCTCGGGCGAGACGCTTCGGGTGAACGCCGACGCGCCGGGAACGTGGACGTACAGCAGGTTCGGCCCCTCGCCTCGGGGTGACGACTGCCGGAAGGCCGATGTCTGCGCCTCGACCGCGACCGGGAGCGCGCCCGACGCCGAACCCCTTCTCCCTCCGGTGAGCGAGGCGGCCGCGAAAAGGGCCGCCGCGCCGGTGCTGAAGGCGCTCGGGCAGAGCGACGCCGCGCTCGACGCCGGTCAGGTGATGGGCGGGATCCGGGTGGTGAACGCCGAGCCGGTGGTCGGCGGGCTGCCGACGCACGGCTGGACGACCGGCATACAGGTCGGGGCCGACGGCCAGGTGGTCGGCGGCAGCGGGCAGTTGACGAAGCCGCGGAAGGGGGGCGAGTACCCCGTGGTCTCCGCGGACCGGGCGCTGGGGATGCTGAGCGCGACCGCGGTGGACCACGGTCCGGCGAGGTCTTCCGGATGCCCGCCGACCGACCCGGCCGACCCGGCGCTGGTGGCGGAGAAGCCGTGCGACGTCCCCGTCTGCGCGACGCCCGTGCCGGTGGAGAAGGAGAAGCGGAAACAGCTGCCGCGAGACCTGCCGGGGTGTGTTCCCGTCTGTCCGACCGCACAGCCGGACGACGGCGTGGGGCGCTCGACGGTGTGCGGGCCCGCCGAGCCGCAGTGGATGACGGTGGACAGGGCCGTGTTCGGGCTGGCCGCGCGGTACGTGGACGGGAAGTCGTCCCTCGTACCGTCCTGGCTGTTCCGGATCGCGCCGGGCGGCGGAGCGCGGCCGTACACGATGGCCCAGCCGGCGGTGGAGCCGAGGTTCCTCACCCGGAGCGCGGGCGGCGCCACGCCCGCGGAGCCTTCGTCGCCGTCGCAGCCGCAGCCGCAGCCGACGCGGGGGACCGGGCCGTCCCGGGATCCGGCCGTCCCGGACAGCGATCGCCGGGTGCAGTCGTACACCGCGGACGGGCGGACGCTGACGGTCACGTTCTGGGGCGGGGTGTGCAGTGACTACACCGCGCGGGCGAACGAGAGCGACGGCCGGGTGCGGGTGACGATCACCGAGTCGGAGCCGCGTCCGGGAAGGGTGTGCATCGCCCTCGCCAAGGAGCTGACGGAGAAGGTGACGCTTGAGAAGCCGCTGGGCGGCCGGGAGGTCGTGGACGCCCAGACGGGGAAGACGGTTCCGGTCGGCTGACCGGGCGTCTCACGGCTGACGGACACGCCGAAGGCGGCGGCCCCCGGAAGGGGCCGCCGCCTTCGGCGTGTCGTTCGGCGTCGTTCGCGCGGCGTACCGCGCTCAGTTGAAGGAGTCGCCGCAGGCGCAGGAACCCGTCGCGTTCGGGTTGTCGATGGTGAAGCCCTGCTTCTCGATGGTGTCGACGAAATCGATGGACGCGCCGCCCAGGTAAGGAGCGCTCATCCGGTCGGTGACGACCTTCACACCGTCGAAGTCCTTGACGACGTCGCCGTCGAGCGAACGCTCGTCGAAGAAGAGCTGGTAGCGCAGGCCGGAGCAGCCTCCGGGCTGTACGGCGACGCGCAGCGCCAAGTCGTCCCGGCCTTCCTGGTCCAGCAGGGCCTTGACCTTGGCGGCGGCGGCGTCGGACAGGAGGATGCCGTCGCTCACGGTGGTGGTCTCGTCCGATACGGACATCTGCTTCATCACTCCCGGAATGAGTCTCCCCACCGGAGGCAGGGGGATGTACGGAGACTGCTTGCCGACGATTGCAACAGGCTTGGCCGCGGATTCATTCCGGGCCGGCGTCGTATTTCAGCATCACTTCGCGTCACGTCGCATCTCTTCCCCCTCATGCTCGCATATCCGCCGGGTCGGGGACATGGCTGGACTCCGGGGGGTGCGTCACATCGACGCTATGGAGATCGTCAAAGTGACATGAAGCGGTTATGATAGATAACGTCAAGTAGACGATAAAGGTCTGTGTACAAGAAGAAAGGGTGCGTGACGTGACCACCGCCCAAACCCGTACGGAGTCGCAGGACGCCCTGCTCGACGTGCAGCCCACTCCGCTCGCCCTGCTGCTGCTCGGCCGTGAGGCCGACCCGAAGAGCGAGCGCGGCGTGGAGTGCCCCGGCGATCTGCCGTCCCCCTCCGACCCGGATCTGGTGGAGCGTGCGCGCGCCGCCAAGGCGAAACTCGGCGACAAGGTCTTCGTCCTGGGTCACCACTACCAACGGGACGAGGTCATCCAGTTCGCCGATGTCACCGGCGACTCCTTCAAACTGGCGAAGGACGCGGCGGCACGGCCCGAGGCCGAGTACATCGTCTTCTGCGGTGTGCACTTCATGGCGGAGTCCGCGGACATCCTGACCTCGGACGACCAGAAGGTCGTCCTGCCGGACCTCGCGGCGGGCTGTTCGATGGCCGACATGGCGACGGCCGAGCAGGTCGCCGAGTGCTGGGACGTGCTGACCGAGGCAGGGATAGCCGAGCAGGTCGTGCCCGTCTCGTACATGAACTCCTCGGCGGACATCAAGGCGTTCACCGGGAAGCACGGCGGGACGATCTGCACCTCGTCCAATGCGAAGCGGGCGCTGGAGTGGGCGTTCGGGCAGGGGGAGCGCGGGGAGACCAAGGTGCTCTTCCTTCCCGACCAGCACCTCGGGCGCAACACCGCCGTACGGGACATGGGCATGTCGCTCGACGACTGTGTCGTCTACAACCCGCACAAGCCGAACGGCGGGCTGACGGTCGAGGAGCTGCGCGCGGCGAAGATGATCCTCTGGCGCGGGCACTGCTCGGTGCACGGGCGCTTCTCGCTGGAGTCGGTCCGGGATGTACGGGAGCGGATTCCGGGCGTGAACGTGCTGGTGCATCCCGAGTGCAAGCACGAGGTGGTCGCGGCCGCGGACTACGTCGGCTCGACGGAGTACATCATCAAGACGCTGGAGGCGGCTCCCGCCGGTTCCAAGTGGGCGATCGGCACCGAGCTGAACCTGGTACGCCGGGTGGCGAACGCGCATCCCGACAAGGAGGTCGTCTTCCTCGACAAGACGGTCTGCTTCTGCTCGACGATGAACCGGATCGATCTGCCGCATCTGGTGTGGGCGCTGGAGTCGCTGGCGGAGGGCTCGATGGTCAACCGCATCCAGGTCGACAAGGAGACGGAGAGCTTCGCGAAGCTGGCGCTGGAGAGGATGCTGGCGCTCGCGTAACCCTCGGTCTCGCGCAACCCTCGGTACGGGTCCCTCCTTCGACGCCGGGCGGGCCGGAGGGACGGGTCTGACGGACAGGTCAGGCGGGCCCCGCGGACGCCGGACCGCCCGGACAGGTAGGACGGATCGGATGGATCGGATGGATCGGACGGGCACCTCAGACGCCGGACGAGCCGGACAGACAGATCAGGTGGGTCAGGGCGGACGGGTTGCTCAGGGCGATCAGATGGCCGCCGGGAAGTTCCTCCGTGGGCAGGCACAGCCGGTCGGCCACCACCCGGCGCTGGAATCCGGCCGGTAGGAACCGGTCGTCCCTGCCCTGGAGGAAGCGCGTGGGAATGTCGGGCCACCCGGGCAGCGGCCAGGGGTCCGCGAACAGGGCCTCCGAGGGCGCGCCGGGCGGGGTGCCCGCCATCGCCTGGGCCGTGACCTCGGGCGGGACGTCGTGGAAGAAGTCGACCAGCGGGTCGAACGCGGCGTCGGGGTCCCGGCCGTCCCGTAACGCCATGGCTCTGCGGGCCTCGGGCTGGCCGGTGTCGTCCCACCACTCCCCCGCGGTCTCGCCAGGCGCGGGAACCATGGCGTTGACGAGGATCAGCCGCTCCACGGGGATACGTTCGCAGACCAGCGGTGCGATGAAGCCGGCCAGGGACTGGGCCACGACGACCAGCCGGCCGGGCGCGGGGCCGAGCTGGCCGATGACGGCGTCGGTGTAGTCGGAGAGGTCGGCCGTGTCGTCGTCGGGCAGATCGACGGCGATGGCCTCATGGCCCCGGGCGCGCAGTTCGGGCACGACCCGGTGCCAGTACCAGGCATGGCCGTCGGCACCGGGGATGAGGAGGAACTCCGTCATACGACGCTCCTGCGGAAGGGGCCAGAGGGCACCATCGTGACGCAAAGACGCCCGGCCGCGGCCCTGGCAGGGGCCGCGGCCGGGCGTGTTCACCGGATCCGCGCTACCGATCGGCGAGGGTGAGGTCCCCTCCGTCCTTTCCGGCGCCCGCGTCTCCGTCCTTTCCGGCGTCGGCGTCGCCCGACTTCTGCGCCCGCTTCGCCGCCTTCTTCTTGGCGCGGCGCTCCTTGCGCAGCTCGACCATCGCGTACAGCGTGGGCACGAGCAGCAGGGTGAGCAGGGTCGAGGTGATCAGACCGCCGATCACGACCACCGCCAGCGGCTTGGCGATGAAGCCGCCCTCGCCCGTGACGCCGAGGGCCATCGGGAGCAGGGCGCAGATCGTCGCCAGGGCGGTCATCAGAATCGGGCGCAGCCGGTGCCGGCCGCCCTCGATGACGGATTCGACGACTCCGTATCCCTGGGCCCGGTACTGGTTGATCAGGTCGATCAGCACGATCGCGTTGGTGACCACGATGCCGATCAGCATCAGCATGCCGATCATCGCCGGGACGCCCATCGGGGTGCCGGTGATCACCAGCAGTCCGATCGCGCCGGTCGCCGCGAACGGGATGGAGACCAGCAGGATCAGCGGCTGTACCAGGGAGCGGAAGGTGGCGACCAGGAGCATGAAGACGATCGCGATGGCCGCGAGCATCGCCAGACCCAGCGAGGCGAATGCCTCGTCCTGGTCCTCCGACACACCGCCGATGGAGGCGGTGGCGCCCTCTGGCAGATCGATGGAGTTCAGCTTGGAGTTGAGTTCCGTGCTGACCGCTCCGGTGTTGTCGCCGGTCGGCTTCGCCGTGATCGTGGCGGCTCGGGAGCCGTCGATCCGGGTCATCGAGACCGGGCCGGGCACCAGCTTCACCTCGGCGATCTGACCGAGCTTCACCGTGCCGAGGGAGAGTTCCCGCAGCTCCGCCATGGTCTTGGCGGGCTTGGCCGAGGTGATGACGACATCGCGCTCGCTGTCGTCGAGGATCGCCTTGGCCGCGGGGGTGCCGCTGACGGCCTGGCTGACGGCCGCGCCGAGCGTGGTGTCGTTGAAACCGGCCGCGGCGGCGTTGGCGTTGGCCTTGACGGAGATCCGCGGGACGCTCTGCGCCAGATCGCTCTGGACGTCGGTGACGTTCTTGAGGCCGGCGACCTCCTCGCGTACCTTCTCGGACGCCTCTTTCAGGGTGGCCGGGTCGGCGGCCTTGACGACGACGCTCAGGTCCTGGCTGCCGAAGCCGTCGCCGGCCGCGATGGTCGTGTCGCCGATGCCGTCCAGCTTGGCGAGTTCGGCGTCGATGCGGTCGCGGGTCTTCTCGTAGTCGGCCGCGTCCTTCAGGGTCATCTGGTACGACGCCTGGTTGGAGCCGGTGCCGCCGCCGAAGGCCGCCATGAAGCCGGAGGAGCCGACGGTGACCTGGTAGTTCTTCAGCTCGTCGATGCCGTCGAGGACCTTCTCGACCTTCTTGGCGGCGGCGTCGGACGCCTCCAGGCTGGTGCCCGGCGGCAGCTCCTGCTTGAGCGACATGACTTCCTGCTCGCCCTGGTCGAAGAAGTTCGTCTTCAGCAGGCCGGCCATGCCGACCGTGCCGAGGAAGATGACGACCGCGAGGACGACGCTGGTGATCCGGCGGCGCGTGGCGAACCGCAGGACTGGAACGTACGCGCGCTGGAGCCTGCTGCGCTCCTCCTTCTCCTCCGCGATGCGACGGGCCTCGTCCGGGTCCATTCCGCGTACGGCCTTCGGGGCGCGCAGGAACCAGAACGACAGCACGGGCACGACGGTGAGCGAGACCAGCAGCGACGCCAGCAGGGCGGCGGTGACGGTCAGCGAGAACGAGCCGAACAGCTCGCCGATCATGCCGCCGGCGAGGCCGATCGGCAGGAACACGGCGACGGTGGTCAGCGTCGAGGCGGTGACCGCGCCGGCGACCTCCTTGACCGCGGTGATGATCGCGCTCTCGCGCTCCTCGCCGTAGCCGAGGTGCCGCTTGATGTTCTCCAGGACGACGATCGAGTCGTCGACGACCCGGCCGATCGCGATCGTCAGCGCGCCGAGCGTGAGCATGTTGAGCGACAGGTCGCGGGTCCACAGCACGATCAGCGCGAGGACCACGGAGAGCGGGATGGAGACCGCCGTGACCAGGGTGGAGCGCAGGGAGGCCAGGAAGACCAGGATCACGAGCACGGCGAAGAGCAGACCGAGCGCGCCTTCGGTGGTCAGACCGGAGATCGACTTGGAGACGGCCGGGCCCTGGTCGGAGACGACCGTCAGTTCGGCGCCGGAGCCGAGGTCCCGGCGGAGATCGGGCAGCTTCTCCTTGACCGCGTCGGAGATGGCGACGGCACTTCCGTCGTTGTCCATGGTGGCGAGGACCGCGAGGCTCGGCTTGCCGTTCGTACGGGTGAGGGAGACGGGGGTGGACGTCGTCTGCTCGACCTTGGCGATGTCGCCGAGGCGTACGGGCTTGCCCTTCGCGGGGGCCGCCGGGGCGATCCGCAGTTCCTCGATCTGCTTGAGGTCGGTGAAGCCGCCGCCGACCTGGACCGTGCGGTTCTGGCCGTCCTCGCTGAAGGAGCCGGCCGGCATGGTCGCGCCGCCCGCCTTGAGCGCGTCGCCGAGGGCCGCGGTGGTGAGGCCCGCCGCCGCGAGCTTCGCCTCGTCGGGGGTGACGGAGACCTGGAGGTCCTGGACGCCGTCGATGGAGACCTGGCCGACGCCGTCGATGTCCTCGAGGGCGGGGACGACCGTGCGCTCCAGCTGGTCGGCGAGCGCCTGCGGGTCCTTGTCCGAGGTGACGGCGAGGACGACGGTCGGAATGTCGTCCGTCGAACCGGCGATCACCTGCGGGTCGACGTCGTCGGGCAGCTGGGCACGGGCCCGGTTCACGGCCTGCTGGACATCGGCGACGAGCTGCTTGGTGCCGTCTCCGTACTCGAAGCCGGCCATGATCACGGCGTTGCCCTCGCTCGCCGTGGAGGTGATCCCCTTGATGCCGTCGACGGCCTTGATGGAGTCTTCCAGCGGCTCGACGACCTGCTTCTCTACCACATCGGGGGAAGCGCCCTGGTAAGGGGCGAGCACCGAGACCATCGGGAGTTCGATGGACGGCAGCAGTTGCTGCTTGAGCTGGGGGATGGCGATCGCCCCGAAGACGATCGCCACGATCGACGTCAGCCCCACCAGGGCACGTTGTTTCAGGCTGATTCTCGACAGCCAGGACATGGGGTCTCTCTTCTTTGGCTAGCGCGGCGGGAAGTCGCCGGAGACAGGCGTACGGTCGGGCGGGCCGAGCGGTCTGCGGGCACAGTCGGCTGCCCGCTTATACGATCAGCCATGCGGACGGCGGTCGTCTCGCCCCCAGGTCCCGTTTCTTTATCTCGCGCATACCGCGATTGGAGTACGCGGGGGGCCCGGTTCACTCCGCCCTTGGACGGACCAGACCCGACTCATAGGCGGTGACGACCAATTGCGCCCGGTCGCGCGCGCCCAGTTTGGCCATCGCGCGGTTCACATGGGTCTTGACGGTGAGCGGACTCACCACGAGGCGTTCGGCGATCTCGTCGTTGGAGTGGCCGCCGGCGACCAGGACGAGGACCTCGCGCTCGCGCACGGTGAGAGCGCCGAGGCGTTCGGAGTAGGTGGCGGACGAGGGGTTGTCGTCGTCGTCCGGATCGCCGCCCTGGGCGAGGAACTTGGCGATCAGGCCCTTGGTCGCGACGGGCGAGAGCAGCGCGTCGCCGGCGGCGGCGATACGGATGGCGTTGAGCAGTTCGTCGGGTTCGGCGCCTTTGCCGAGAAAGCCGGACGCGCCGGCCCGCAGGGACTGGACGACGTACTCGTCCACTTCGAAGGTGGTCAGCATGACGACCCGTACATGGGCCAGTCCGGGATCCGCGCTGATCATGCGGGTGGCGGCGAGCCCGTCCGTGCCGGGCATCCGGATGTCCATCAGGACGACGTCCGCGCGCTCGGAGCGGGCCAGGGCGACGGCTTCGGCGCCGTCCGCGGCCTCCCCGACCACGGTCATATCGGGTTCCGAGTCCACCAGGACCCGGAAGGCGCTGCGCAGCAGCGTCTGATCGTCCGCGAGCAGAACCCTGATCGTCATCCGTCCTCCCCCGTGCGAGCTTTCAGGGGAAGTATCGCCTGTACGCGGAAGCCGCCTCCGTATCGGGGGCCCGCATTGAGTCTGCCGCCGAGCGCGAAGACGCGTTCCCGCATGCCGAGGAGGCCGTGGCCGCCGCCGATGGCGGCTGCCTGGTCGTGGCCGTTGGCGCGGCCGTGACCCGATCCGTCGCCTGGTCCATGGACCGCCGTGACGGCCGGTCCGCCGCCGGGGCCGCCGGCCGCGATGGCGCCTTGCCCATGGCTGGAGGCACCGCCGGAAGCACTGCCCGGACCGCTTCCCGGAGTGCTTCCCGGAGCGCTGTGCGTACCGGTGTCCGGACCGCCGCCGGGTGCGCCGTCGTACGGGGCCGTGGCATGGGGCGAGGCCGTGCGCGTCTCCGGGGCTGATCCGTTGTCCAGCACCGTGACCTCCAGGGTCGAACCGACCCGTATCACGCTCACCTCGGCCTTCGCGTCCGGTCCCGCGTGCTTGCGCACATTGGTCAGCGCCTCCTGGACGATCCGGTACGCGGCGAGGTCGACGGCGGCGGGCCGCCGGACTCCGCCGTCGGCGCGGGCCACCTCGACCACCAGGCCCGCCTGCCGGAAGGTCGTCACCAGCTGATCCAGCACATCGAGGCCGGGCGCCGGTTCGGTGGGGGCTTCCGGGTCGCCGGACTGCCTGAGCAGACCCACCGTGGTACGGAGTTCGTTCAGCGCGGAGCGGCTGGCCTCCCGCACATGTCCGAGCGCCTCCTTGGCCTGGTCGGGGCGCTTGTCCATGACGTGCGCGGCGACGCCCGCCTGCACATTGACCAGGGCGATGTGGTGGGCGACGACATCGTGGAGATCACGGGCGATCCGCAGCCGCTCCTCCGCGACCCTGCGGCGGGCCTCCTCCTCACGGGTCCGCTCGGCGCGCTCGGCCCGCTCCCGGATGGCGTCGACGAACGCCCGCCGGCTCCGTACGGCGTCTCCCGCCGCCGCGGCCATCCCGGTCCAGGCGAAGATGCCGAGGTTCTCCTGGGTGTACCAGGGGGCCGTGCCGAAGAACATCGACGTGCCGGTGAGCACGGTCATCGTGAGCAGGCCGATCCGCCAGGTGGTGGGCCGGTTGGTGCGGGAGGCCACCGTGTAGAGGGCGATCACGACGGCCATCGCGACCGGGGCGGGCCGGTCGCCGAAGATCAGCTCGATCACGGTCAGCGCGCCGACGAAGACCAGGACCGCCACCGGACGGCTGCGGCGGTAGACGAGGACCGCCGAGACCAGGACCATCAGCACCAGGCTGCGCGCCTCCGGGGTGCGCGCGCCGAACTCCGGTCCGTGCCGTCCGTAGGGCTCCGCGAAGGAGCCGATGACCATGCAGATCAGTACGAGTACGGCGAGGGCGCCGTCGAGCGCCAGCGGGTGCTCGCGGAGCCAGCGTCGAGTGCGGGCGAACCCGGCGGCGAGGGAGGTCACGCCAAGCAACGTTACGGCGTGTCGCGGCGCGCGTGTACGGATGCGGTGTTCCCCGGCGTCCGGACGTCTCCCTCCGCGGTCCGCCTCCTGTGCGGTCCGCCTCCTGTGCGATCGGCCTCCTCGGCGGCCGGGTCTCCCGTGGGTACGCGTGTACGCGGCCGGAGTCCGGGGGTGCGGCCTTGAGCCTCGTGTGTGCGGGCGGGCGGATTCCCGCGCACGGACGCGGGCGGACACGGGCGTACGCGCGCGTGCCCCGCGCCGGAGGCTTCCGGGCGGGGCACGTTGTTGGAGTGCGGTACCGGGTGCGGTGGCCCGGCGACGGTGGCGCGGCTGCGGGGAACTACTCCTGGGACGGTGCGGAGTCGGGGATGAGACCCCAGTCGCCGAGCATCTCCCGTACATCCTCCAGCGAGGCGCCGGGGTCGGGGAGGATCAGATCCGACGGCTCCAGGGAGTCGTCCGGCAGGGGCTCCCCGAGCGCCCGGACCCGTTCCAGAAGCGCGCTGAGAGTCCGGCGGAAACCGGGACCGTCACCCTGCTCGATCTCCGCCAGCAGCTCGTCGTCGAGCTTGTCCAGTTCGGCGAAGTGGCTGTCCGCCAGCCTCACCTGCGCCTCCCCCATGATCCGCACGATCATGACGAGTCCCTACTGCTCGGTCCTGCCGGACGTGGTGTCGTTCTTCTCGGTCACCGGCCGATCGACCGCCGCTCGGCCGGAGGTCGGTCACCGGTCGGTCGGCCGACCGGTGCCTGTCAGTGCTTGCGGGTGCTTGCCGGTGCTGGTCAGCGCTCGTCAGTGCTTGTCGCTTGTCGGTTTGTCAGTGCTTGTCAGTGCTTGTCAGTGCTTGTCGAAGTTGGGCCTGGTGTTCTGCTGCTGCCGGGAGGCGTCCTGCGCCGTCGCACTGCCGCCCTCGATGGCCTGCTGCGAGGAGCCGCTGCCGCCCGCCAGCTCGGCCTTCATCCGCTGAAGCTCCAGCTCCACATCAGTACCACCGGAGATGCGGTCCAGCTCGGCGGCGATGTCGTCCTTCGCCATCCCGGTCGGGTCGTCGAGCGCGCCGGAGGCCAGCAGCTCGTCGATCGCACCGGCCCGCGCCTGCAGCTGCGCGGTCTTGTCCTCGGCCCGCTGGATCGCCAGGCCGACGTCGCCCATCTCCTCCGAGATCCCGGAGAACGCCTCGCCGATCCGGGTCTGCGCCTGGGCGGCGGTGTACGTGGCCTTGATCGTCTCCTTCTTCGTACGGAAGGCGTCGACCTTGGCCTGCAGCCGCTGAGCCGCGAGGGTGAGCTTCTCCTCCTCGCCCTGCAACGTCTGGTGCTGCGTCTCCAGATCGCTGACCTGCTGCTGAAGCGCGGCACGACGGGACAGCGCCTCGCGCGCCAGGTCCTCGCGGCCGAGCGCCAGCGCCTTGCGGCCCTGGTCCTCCAGCTTGGTCGACTGTCCTTGCAACTGGTTGAGCTGGAGCTCCAGGCGCTTGCGGGAGGTCGCCACATCGGCGACTCCCCTGCGCACCTTCTGAAGCAGCTCCAGCTGCTTCTGGTACGAGTAATCGAGGGTCTCGCGCGGATCCTCGGCCCTGTCAAGGGCCTTGTTTGCCTTCGCGCGGAAGATCATCCCCATACGCTTCATGACACCGCTCATGGGCTTCGCGCGCCCCCTTCTGACGGACTACGGCTCCAGCACTCCAACAGAACCCACAGTACGGGCCCTGCATCCATTACCGCACTGTTCGAGCGCGGATGCGCTCCTCCCCAAGGACGACTGCGTACTGCTTCCGATCCGGCGCAAGGAGTAGATGACCGTCAGGGACACCACCGGGCTCCACCCGTGCCGACCGGATCCGGACCCGTCGCCGTACGACGGTCCCGCACCCGCCCGGAACCCCACCGGCCTCCGGCTCCCGCGCCGGCTCCCGCGCCGTCCTTCTGTCCCTTATGGACGCACGGTGTTGCGGGATCGTTCCCCTCCGCCGTTCGGTCCATGCACGGCACCCCGTACCCTTGTGTTTTGTGTTCCGTAGCCGTGCCAAGACAGAGAAGGCCCCCACCGACAAGGTGACGGCGGACCTCTCCGAGCAGACCCGCGACCCCCAGGCCCCGAAGGGCCGCCCCACTCCCAAGCGGAGTGAGGCCCAGAGCCAGCGCCGTCGTGCCGCCACGACGCCGCTCGACCGCAAGGCCGCCATGAAGCGCCAGCGAGAGGCCAGGCGCGCGGACATGGCGCGCCAGCGAGAGGCCCTCGCCAGCGGTGACGAGCGGTATCTGCCGGCCCGTGACAAGGGACAGGTGCGCCGGTTCGTCCGCGACTTCGTCGACTCGCGCTTCTGCATCGCCGAGTTCTTCCTGCCGATGGCGGTGCTCATCCTGGTGATGAGCATGGTCCGGATCGGTCAGCTGCAGAGCATCGCGCTGCTGCTCTGGCTCGGCGTCATCGTCATGATCCTCGTGGACTCGGCGGGTCTGGCGATCCGGCTGAAGAAGCAGCTGAGGGAACGGTTCCCCGACGAGCCCAAGCGCGGCGCGGTCGCCTACGGTCTGATGCGCACGCTCCAGATGCGCCGACTGCGTCTGCCGAAGCCGCAGGTCAAGCGCGGAGAGCGACCCTGAGCACCGAGGCCCGCGGTGTGATGGACGCACCGGGCGGCCCTGTGGTGCCCGGTGGGCTGCGTGACACCGTCCGGCAGGTGCTCCTGGCCCGTCAGCTCGATGAGCAGATAGTCGCCCGCTACCCCGTGGGACAGCGGCTGCGGATACTCGACGTCGGCATGGGCCGCGGCGCGCAGGCCCTGCGGCTGGCGCGGGCCGGACACACGATCACCGGAATGGAATCCGACCCCGGACTGCTGCGGGCCGCCCAGGAGTCGCTGTCCACCGAGCCCGCGGGGATCCGCGAGCGGGTGCGGCTGATCGAGGGCGACGGCCGCGAGACGGGGGTGCACTTCCTGCCGGGCAGCTTCGACGTGGTGCTCTGCCACGGGGTGCTGATGTCGTCGCCGGAGCCGGACGCGATGCTCGCCGGCCTCGCCAGGATGCTGGCGCCGGGCGGGCTGCTCTCCCTCCTCGTACGGAACGCGGACGCGCTGGCCATGGGGCCGGGGCTCACGGGCGACTGGACCGGGGCGCTGACCGCTCTGGAGTCCGACGAGTACACCGACCAGCGGGGCCTCGCCCTGCGGGCCGACCGGCTCGACTCGCTGACGTCGACGCTCGCGGGGATCGCGGCGCCGCTGCACGCCTGGTACGGGGTGCAGGTCTTCACCGACTGGAGCGCCGACACCGTGATCCCGGCCGCGGACGAGTTGGAGCGGCTGCTGACGGCGGAGGACCGGGCCGGGCGCACGGAGCCGTACCGGCGGGTGGCGGCACTGCTGCACCTGTGCGGGGTGCGCGGCTGAGAGCCCGCGTCCGCGGTGGGGTTCCGCCGGGTGCTCCCATGGGCCGGGGCCCGCAGGCCGAATCTCGCGGGGCGCTCAGGTAACACGGTGGCTCTCGCGTCCTCACTCAAGTGAGCGCCTCAGACACCACTCGAAATGACGACGCCGGGCCTGCCGGGACCGGTGGACCCCTCACGGACAAGGCCGGCGAGAGCGCCGGTCCGTCCGCGAGTCCGGCGGTGAAGCTGCCGGCCGGGGAGACATGGCGGGCGCTGTACCGGCACTTCCGCCCGCACCGCTGGTCTGTCGCGCTCGGGGCGTCGCTCGCGCTGGTCGGCACGGTCGCCGGGCTCGCTCAGCCGCTCGCCGCGAAGTCGCTGGTGGAGCGGCTCGGCGAAGACGACTCGATCACCGGGGTGCTGGTGCTGCTCACGGCGCTGGTGGTGATCGGCACGGCCATCGAGGCGGTGGGCGCGTACATCCTGGAGCGCACCGCCGAGTCGGTGGTGCTGGCCGCGCGCCGGACCCTGATCGGGCGGCTGCTGCGGCTGCGGCTGCCGGAGGTGGAGAAGACCCAGCCGGGCGATCTGATGTCACGGGTCACCTCGGACACGACGCTGCTGCGGGCGGTGACCACCCAGTCGGTCGTCTCCGCGGTGACCGGTGCTCTCGCCTTCGTCGCCACGATCGTGCTGATGGGCATGATGGACCCGGTGCTGCTCGGCGTGACGCTCGGTGTGATCGTGCTGGTCGGCGGCTGTGTGGCGCTGGTGATGCCCCAGATCTCGCGGTCGACGCAGCGGGCGCAGGAGGCGGTGGGCTCGATCTCCACGGTGCTGGAGCGGGCGTTCGGCGCGTTCCGGACGCTGAAGGCGTCCGGAGCGGAGGAGCGGGAGACCGCTGTGATCGCGGAGGCGGCGCACGAGGCGTGGCGGCACGGCGTGCGGTCGGCGAAGTGGCAGTCCGTGGCGTGGTCGTCGGTGGGGCTCGCGGTGCAGGTGTCGTTCCTGGCGGTGCTCGGCATCGGCGGGGCCCGGGTGGCGTCCGGTGCGATCTCCATCTCGACGCTGGTGGCGTTCCTGCTCTTCCTCTTCTATCTGATCGACCCGGTGTCGAAGCTGGTGGAGGCGGCGACGCAGTACCAGCAGGGGTCGGCGGCGATCGCGCGGATCGTGGAGGCGGAGCGGCTGGAGATGGAGGACCTGGGGTCGGGGCCCGTGGACGAGCCCGCGGAGGGGCCCGCGTCGGTGGCCTTCGAGGAGGTGGCCTTCCGGTACCGCGACGACCTTCCGTACGTCCACCAGGGGGTCACCTTCACGGTGCCGGGCGCGGGGATGACCGCGTTCGTGGGGCCGTCGGGCGCGGGCAAGACCACCGTGTTCGGGCTGATCGAACGCTTCTACGAGGCGGACGGCGGCCGGATCCTCGTGGACGGGCGGGATGTGCGCGACTGGCCGCTGGCCGAGTTGCGGGCCGCCATCGGCTATGTCGAGCAGGACGCGCCCGTACTGGCGGGGACCCTGCGCGAGAATCTCGTCTTCGCCGCGCCGGACGCCACGGACGAGGACATCCGGGACGTTCTCGTACGGGCCAGGCTGGACGCGCTCGTCGACCGGCTGCCGGACGGTCTGGAGACGGTGGTCGGCCACCGCGGTTCCAAGCTGTCGGGGGGTGAGCGCCAGCGCGTGGCGATCGCTCGGGCGTTGCTGCGCCGGCCGCGGCTGCTTCTGCTGGACGAGGCGACCTCGCAGCTGGACGCGGTCAACGAGATGGCCCTGCGGGATGTGGTCGCGGAGATCTCCCGCGAGGTGACGGTGCTGGTGGTGGCGCACCGGCTCTCCACGGTGACGCTGGCGGACCGGATCGTGGTCATGGACGCGGGGAAGGTGCGCGCGGTGGGCACGCACATGGAGCTGGTGGCGGCGGATCCGCTGTACGGGGAGCTGGCGGCGACGCAGTTCCTGGCGTCCTCTCCGGGGGCGGCGGAGTTGGCGGAGGCCGAGGTGACGGCGGCGGGCTGAGTGACGGCGGGCCGAGAGGGACCGCGGAACCTCGGGATCGGTCGAGGGGCGCGCTCCCTGGCGCCGCCCGTGATCCCGCGGGTCCCCAGGGCGGTGCCACCTGATCGGAGGCGTACAGCAGGCCGTACAGGGCGGATAAAAGCGACACTTCGGATATGGATGCACCCCACAACCACGTCTCCCGCCCCTCCGCCCGGCCCGGCGGGCGCGGTCCGCGTACCCGGCGGCTGCTGCTGTCACTGACCGCCGCGATATCCACGGCCGCCCTGATCGGCGGCTGCTCCTCCGGCTCGTCCGCCAAGGAGTCGGAGAGTTCGGCGCGCGCGGCGGCGCCCAAGGTCACGAGCGATCTCCAGTCGGACTACGAGACCGTGATCAAGAACGTGCTGCCGTCGGTCGTGCAGATCGAGGCGGGGGACAATCTCGGCTCGGGCGTCGTGTACGACGGCGAGGGCCATGTGATCACCAACGCCCATGTGGTCGACCGGGCGAAGAACTTCACGGTCACCGTGGCGACGAGCAAGAATCCCCTGCCCGCGAAGCTGGTGTTCTCGTATCCGGAGCAGGACCTGGCGGTGATCAAACTGGACCAGGTCCCGGCCGGGCTGAAGGCGGCGACCTTCGGCCAATCGTCGAAGGTCGCGGTGGGACAGATCGTGCTGGCGATGGGTTCGCCGCTCGGCCTGTCCAGCAGTGTCACCGAGGGAATCGTCTCCGGCGTCGGCCGGACGGTGACCGAGAGCGGGTCGGGCGGCGGCACGGGCGCGACGATCGGCAACATGGTGCAGACCTCGGCGGCGATCAATCCGGGCAACAGCGGGGGCGCGCTGGTCAACCTCGACAGCGAGGTCATCGGCATCCCGACGCTGGCGGCGACGGAGCCCCAGGCGGGCAACAGCGCGGCACCCGGCATCGGTTTCGCGATCCCCGCCTCGATGGTGAAGACAGTGGCCGACCAGATCATCAAGAGCGGCAAGGTGACGGACTCCGGCCGCGCCGCCCTGGGCATCACGGCCCGTACCGTTCTCGACGAGAACCTCCAGCCGTCGGGGGTCGTGGTGGTCAAGGTCGCGTCCGGCGGTCCGGCGGACAAGGCGGGGCTGCGGCAGGGCGACATCATCACCCAGGTGGGCTCCGCCCCGATCACGACGATCACCTCCCTCGCGGAGGCGCTGGCGTCGGACAGCCCCGGCGAGAAGGTCTCGGTGTCGTATGTACGCGACGGTGAGCAGAAGAAGGCGGAAGTGACGCTGGGCGAGATGTGAAAGACCCGCCGGCTCCGTCGCCGGGCTGCCGGAAGGGGGCGCCCGGCGACGGAGCCGGAATCGGTCCGCGACAAACGAGGGACCGTACGGAACGAGGGGCCGCGCGGAGCACGGTGAAACCGGAACCGGAACCGGCCCGGCACGAGAACGGGGGCGCGCCCGCCGCTTCGCGCGGGCGCGCCCCCTTCTCGTGCCCTGAGCGGATCGGGGCTACTCCGCGTGGAGGCTCATCGGACCGTAGATCCTGGTGGCGTCCTCGGAGAGGAACACCTGGTCCGCGCCGCCGTCGCGGAGTTCCTTCCAGTACTCGCCGATCCATGACTCGGCGTCGCCTTGGGTTGTGAACTCCTCCGGCTCGACCGCCGGCTGAACCTCCGTTCCGTCGGACTTCTCGAACCGCCACGTCCATGCCATGTGCGCCTCCCAGGGACCTCGGTGATCTCTGTCCTGCCCGCAGCGTATCCGGGCGGGCACGGGCAACGGCGACGCGGGAGGATCAGGGGGTGGAACTCACTCTGCTCGGAACCGGCGCTCCCGCCGGACTGCCCCGGTCCGACTGCCCGTGCGCCGTGTGCGCCGTCGCCCGCGGCCCGCGTGCGCGGGCGGCGACCGCGCTGCTCGTGGACGGGGCGCTGCTGCTCGATCTCACCCCCGGCGCCGCGCTGGCCGCCGCGCGGGCGGGGCAGTCGCTCGTCGGCGTACGCCAGGTGCTGCTGACGCATCCGCACGACGGACCGGCGGTGGAGCTCCCGGCGGGGCTGCCGTCGGCGGGCCGTGTGCCGGACGGGCGGGTGTTGACGCTGATCAGCGGGCACCGGGTGCGGGCGGTGCCGATGGACCATCCGGGAACGGGGTACGAGGTGACCTCGCCCGACGGCGACCGGCTGCTCTATCTGCCGCCGGGCGGCGCTCCGGCCGGTCTCGCCGAGGGGCTCGCCGCTTACGAGATGGTCGTCGCGGACGTCGTGGGACGGCCTGACGCGATCGCGCGGCTGCGGGCGGCCGGCGCGATCGGCGCGACGACCGATGTGATCGCCGTGCATCTCGACCACGATGTGCCGGGCGGTCCGGAGCTGGAGCGCAGGCTCACGGCGGCGGGGGCCCGCGCGGTGCCGGACGGGGCGACGCTGATCGTCGGCGAGTACCACGCGGTGCCCGATGTGCCGCGCCGCACCCTGATCACCGGCGGCGCGCGGTCCGGAAAGTCCTTGGAGGCCGAGCGCAGGCTGGCGGCGTTCCCGGATGTGCTGTACGTGGCGACGGGCGGCGGGCGGGACGGCGACGCGGAGTGGGCGGACCGGGTCGCGCTGCACCGGGAGCGGCGTCCCGCTTCCTGGCGCACCGAGGAGACCTGCGATCTCGTGCCGCTGCTCGCCGAGGACGGGCCGCCGCTGCTGATCGACTGTCTGTCGCTGTGGCTGACCGACGCGATGGACCGGGTCGGCGCGTGGGACGACGCGAAGTGGCGCGAGGACGGTGAACGAGCGCTGCGGGAGCGGGTCGGCGAACTGGTCGCGGCCGTACGGGAGACCGGGCGCACGGTGGTCGCGGTGACCAATGAGACGGGGTCGGGCGTGGTGCCCGCGACGGCCTCCGGACGGCGGTTCCGGGACGAGCTGGGACGCCTCAACGCGGCCTTCGCCGCCGAATGCGAGCATGTGCTTCTGGTGGTCGCCGGCCAAGCCCTGGTCCTGCGGAGCTGAGCTGCCGCACAGCCGGTACTGTTCGGCGAATGAGCAGGCTGAATCTCGATGACTTCTCCGATCTGATCGAGCGTCCCGACGGGGGTCTGAGGCGGGAGGCCGAGGAGCACAGGGAGCGGCTCATCGTCGCGCCCGGCGCCCTCGGCCGACTCGACGAGCTGGGCGAATGGTTGTCGGCCGCGCAGAGGTCCGTGCCGGTGAAGGCCGTGGAGCGCCCGCGCGTGGTGCTGTTCGCGGCCGATCACAAGGTCGCCGAACTGGGCGTGTCCGGCCGGGAGGCGGGCTCCGCGCACCTGCTGGCGCGACGGGTGCTGGACGGCGGCAGCCCGCTCGCCGTGCTGGCCCGCCGGATGGGTGTGCCGGTGCGGATCGTCGACGCCGGCCTGGACTGCGATCCGGCCCTGCTGCCGGAGGACGTCGTACGCCACCGGGTGCGGCGCGGCAGCGGCCGTATCGACATCGAGGACGCGCTGACGATCGAGGAGGCCGAGGCCGCCGTACGCCTGGGCATGGCGATCGCGGACGAGGAGGCCGACTCGGGCACCGATCTGGTGGTGCTCGGTGATCTGAGCGTCGGCGGCACCACGCCCGCGTGCACGCTGATCGCGGCCTTGTGCGGGACGGACGCCTCGGTGGTCACCGGACGCGGTGGCGCGGGCATCGACGATCTGGCGTGGATGCGCAAGTGCGCGGCGATCCGGGACGCGCTGAGGCGTGCCCGGCCGGTGCTGGGCGACCAGTTGGAGCTGCTGGCGGCGGTCGGGGGCGCGGATCTCGCGGCGATGACGGGATTCCTGCTCCAGTGCGCGGTGCGCCGGACGCCGGTGATCCTGGACGGGGTCGTATCGGCGGCGTGCGCGCTGGTCGGTCAGCGGGCGGCGTTCCGCGCGCCGGACTGGTGGCTGGCCGGTCAGCTGAGCGGTGAGCCGGCCCAGGCGAAGGCGCTGGACCGGATGGCGCTCAACCCGCTGCTGGATCAGGGCGTCACTGTGGGGGAAGGAACCGGAGCGTTGCTGGCCCTCCCTCTCGTTCAGGCGGCGGCGGCTCTCGCGGCCGAACTGCCCGAGCGTACGGAGTCCAAGCGCGGGGAGTCCGCGCCCGGGGATCCCCCGCTCGCGGAGTCCACGCCCGCGGAGTCCGCGTCGGCCGAGTCGGTGCCCGCGGAGTCCGCGTCGACGGAGTCCGCGCGGTCGCCGCGTACGGGAGAGCCGACGGAGAGCGACACGGACTGACGCGCCGAGTACGGCCGCCACCGGCCGTCGCCCACCATGACCAGCGATGCCCCATATGATCGCTTTTCATGGGAGAGGTCCGTTTGTCCAGTACCGGTACGAGTGAGAGAACCGCCCGGGGCACCGCCCGTTCCCGGCGCAGCGCGGCGTTCGCCGTCTGGTATCTGCGGGCGGTCACCTTCATCAACTTCCTGAGCGCCGTGTGGGTGTCGTTCGGAAACGACATCCGCCGCCACAACGTCGACGACTACTTCACTCCGTATCTGCTGACCGCGGGCTTCGCCTCCGGTGCGTTCACCCTCTTCCTGGCGATCACCATGCGCCGCCGCAAGCGGGCCGCCTGGATCCTCAACCTCGTCCTGGCCGGGCTCTTCCTGCCGCTCCTCGGGCTGGCCGTCGCCATCGACCCGGCCGTCCGCGCGCACGCCCAGAACTGGGTCTCACTCGCGCTGACCGCCGCTTTCACCCTCGCGCTGCTGCTGGGACGGCGTGAGTTCTACGCGAAGGGCGACCGCTCGAACCCGAGGCTGGCCGCGGTCGTCGCCGTCGGCGGACTGCTGGTCACCTCGCTCGCCGCGGCCCTCCTCGTCGGCGCCACCAACACGGCCACCACCGGCTCCACCTTCCTGGAGCGCTGGCGTTACGGCGCGATGCGGCTGGTCTCGGTCGCCGCCGACGACTCCCGCTTCCCCGGCATCAGCACACCCGGCTGGGTCGACGTCGTCATCAACGTCGTCTCCACCCTGCTGCTGCTCGCCGTGCTGTACGCGGCCTTCCGCTCCCGCCGCGCCGTCGACCCGCTCTCCGAGGACGACGAGGAGCGGCTGCGGGTGCTGCTTCAGCGCCACGGCGACCGCGACTCGCTCGGCTACTTCGCGCTGCGCCGCGAGAAGAGCGCCGTCTGGTCCCCCACCGGGAAGGCGGCCGTCGTCTACCGGGTGGTCGGCGGGGTCTCGCTCGCCTCCGGCGACCCGATCGGCGATCCCGAGGCATGGCCCGGCGCGATCGAGCCCTGGCTCGCCCAGGCCCGCGAACACGGCTGGATCCCGGCCGTGATGGGCGCGAGCGAGGAAGCCGGGACGATCTACGCCCGGCATGGGCTGGACGCGCTGGAGCTGGGCGACGAGGCGATCGTCGAGACCGCCGACTTCACCCTGGAGGGGCGCGCGATGCGGACCGTGCGCCAGGCGTACAACCGCGTCGAACGGGCCGGGTACGAGGTGCGGATCCGCCGTCACGAGGAGATCCCTCCCGACGAGATGGACGTGCTCCTGCGGCGCGCGGACGACTGGCGCGACGGAGCCACCGAGCGCGGGTTCTCGATGGCGCTCGGGCGGCTCGCCGACCCCGGCGACGGCCGGTGCGTGATGCTCGAATGCACCGACGGCGAAGGCCGGCTGCGGGCCGTGCTCAGCTTTGTGCCCTGGGGGGCCAAGGGGCTCTCGCTCGATCTGATGCGCCGCGACCGCGGCTCCGAGAACGGCCTGATGGAGTTCATGGTCATCCAACTCCTGCGGCGCGCGGACGAGATCGGCGTCCGCCAGGTCTCGCTGAACTTCGCGATGTTCCGGTCCGTCTTCGAACGCGGCTCCAGACTCGGCGCGGGCCCGGTCCTGCGGCTGTGGCGTTCGCTGCTGACGTTCTTCTCCCGCTGGTGGCAGATCGAATCGCTGTACCGCGCCAACGCCAAGTACCGGCCCATCTGGGAACCCCGGTTCCTGCTCTTCGAGAAGAGCGCGGACCTGCCGCGCATCGGCGTGGCGGCGGCGCGCGCCGAGGGCTTTATGGAGGCGCCGGGCCTGCCGGGCTGGCTGCACCGCAGACATCTGGGGTCGAAACGGTGAACGAAGCCGTGAGGGCCTTCGCACGGCGCGAGTGGGGGCCGTTGTACGAGACGGTGCGGACGGCTCTCGTCACCGAGAGGTGGCGGGCCGTCCCGATGACGCTGACGTCGATCTGCCTCATCGCCCTCTGCCAGATCCTCCAGAACCAGTCGTGGGGTTATGCGCTGGTCCACGACATCGGGTTCGTGCGCGCGGAGGACCCGCTCTGGCTCGCTCTCCTGCGCACCCCCCTGTCGTTGTTCGTGCCGGCGCTCGACCTTCCGGTGTGGGGCGCGCTGGCCCAGGTGCTGCTGGTGTTCGGGATCGCGGAGATCTGCCTCGGCCGTACGCGGACGCTGGTGATCGCGTACGTCTCCACGCTCGCCGGGACCCTGTACGCGCGGATCGGCGTCGCGGTCGGCCCCGGCGGCCTCTTCGGGCTGCCGGAGTCCGACGCGCGGATCGTCGACACCGGCCCGTCGGCGGCGGTCGTCGGCCTCGCGATCTGTGTGTGCTGGCGGTCGCGGGCGTGGTTCACGGGCGCGCTGGTGATCGTGGCGATGATCGTGGAAGTGATCGTCCAGCCGAATCTCGCGGGCAAGGAGCATCTGGCGGCGATCGCGGGCGCGCTGGTGCTCTGTGCGCTGTGGGCGCTGCGGGGGCGGCGGACCGCTCAGCGCTTGCGCGAGGGGAGCCGGTCGGGCGCACCGCCGATCAGATCCTGAAACTTCCTGCGGGGCCCGTTCCAGCGCCGGTCGTGCCGGTAGGTGCGGAGCACCGACTTGGCACGGGCCTTGTGCCGGTTCCGGTAGAAGCGCCGGGCCCAGATCGAGTTCGCACGGGCCAGCCTGACGGCCCCGAAGATCGCGACGAACGGCACGAAGATGCCGAGGAGCGCCGACGTCGTCTTGCCCTTGACGAAGGTGATCAGCACGAAGAGGAGGTTCAGCAGCAGGGTGCTGAGGACGGTGGCGCGGTTCTGGCGCTCCTGCGCGGTGAGAGAGTCGACGCCGAGGGGCGAGAAGCCGCCGAGGACCAGCAGGGCGAGGGCGGTGGCGAGGACGACGACCTCCACGCTTCTGCGGCCCTCCTCGGTCCAGTAGACGTCGTCGAGATGGACGATCAGCGCGAACTCGTCGAGGACGAGCCCCGCGCCCATCCCGAAGACGACCGCGAAGACGGCGGCGGCCCATCCGTACCGGCCGCTGCCGACCGCTCCGAACCCGCCGACGACGGTCAGGATCACACCGGGGACGACATGGTGGATGTGGACGCCGCCGGGCGTGATGTTGCGGAACGGCCCCCGGCCCGCCCGGATGAGCCGGGTGATGACACGGGTGACGAGAAAGGTGAGGACGAAGGAGGCGAGGGCGAGAAGCGTCGGGAGCTTCCCCGGCTCGATGATGTTGTCGTGGAACCACGTACCCATATGCCAGAAACTCCCCATTTAGTAATTTATGCGCAATTTAGCCCGTGTAGTGGTCGACGGCGGCTTCTGCCCGGTGAGTCGCCCGCGTGACCCGCCGGGCTACTCTTCGCCCGTGAGTGATCTGGTGTGAGTGATCTGGCCGGCGTACGTTTCGCCTTCGGCACCCTGACCGTGTTCCCCGTCCGCGTCACCCGGTGGGACCGGGACGCGGCCCGTGCCGGGATGGTGTGCGCTCCGCTGGCCGGGCTGGTCGTGGGTCTGGTCGCGGGCGCGGTCGGCGGGGTGCTGCTGCTGGCCGGCTCGGGTCCGCTGCTCGCGGCCGTCGCCGGCGTCGCCGTACCGGCGGTCCTCACCCGCGCGCTCCATCTCGACGGTCTCGCCGACACGGCCGACGGCCTCGGCAGCGGCAAGCCCGCACAGGACGCGCTGCGGATCATGAAGCGGTCGGACATCGGCCCGTTCGGCGTGATCACCCTGCTCTTCGTACTGCTCGCGCAGGTCGCGGCGGTCTCGGCGCTGTTCGGCCGGGGCTGGTCGTACGGGGCCCTGGCCCTGGCGGTCTCCGGTGTCGCCGCCCGCCTCGCGCTCACACTGGCCGCCCGTACCGGAGTTCCGGCCGCCCGGCCCGACGGCCTGGGCGCGGCGGTCGCGGGGTCGGTGCCCGTCCGCACGGGGGTGCTCGTCGCCGCACTGGTCACGGCGGTCTGCGCGGGCGCGGGCGCGCTCCTCGGCACCGGCCCGGGGCCGGGCTGGATCCCGGAGGCGGGCTGGAGTTCAGGGGCTTTCGGGGCGCTGCACCTCGCGATCGCGGTCCTCGCCGGGCTGGCCGGGGCGCAGTTGGTGCTGCGTCACTGTGTACGGCGCTTCGGCGGGGTGACCGGCGATGTGTTCGGCGCGCTCGCGGAGACGGCCGCGACGGTCTCGCTGGCGGCTCTGGTGCTGGGGCCGCACTAGTTGTGCTGTGGCGGCTTGTGCTGTGGCGGCAGACGGCCGGTTCGTCGCTCCTCGGTTGCCGAGCGGGCTTCAACCGGTTCCGGGCCTCAACCGGCTTTGGGCCCCGGCCGGTTCCGGGCTCGGCCGGTTCGCGTACGGCACCGGTGCGAGCACCCCGCGACGGCGCGACAGCCACGGCGGCCCACCGCCTCGGCCGCCGAACTCGGCGAGTGCGGCCGATTCTTCGCGGGCTCCGGCTCACACATGAGACGGACACCACGCGAGAGTGAACAGCGCCGCCGTGAGCGTGACATCTGAGCGCGCGTACGCTCTTGTCGGGCGGGATTTCGGCAGACCGCCTGGTACCCGCCACCAACCCTCGAAGGCCCCGACAGGCCGGGAAACTCAACGGAAGCGAGAAATCACCACCGTGACTGCTCTCACTCTCAGCACTGCCGGCGCGGCGACCCTGCGCGCCGACGCCCTCGTCGTCGGGGTCGCGAAGGGGGCCAAGGGCCCGGTGGTCGCGCCAGGCGCCGCGGCCGTGAACAAGGCGTTCGACGGCAAGCTCGCGTCCGTACTGGAGACCCTGGGCGCGTCCGGCGCCGAGGGCGAGGTGACCAAGCTTCCCTCGCCGCCCGGCCTGAAGGCGCCTGTCGTCCTGGCCGTCGGTCTCGGGCCGGTGCCGGAGAGCGCCGGGAAGGCCGTGGCCTACCCGGCCGAGTCGCTGCGCCGTGCGGCGGGCACCGCGGCCCGCGCGCTGGCCGGTTCGAAGAAGGCCGCCTTCGCGCTGCCCATCGAGGCCGCGGAGGACGCCGAGGCCATCGCCGAGGGCGCGCTCCTCGGCGCGTACGCCTTCACCGCCTACCAGGGCGGCGACAAGAAGGACGGCAAGGGCGCGAAGGCGCCGCTCGCCGAGGTCGCCCTGCTGGGCGCCAAGCCGCGCGACAAGGAGTACAAGGCCGCGGCCGAGCGTGCCATCGCGGTCACGGAGGAGATCAACCGCGCCCGCGATCTGGTCAACACCCCGCCGAACGACCTCACCCCCGAGTCGTTCGCGGCCGTGGCCACCGCCGCGGGCAAGGAGACCGGCGTCAAGGTCCAGGTACTGGACGAGAAGGCTCTGGCCAAGGGCGGCTTCGGCGGGATCCTCGGCGTGGGCCAGGGCTCGCAGAACCCGCCGCGCCTGGTGAAGCTCACCTACACCCACTCCAAGGCGGCCAAGACGCTCGCCCTGGTGGGCAAGGGCATCACCTACGACTCCGGCGGCATCTCCCTGAAGCCCGCCGGGCACAACGAGACGATGAAGTGCGACATGGCCGGCGCCGCGGCCGTGTTCGCCGCCGTCGTCGCCGTGGCCCGGCTCGGCCTCCCGGTGAACGTCACCGGCTGGCTCGCCCTCGCCGAGAACATGCCGTCCGGCTCGGCCACCCGTCCCGGCGACGTGCTGCGCATGTACAGCGGCAAGACCGTCGAGGTGCTCAACACCGACGCCGAGGGCCGGCTCGTGCTGGCGGACGCGCTGTGGAAGGCGTCCGAGGAGAAGCCGGACGCGATCGTGGACGTCGCGACCCTGACCGGCGCGATGATGCTCGCCCTCGGCAGCCGCACCTTCGGGATCATGGCGAACGACGACGCCTTCCGCACCGCCGTCCACGAGACCGCGGAGGAGGTCGGCGAGCAGTCCTGGCCGATGCCGCTCCCCGCGGAGCTGCGCAAGGGCATGGAGTCGTCGACGGCCGACATCTCGAACATGGGCGAGCGGATGGGCAGCGGCCTGGTGGCCGGCCTCTTCCTGAAGGAGTTCGTGGGCGAGGGCATCACCTGGGCGCACCTGGACATCGCGGGCCCGGCCTTCCACGAGGGCGCGCCGTTCGCGTACACCCCCAAGGGCGGCACCGGCTCCTCGGTCCGCACCCTGGTGAGGCTGGCCGAGCGCATGGGCGAGGGCGACCTGGGCTGAGGTCGCTCCCCCGCCGGTCCACCGCCGGCCCCCGCCGGGCCGCGTGGACTCCGCCCAGGGGTCCCGGCACGGCTCCGGCAGAGGTTCCGTACGGGGTGGGCACGGTTTCGGTACGGCTCCGGGCAGCGCGCCCGGAGCCGTACGCGCATGCCCCCGAAGGTTCCGTTCGCTGTCGACGAAATGTCGCCAACATGACATTCCGAGGGAATCGAATGCCGTGTTCCTACGTTCTACGGACCGGTAACCGATGAGGTGATCGATCAGACGCTGCCAGACCGCTGCCCAGCGTCCCGTCTTCCCCGAACAAATGCGAAGATGGGTTCTCGGCAGGACAGGGCCCCACCACAGGGCCGACGAGACATCGGCCGCACACCAGCCGAACGGCCGGTCGTCCCCAGGGAAAAGGGGAACCGGCGACCGGCGCACATGCATGGAGGACGTGACGTGGCGAACGACGCCAGCACCGTTTTCGACCTAGTGATCCTCGGCGGCGGTAGCGGCGGTTACGCTGCGGCGCTGCGCGGGGCCCAGCTGGGCCTGGACGTCGCCCTGATCGAGAAGGACAAGCTCGGCGGCACCTGCCTGCACTACGGATGCATCCCCACGAAGGCTCTGCTGCACGCCGGCGAGATCGCCGACCAGGCCCGTGAGTCGGAGCAGTTCGGTGTCCGTGCCACCTTCGAGGGCATCGACGTCGCAGCCGTTCACAAGTACAAGGACGAGGTGATCCAGGGGCTGTACAAGGGCCTCACGGGTCTCATCTCCTCCCGCAAGATCACCGTCATCGAGGGTTCGGGCCGGCTGTCGTCGCCCACCTCCGTCGATGTCAACGGCCAGCGCATCCAGGGCCGTCACATCCTCCTCGCCACCGGCTCGGTACCGAAGTCGCTGCCCGGCCTGGAGATCGACGGCAACCGGATCATCTCCTCCGACCACGCGCTGAAGCTGGACCGTGTCCCGCAGTCCGCGATCGTGCTGGGCGGCGGGGTCATCGGCGTCGAGTTCGCTTCCGCGTGGAAGTCCTTCGGCGCGGACGTCACCGTCATCGAGGGCCTGAAGCACCTGGTCCCGGTCGAGGACGAGAACAGCTCCAAGCTTCTTGAGCGCGCCTTCCGCAAGCGCGGCATCAAGTTCAACCTGGGCACCTTCTTCGAGAAGGCGGAGTACACCGAGAACGGTGTCCGGGTGACCCTCGCGGACGGCAAGACCTTCGAGGCCGAGGTGCTGCTGGTCGCCGTCGGGCGCGGCCCGGTCTCCGCGGGTCTCGGTTACGAGGAGCAGGGCGTCGCGATGGACCGCGGCTACGTCCTGGTCGACGAGTACATGCGGACGAATGTGCCCACCATCTCGGCGGTCGGCGACCTCGTCCCCACGCTCCAGCTCGCGCACGTCGGCTTCGGCGAGGGCATCCTGGTGGCCGAGCGCCTGGCCGGTCTCAAGACCGTCCCGATCGACTACGACGGCGTGCCGCGGGTGACCTACTGCCACCCCGAGGTCGCCTCCGTCGGCGTCACCGAGGCCAGGGCCAAGGAGATCTACGGTGCGGACAAGGTCGTCGCCCTGAAGTTCAACCTGGCGGGCAACGGCAAGAGCAAGATCCTCAAGACCCAGGGCGAGATCAAGCTCGTCCAGGTCAAGGACGGTGCCGTGGTCGGCGTCCACATGGTCGGTGACCGTATGGGCGAGCAGATCGGCGAGGCGCAGCTCATCTACAACTGGGAGGCTCTGCCTGCCGAGGTCGCGCAGCTCATCCACGCGCACCCGACCCAGAACGAGGCGCTCGGCGAGGCCCACCTGGCCCTCGCGGGCAAGCCGCTGCACGCACATGACTGAGCTGACCGAGCTTCCCGGACTGCCTGAGCCCCTCGGGCGCGACGACCACTTCCGCACTTCCCCACGCTCGCCGCTTCGCTTGTGCTGGGGAGAACCCATCGTTAGGAGCAGCTGAAACCATGTCGGTTTCCGTAACCCTTCCGGCGCTCGGTGAAAGCGTCACCGAGGGCACCGTCACCCGCTGGCTGAAGGCCGAGGGCGAGCGCGTCGAGGCCGACGAGCCGTTGCTCGAGGTCTCGACCGACAAGGTCGACACCGAGATCCCGGCCCCCGCGTCGGGTGTTCTCGCGTCCATCAAGGTCGCCGAGGACGAGACCGTCGAGGTCGGGGCCGAACTGGCGATCATCGACGACGGCTCCGGCGCGCCTGTCGCCGCTCCGGCTCCGGTCGCCGCCGAGGCTCCCGCGCCCGTACCCGCGCCCGCCGCGGCCCCCGCCCCTGTCGCCGAACCGGCGCCCGCCCCTGCGGCGCCCGCTCCGGTGGCCGAGGCTCCCGCCGCTCCGGTCGCCGAACCGGCTCCGGCGCCCGCCGCCGCTCCGGCCGGCGCGGCCTCCGGTACGGACGTGGTCCTTCCGGCGCTCGGTGAGAGCGTCACGGAGGGCACCGTCACCCGCTGGCTGAAGGAGGTCGGCGAGTCCGTCGAGGAGGACGAGCCGCTGCTCGAGGTCTCGACCGACAAGGTCGACACCGAGATCCCCGCCCCGGCGGCCGGTGTGCTGCTGGAGATCGTCGTCGCGGAGGACGAGACCGCGGAGGTCGGCGCGAAGCTGGCCGTGATCGGCACCGCGGGTGCCGCGCCCGTGGCTCCGGCCGCGCCCGCCGCCCCGGCGCCCGTGGCCGCTCCGGCCCCCGCTCCGGTCGCTCCCCCGGCTCCCGCCCCGGTACCCGCGCCCGCCGCGCCTGCGGCCCCGGCACCCGCACCCGCGCCCGCACCGGTCCAGGCGGCCGCTCCGGCCGCGCCCGCTCCTGCGGCTCCCGCGCCGGCTCCGGTCCAGGCCGCCGCTCCGGCCGCGCCCGCTCCTGTCGCACCCGCCGCGCCGTCGGCCGGTGACGCCTATGTGACCCCCCTGGTCCGTAAGCTCGCCGCCGAGAACAGCGTGGACCTCTCCGCGGTCAGGGGCTCCGGCGTCGGAGGCCGTATCCGCAAGCAGGACGTCGTCGCCGCGGCCGAGGCCGCTCGCGCCGCCGTCCCGGCCCCGGCTCCCGCCGCGGCTCCCGCGGCCACCGCGAAGGCTCCGGCCCTCGAGGTGTCCCCGCTGCGCGGTCAGACGGTCAAGATGACCCGGATGCGCAAGCTCATCGGCGACAACATGATGAAGGCGCTGCACAGCCAGGCGCAGCTGACCTCGGTCGTCGAGGTCGACGTCACCCGGCTGATGCGGCTGCGCGCCCAGGCCAAGGACAGCTTCGCCGCCCGTGAGGGCGTCAAGCTCTCCCCGATGCCGTTCTTCGTGAAGGCGGCGGCCCAGGCGCTGAAGGCGCACCCGATCGTCAACGCCCGGATCAACGAGGACGAGGGCACCATCACCTACTTCGACACGGAGAACATCGGCATCGCCGTGGACTCCGAGAAGGGGCTGATGACCCCCGTCATCAAGGGCGCGGGCGACCTGAACATCGCCGGTATCGCCAAGAAGACGGCCGAGCTGGCGGGCGCCGTCCGCAACAACAAGATCCGTCCGGACGACCTGGCGGGCGCGACGTTCACCATCAGCAACACCGGTTCGCGCGGTGCGCTGTTCGACACGGTCATCGTGCCGCCGACCCAGGCAGCCATCCTGGGCATCGGCGCCACGGTCAAGCGCCCGGCGGTCATCGAGACCGCCGAGGGCACCGTGATCGGCATCCGTGACATGACATATCTCTCGCTCTCCTACGACCACCGTCTGGTGGACGGCGCCGACGCCGCCCGCTATCTGACGGCGGTCAAGGCGATCCTGGAGGCGGGCGAGTTCGAGGTCGAGCTGGGCCTGTAGGCCCGGACCGGCACACCGCATGCGGCCCCCGCCCGGATCGTCTTCCGGGCGGGGGCTCCGCGTTTCCGGAAGCGCCCCGGAGGCCGGTCCCCGCTCTGCTCCCCACTCGGCACGTGTGCGGCTCCCTACGGATCCCCCACCCGGTTCGCGTACGGGAGCGGGGGCGACGCGGGCGGCGGCCCCGGCTGGTTCCGAGCCCCGAAAACGGCTGGTTCCGGGCCCCGAAAACGGACGTCGAGCCAGGCCGGAACGGACGTCGAGCCAGGCCGGGATCAGCGCGTCAGCCGGTGGGAAAACCCCGGAGCGGGCGAGCGGGAGCAATAATGGCACCCCCATCCGCGCGCTATCCCCCCTCGGGAGCCCTCATGACCCCGCCCGTCGTCCACTCGCTGCGGGAGCAGATCCGCGAGCACATCGTGGAGGGGATCGTCAGCGGCCGCTGGAAGCCCGGGGAACGCATCGTCGAGCGCGGTATCGCCACCGAGCTCCAGGTCTCGCAGACGCCGGTCCGTGAGGCGCTGCGGGAGCTGGAGAGCCTGCGGCTGATCGAATCCGCGCCGAACAAGGGCGTACGCGTACGCAATCTCACCGCGGCCGACCTGGAGGAGAGCTATCCGGTGCGGGCCGGGCTGGAGCAGATCGCCGCGGAGCTGGCGGCCGGCCGGCTGGCCGAGGACTGCTCGGCCCTGCAACCGCATGTGGAGGCGCTGTACGCGGCGGACCGGGCGGGCGACTCGGCGGGCCAGGTCCGCCACACGGTCGCCTTCCACCGCGAGCTGGTGCGCGCGGCGGGCAACGGCGTACTCCTGCACACCTGGGAGGGGCTGGGCATCGAGGTCTTCACGGCGCTCTCCATCCGCTGGCTGGGCACGGTCCAGCAGTCGTACGCGGAGGAGCACGAAGCGCTGGTGGACGCCTTCCTCCGCCACGACCCGGACATCGGCACCCTGGTCAAGGCCCACGTCCTGGGCTGCGCCCCGAGGGCCTGACACCCGGGCCCGCGGTTCGCCGCGCCAGCCCCACCCCGCGTCCCCGACCGGCCGGAACTCGCCCCTACGGGAGCGGCCACAACGGCCCGCACGCCGCCGCGCACGCCCTCCGGAAGGCGATTCCGCGCGCCCGGACGCCGTACGCCATCGCCGTACGCCATCGCCCTGCACCGTCGCCACACGCCCCGACCACCGGCGTCCCGCCCCGCACCGCCCCGACCGGCCCCGGACCCGGGCCGCCGTGCGCGCGACGCGGAGACCGGCGAACAGCGACAAAACCAGCCAATATTCCGGCACTCCGTGCCTGATTTCGAGGCACGGAATGCCAATTTCGCCTTCCGGAGAAGTTTTACCTCCTAGGACTTTGATCGATCATCGATCAGAGGCTTACAGTCGCATTGGGCAACAACCCCTCCCCCGGTTCGCCGGGGACCCCGCCCTGTCCTGCCAGACAAGGGCACCTTTATCTCCACCCCCCTCCCAGTCCGGAAGGCGGCGACCATGACCGACCTCACAGGCAAGCTTCCGAGCGAGCTCGACCAGCTCCCGGACCGCGACGCCGAGGAGACCGCCGAATGGGCGGCTTCCCTTGACGCCGTCACCCGGCACGCCGGCCCGCATCGTGCCGCGTATCTGATGCGGCGCACGCTCCAGCACGCCGAGGCGGCCGGAGTCCCCGTGCCCAGGCTGCTGGAGACGGATTACGTCAACACCATCCCCACCTCCGCCGAGCCCGCCTTCGACGGCGACGAGGCGATGGAGACCCGTATCGCCGCATGGAACCGCTGGAACGCGGCCGCCATGGTGACGCGCGGCTCCCGGCTCGGCGTAGGCGGCCATATCGCCACCTTCGCCTCCGCCGCCTGGCTCTACGAGACGGGCTTCAACCACTTCTTCCACGGCAAGGAGGGGGAGGGCTCGGGCGACCAGCTGTACATCCAGGGCCACGCCTCCCCCGGCATCTACGCCCGTGCGTTCCTCGACGGCCGTCTCGGCGAGGAGCAACTCGACAACTTCCGCCAGGAAGCGGGCGGGAACGGGCTGCCGTCCTATCCGCACCCGCGCCGGCTGCCCTGGCTCTGGGAGTTCCCCACGGTCTCCATGGGCCTCGGCCCGCTCTCCGCGATCTACCAGGCGCGCTTCAACCGCTACCTCCACAACCGGAGCGTCAAGGACACCTCCGGCTCCCATGTCTGGGCCTTCCTCGGCGACGGCGAGATGGACGAGCCGGAGGCGACGGCGGCCATCGCCCTCGCGGCCCGCGAGCAGCTGGACAATCTGACCTTCGTCATCAACTGCAACCTCCAGCGTCTCGACGGCCCGGTCCGCGCCAACTTCAAGATCGTGCAGGAGCTGGAGGCCCAGTTCCGCGGCGCCGGCTGGAATGTCGTCAAATCGCTGTGGGGCTCCGCCTGGGACGAACTGTTCCAGCTCGACACGACGGGCGCGCTCGTACGCCGCCTCCGCGAGGTCCCGGACGCGCAGTTCCAGACGTACGTCACCCGTGACGTCGCCTACATCCGCGAGCACTTCTTCGGCGCGGAGCCCGCGCTCGTCGAAATGGCGAAGGTCCTGACGGACGCGAAGATCGCCGAGTGCTTCTACACCTCCCGCGGCGGCCACGAGGCCCGCAAGGTGTACACGGCGTACCGGGCGGCCCTCGCCCACAAGGGCGCGCCGACGGTGATCCTCGCGCAGACGGTCAAGGGGCACACCCTCGGCAAGGGTTTCGCGGCGAAGAACGCCAACCACCAGATGAAGAAGCTCACGATCGACGAGTTCAAGGGCATGCGCGATCTGCTCGGACTCCCGATCCCCGACAGCGCTTTCGACGACGGCCTGGTGCCCTACGGCCACCCCGGCGTCGATTCCCCCGAGGTTCGCTACCTCCACGAACGCCGCGCTGCACTCGGCGGTCCCGCCCCCGCCCGCCGAGTGCACGCGGTCACTCTTCCCGCTCCGGACGAACGCGCCTTCAAGGCCCTGTTGAAGGGCTCCGGCACCCAGGAGATGGCCACGACCATGGCGTTCGTACGCCTGGTCAAGGAGCTGATGCGGGACAAGGAGACCGGCAGGCGCTGGGTCCCCATCGTCCCGGACGAGGCCCGCACCTTCGGGATGGAGTCGCTGTTCCCCTCCGCGGGCATCTACTCGCCGCTGGGCCAGACGTACGAGCCGGTCGACCGCGACCAGCTGATGTACTACAAGGAGGCCAAGGACGGCCAGATCCTCAACGAGGGGATCACCGAGGCCGGGGCCATGGCGGACTTCATCGCCGCCTCCACGTCGTACGCGACGCACGGCGAGCCGATGATCCCCTTCTACATCTTCTACTCGATGTTCGGCTGGCAGCGCACCGGCGACCAGATGTGGCAGCTCGCCGACCAGCTCGGCAAGGGCTTCATCGTCGGCGCGACCGCGGGCCGTACGACCCTGACCGGCGAGGGCCTCCAGCACGCCGACGGCCACTCGCATCTGATCGCGGCCACCAACCCGGCGTCCCTCAACTACGACCCGGCGTTCGCGTACGAGATCGCGGTGATCGTCAAGGACGGTCTGCGGAGGATGTTCGGGCCCGAGGCCGAGAACGTCTTCTACTACCTGACCGTCTACAACGAGCCCAAGCATCAGCCCGCGATGCCGGAGGGCGTCGAAGAGGGCATCGTCCGAGGGCTGTACCGCTTCAAGGAGGGCGTCGCTCCGTACCAGGACGCCCCCCGGCTCCAGCTCCTCGCCTCCGGCACGGCGATCCACTGGGCCCTGGAGGCGCAGCAACTGCTCGCCGCCGACTGGGGTGTCACGGCCGATGTCTGGTCCGCGACCTCTTGGGGCGAGCTGCGCCGCGACGCGCTGGAGGCGGACGAGGCGCTGCTGAGGGGCGAGGACCGCACCCCGTACGTCCGGAAGGCGCTGGAGGGCGCGCCGGGGCCGGTGCTCGCGGTCAGCGACTGGATGCGCCAGGTTCCGGATCAGATCAGCCAGTGGGTCGAGCAGGACTGGACCTCACTGGGCACCGACGGCTTCGGTCTGTCGGACACACGGCAGGCGGCCCGCCGGCACTTCGGCGTGGACGCCCAGTCGATCACCGTGGCGGCGCTGGCGCAGTTGGCCCGCCGGGGCGAGATGCCCGCGTCCGCGGTGAAGGAGGCCCGGGAGCGCTACGGGCTCTGACGCTCCCGATGATCACCCCTGGGCGGCTCGCACCACCGTCCGGGGGTGATTCCCCTTTTCTGGTTTCTCTGGTTTCTCTGGTTCTTCCGGTTTTTTCGGTCCTTCCGGTTCCTCCGGCGCGGTTCCGGCGCGTGACCACCGGCGCACGGCCGCCGGCCGCCGGTGCATGGCCACCAGCCATCGGCCATCCACCATCGGCCGTGCGCCGGGGACGATCGGGGATGCTTGACCCTGACACCGTGGCAAGGCATGCACTTGGGGGGTCATGTTCACCATCGGAGACTTCGCCCGGCACGGACGTGTGTCGGCCCGCATGCTGCGTCACTACGACGCGATCGGGCTGCTGCGCCCCGCCCACACCGACCCGTTCACCGGCTACCGCTTCTACACGGCGGCACAGCTCGCCACGCTCAACCGCGTCATCGCGCTCAAGGATCTCGGCTTCACACTCCAACAGGTGCGGCGGATCCTCGACGACCGGGTGAGCACGGAGGAACTGCGCGGCATGCTCATCCTGCGGCGGGCCGAGCTGACGGAGACGGTGACCGCGGCGTCGGCCGGACTGGCCCAGGTCGAGGCGAGGCTCCGTTCCATCGAACGCGAGGGGCGCATGCCCACTGAAGAAGTGATCGTGAAGAACATCCCCGCCGTCCGCGTGGCCGAACTGACGGCCGTCGCGGCGAGCTACGAACCCCACGACATCGGACCGGTCATCAAGCCCTTGTACGAGGAGCTGTTCCGCCGCCTCGACACGGCGGGCGTCACCACGGCCGGCCCCGGCATCGCGTACTACGAGGACACGCCCGAGGACGACGGCTCGGTCCTCGTCCACGCCGCCGTCGCGGTCTCCGCGGAGCCCCGGCCCGGCCCGGACTTCGCGATCGTGGACCTGCCCGCCATCGAGCGGGCGGCGACGATCGTGCACCACGGCTCCCTCGACGCCGTCGTGCCGACCGCCCAGACCCTGGCCCACTGGATCGAGGCGAGCGGCCAGCGGTCGGCCGGGTACGCGCGCGAGGTCACCCTCGAATGCCCCGAGGACATCGAGAAGTGGGTGACGGAGCTACAGGAGCCGCTGGTCTGATACGCCCGGAGGGGCCCCGCCTCCCAGGGGCGGCATCATGGGGTCATGCGCGCTGCCCGCCTCATCAAGATGGTGCTGCTCCTCCAGTCCCGGCCCTCCATGACCGGTACCGAGCTGGCCCGTGAGCTGGAGGTGTCGGAGCGGACCGTCACGCGGGACGCGCTCGCGCTGTCGGAGGCGGGGGTCCCGGTCTACGCGGACCGGGGCCGGGCGGGCGGCTACCGGCTGATCGGCGGCTACCGCACCCGGCTGACCGGCCTCGGCCGCAACGAGGCCGAGGCGCTGTTCCTCTCCGGCCTGCCCGGCGCGCTGCGCGAGATGGGCCTGGAGGACGCGGCGTCCGCGGCCCGGCTGAAGGTTTCGGCCGCACTCCTGCCCTCCCTCAGCGACGCGCCGGACAGCGCCGCCCAGCGCTTCCACCTCGACGCACCCGGCTGGTACCACGAACCGGAGACACCGGGGCTCCTTCCGGCGATCGCCGAGGCGGTGTGGGAGGACCGGCGCGTCCGGGCGACCTACCGCAACCGCCGCGGCGAGAAGGTGGAACGCGAGCTCGAGCCGTACGGTCTCGTGCTCAAGGCGGGCGTCTGGTACCTGTGCGCCAGGGTGGAGGACTCGTTCCGGGTGTACCGGATCGACCGGTTCGCCTCGGTCGGCGCGACGGAACCGGACGGGGTCTTCGAACGGGACCAGGACTTCGATCTGCCGGCCTTCTGGGAGGGGCAGGCGGCCGAGTTCGCGCGTTCCATCCTCCGTGCCGAGGTGGTCATCAGGGTGACGGCGGAGGGCGCGCGGAGGCTGCCGTTCCTCACGGACCGGCTGGCGGCCCGCGAGGCTCTGGAGGCGGCGGAACCCCCGGACGGCGAGGGCCGCGTGACCCTCACCCTGCCGGTCGAGTCCCACGAGGTGGCGTACACGCAGCTCTTCACCCTGGGCCCGGACGTGGAGGTGCTGGAGCCGGCCGCGCTGCGGGCGGAGTTCGCCCGGGCGGCGGCGCGGACGGCGAAGCTGTACGAGTGACGTCGTCCGGGCCGCCGCCCGGCGGCCGTACGGCTGTGCGTACGGCAGGGATCCGGGGCTCCGGCTCCCTGGAACGACGGCGTCGCGGATCCGGCACCCGAGTGCCGTGCCCCCCGGCCACGGCACTCGGCGCGACGTAGAGCCGGTTTCGGTGCGGCGTGCTTCCGTTCCGACGCCGTCGGCGCGGGTCGCGAGCGCCGTCCGGCGGAACGACCGGCGACCGGCGGAACGCACCCGCTGCCCGATCGGCCGCGACCGCTCAGCGGCGGTCGTCCGGTCAGCGGTAGTCGTCCAGCACGGGCCGGTCGCCCGCCTTCTCCGCGAGGATGAACGCCCAGACGTCCGGCCTGCTGCCGTCCGCGTCCGTGACGCCGTACTCCTTGGCGAGCTGCCCGCTGTCGAGCGACTGCCCGTTCCAGCGGTGCCTCCCGGAGTCGGCCGCGAGGGCGGCCACGCCCCGGCCGATGTAGACGGGCGACTCCGAGAGCGCCCAGTGCCGCTCCTTGACGATCCCGTCGCGCCAGTTCTCCTCGGTGAGGCCGAAGATGTCGAGCATCTCCTCGGAGCGGAGGAAGCCCGGTGTGACGGCGACGGCCGTGCAGCCGACGCCCTTCAGCTCCTCGCCGAGGGTGTACGCCATCCGGATCGGGCCGTTCTTGGCCAGGTCGTAGTAGAAGTTCTCACGGAAGCCCTTGTTGGAGCGGGCGGTGCCGTCGGTGACCTCGATGACCAGGCCGCCCGGCTGACGCACCACCAGGGGAACCGCGAGGCTGCTGGTGATGATGTGACTCCGGACACCCAGATCGAGGATTCTCAGCCCGCGCTCCAGATCGACGTCCCACATCCTGGTGTTGAAGTCGACGAGGCCGTTTCCGCCCCAGACGTCGTTGACGAGGATGTCGAGCCGTCCGTGGTCGCGGTCGATCCGGGCGACGAGGTCCCGTACCTGTCCGGCCTCCAGATGATCGGTCGGCACGGCGATGCCGCTGCCTCCCGCCGCGTCGACCAGTTCGGCCGTCTCCTCGATGGTCTCCGTCGACCGGCCCATCTCACTGACCCGTTCACGGGTGGTCCTGCCGGTCACGTAGACCGTCGCGCCCGCCGCTCCCAGTTGTACGGCGATGGCGCGGCCCGCTCCCCGCGTGGCCCCCGCGACCAGGGCGACCTTCCCCGTCAATGCTCCTTGTGTCGTCATGGGAACGACCGTCGCACGGATACCGGACATCTTCTGTCCGGCTTACGCCCGGCGTTCACGCCCCTTGGCCCTCCCGCGCGACGGACGGCATTTCGACGGCTCCGCGTGCGCGGCCCCCGCCCAAGCACGATGCTGGACCCGTGATGGACGAGACGGAGTTCTGGGAGATCGTCGACAGCACCCGCGAGGCCGCCGAGGGCGACCCCGAGGACCAGGCCGACCTGCTGGTGGAACGGCTGCTCCGGCTCGACCCCGACTCCGTACTGGACTTCGCGCGCCACTTCGAGGCCCGCTACAACCGCGCGTACACCTGGGATCTGTGGGGCGCGGCGGCCGTGCTCCTCGCGGGGGCCAGCGACGACGCGTTCGACTACTTCCGCTGCTGGCTGATCGGTCAGGGCCGGGAGGTCTTCGAGGGGGCGCTGCACGACCCGGACTCACTGGCCGAACTGCTCGACGACTTCGACGAGGACGTCGACGGAGACGGCGAGGATCTGGGTTACGCCGCCGACGAGGCGTACGAGCAGCTCACGGGTGTGGTCGCACCGGAACTGGGGATCACACCGCAGACGGCGGAACCGGTGGGCACGCCGTTCGACTTCGACGACGACGCGGCGCTGGCAGGGCGCTTCCCACGGCTCTGGGAGCGCTTCGGCGCCGACTGACGCCGGGCGCGCGGCCGGTGACGCCGTCAGCGGAGGCTACGCCCCATCAGCACATCGTCGACGTACCGGCCGCCGAGCCAGAACTCCCCCGGCAGCACCCCCTCGACGGCGAAGCCCTCGGACTCGTACAGCGCCCGCGCGGGCGTGTTGTGCCCGAGCACCCGCAGGGTGATGCGGACCGCGCCCTGCCGCCGTGCCTCGTCGCACGCGCTCCGGAGCAGCGCCCGGCCGATCCCGCGCCCGCGGCCGGCCGGCGCGACGACGAGTCCCTGTATCTGGCGAACGTGCTGATTGCAGGCGAGCGCGGTGGGGGCCACGACCCGGATGTAGCCGATGAGAGTGCTGCCTCCGCCTTCCGCGCCGCCTCCCTTTCCGGCGGCGGCTCCCTTGCCGGCGGCGGCTCCGTCTTCGGCGACGAGGTAGTCGTCGGGCCGGTGGTTGGAGTCGAAGAAGGGGTCGTACGGAGGCGTCGGCCTCGGTGACACGGCGTGCAGCGTCGACCAGGTCTCCCGGTCGAGCCTTCCGAGGGCCGCCTCATCGGCGCGGCACGCGAGACGTATGGAGGGCGTGGGCGACGTGGGTGACGCGGGCGACTCTGCCATGGGCGCAACTGTGTCATGGAGCCCCGCGGGGGCAGGATGGGCCCATGCGGATCGCGATCACGGGCTCCTCCGGACTCATCGGCACGGCACTGGTGCGCTCACTGCGCTCGGACAGCCACGAGGTGGTGCGCCTGGTGCGGCGTCCCGCTCGGGCCGGGGACGAGGTGGAGTGGGATCCCCACCGGCAGTACGTCGACACGGCCGGCCTGGTGGGCTGCGAGGCCGTCGTGAATCTCGCGGGCGCGGGGGTCGGCGACCGCCGCTGGACCGAGGCGTACCGCAAGGAGATCCGCGACAGCCGCGTCCTCGGCACCGCCGCGATCGCCGAGGCCGTCGCCTCGCTGCACACCCCGCCGAGGGTGCTCCTGTGCGGAAGCGCGATCGGCTACTACGGCGACACCGGGGAGCGCGCGGTGGACGAGAGCGCCCCGCCGGGCGACGGTTTCCTGCCGAACGTCTGCGTGGAGTGGGAGGAGGCGGCCGCTCCCGCGCAGGAGGCGGGCATCCGGACGGCCTTCGCCCGTACGGGCCTCGTCGTCGCCCGCGGCGGCGCGTGGGGCCGGATGTTCCCCCTGTTCAAGGCGGGTCTCGGCGGCCGGGTGGGCGACGGCCGCCAGTACTGGAGCTTCATCTCCCTCCACGACGAGGTCGCCGCCCTGCGCCACATCCTGGACACGGAGTCCCTCTCGGGCCCGGTCAACTGCACGGCCCCGGACCCCGTCCGCAACCGTGACATCACCAAGGCGATGTCCCGCGCCCTCCACCGGCCGGCCCTGTTCGCGGTCCCGGCGGGGGTGCTCCGCCTCGCCCTGGGCGATATGGCCGCCGAGGTCCTCAGCAGCCAGCGCGTCATTCCCACGAAGCTCCTGGAGTCGGGCTTCACCTTCGCCTTCCCCACGATCGACGACTCGATCAGAGCCGCGTTGGCCGCCTCTCTTTAAGGGCTCGGTTCTCCCCCAGACTCCGTCCGGGGGGACCCCCACGGGGCGCTCTGAACGTGCGTCGACAGTCGACCGTGCCCGACCGCTCGTTCCTCACGGCCTCCGCGCGCTCTCCCTCTCGACACCCGCGCGCCCCTCCAGCCCACTCGGCCCCTCTTTTTGGGCTCGCTTCGCCTCCGGGGCGCTCTGAGCGTGCGTCGACAGTCGACCGTGCTCGACCGCTCGTTCCTCGCGGCCTCCGCGCGCTCTCCCTTTCGACACCCGCGCGCCCCTCCAGCTCACTCGCCAGGGAGAACCCCGCACGACGCGCCGCTGCGGCGAACCCGCCGGGGAGACACCCGACCCACGCGGCCCCTCGGCGCACTCGCCGACACGCATCCAACGCGGCACCTCGGCTCACCCGCCGGGGAGAACCCGGCCGGCGCGGCCCTTCCGGTCACCCGCTGGGGGAGCGCCCATCCCGCGTGACCCTCGGCGCACTCGCCTCGCACCGCGCGGACTCCCCCTCCGCCTCGCGAGGCACGTCACCGGACCCCGCTCCCCGATCCGGCCCGATCCAAACGGAAGACCCCGGGCGCGGTACCTCACGGGACCCGGGGCAGTGCCCGAAGGGCCGGCCCCGGGGACCACCCCGCCACCGGCAGGGCACCCCGCGCCCCACCCCCGCCCGAAGAAATGCGCCCCCCACGCAACCATGCCCCACCCATGCGCTCATCGCACCGCGCCCACCCCTCCCTACCCTCGACCCGGACTCCGGCATTTCAGGGGCCTGTTGCGGGGACGAACCCCCGGCAGCCGCGCCGACCTCGGGGAGGGCACGTGCTCATCAGCACCGCTCACAGTGCGGACCACGCGGACGTCATCATCGTCGGAGCCGGCGTCGCCGGTCTCTCGGCGGCCCTTCGGCTGACCAGCGCGGGCGTCAGCGTCAGCGTGCTGGAAGCCGCTCCACGGCCCGGCGGCCGGATGGCCACCGAGGAGATCGACGGATTCCGGCTCGACCGCGTCGGCCAGTTGCTCAACACCTCGTATCCCGGACTGCGCCGCACGACGGGCCTCGAGGACCTGGCTCTGCGGCTGTTCTCACCGGGCGTGCTCGTCCACAGCGGCGGTCGGCTGCACCGCACCGCCGAGACCGTCCGCCGGACGAGAGAGCCGGGGAGCGCACGGGGCGTATTCACCCTCGCACGCGCTCTCGCCAGCGCGCCCCGCCCGCTGGACGAGGCCAGGCTCGGCGCCTCCCTCGCGCGCCTCGCGGGCACGTCGTCGGGGCGGCTGACGGCCCGTCCGGAGCGTTCGGTCTCGGCCGCGCTCGCCGCGCGCGGTCTCCCGCCCCGCACGGTGAACGGTTTCCTCCGCCCCCTGCTGTCCGCCCTGCTCTGCGACCCGGAACTGACGACGTCGAGCCGGTGCGCCGACATCGCCCTGCGCGGATTCGCACGGGGCCGGATGTGCGTCCCGGAGGGCGGCGCGGCGGCCCTGCCGGAACGCCTCGCGGCGGCGCTCCCGCCCGGCACGGTACTCACGGGCGTACGGGTGAAGGACGCCTCCATCAGCCGGGTGAGCACGGAGGAGTACGGCGAACTCACCTGCCGTGCGCTGGTTCTGGCGACCGGCGCGCGAGAGGCGGCGCAACTCCTGCCGGGGCTTCGGGTGCCGCCGTTCCACCAGGTGACGGTCGTGCACCACACCGCGCCGGCCCCGCCGCCGACGGGCGCGGCGCTGGTGCTGGACGCCGACGGGTCCGGTCCGGTCACCCACACGGCGGTGATGAGCGAGGTGGACCCCTCACGGGCTCCGGACGGGCGGGTGCTGATCTCCTCGACGGTCCTGGGCCCGCCGCCCCCGCGTCCGGACCGTGCGGTACGGGAGCAACTCGCGCGCCTGTACGGGGTGTCCACGGACGACTGGAACCTGCTGGCGGTCCACCACACCGCCGAGGCGGTGCCGGCGATGCTCCCGCCCCACGATCCGCGCCGCCCGGTCCGGGTGCTGGCGGGTCTGTACGTCTGCGGGGACCACCGCGACACGGGCACGGTCCAAGGCGCGCTCTTCTCCGGCCGCCGCGCGGCCGACGCGATCCTCCAGGACTTCGCGCTCCGGCCCGGCGCGGAGCAGCCCCCGCTCCCGGCAGCCGCCTGACCCCCGGCCCCGCCCTCCGGGCACCCGCCCCGGAGGGCGACGCCCCACACGCCCCCGGCTCCCGGCCTTCGGTCCCTCCCCGGCGTGGAGCCCGCGCTCCCCCGCCTCACGCCAGCGCGGCCACCCGTTCCCGGTAGTTCCGCACGGCCGCCGCGTCCCGGTAAGGCTCCAGGCGGCGCTCGAAGTCGCGTACGTACTCCAGTGCCCGCACCGACCGCATCTCCGACGCCTGGAGCGCCGCCTCCGCCCCCAGCACGCACGCCCGTTCCAGCTCCCCCAGCCCCAGCCGCGCCGACGCGAGGACCACCCGGCAGAAGAGGCGGCTGCGGGCCAGCCCGTGCGCACGGAGCGACAGCGAGCGTTCCGCGTGCTGCACCGCAGGCCGGTACTGCTGGAGGTCCCGGTGGCAGTGCCCGAACTCGTCCGCCATCTGCGCCTCGTCGAAGAACCGGGCCCAGTACGGCACCTCGTCCCCCGGCCGGGCCGCCTCCAGCGCCCGTTCGGCCCGGATGAGGGAGGCCGTACAGGCCCGTGCCTCCCCGAGCACCCCGTGCCCCCGCGCCTCGACGGCGTGGAGCAGCGCCTGGACCACGGGCGGCGCGGCCGGCCCCAGCCCCTGCTGGGCGACGCGGGTGAGTTGTACGGCCTCCCGGCCGTGGCCCAGATAGACCGCCTGGCGGCTCATGGTGACCAGGACGAACGATCCGTACGCCCGGTCCCCCGCCGCCTGCGCGAGCCGCAGCGCCTGGACGAAGTAGCGCTGGGCGAGTCCGTGCGCCGCGATGTCGTACGAGGTCCAGCCGGCCAGCCGGGTCAGATCGGCGACCGCGGCGAAGAGCCTCCGCCCGGTCACCTCCCCGTAGGTTCCGCGCAGCATCGGCTCGGCCTCGTGTTCGAGATACCGCACCAGGGCCTGGCGCGCGTGCCCGCCGCCGTACGCGCTGTCGAGCGTGCGGAACAGTTCGCCGACCGACCGGAGCGCCGCGATGTCGCCGCTGGAGACGCGCTGTCCGGGACTCCGGTCCGCGGTCCGGTCGTTGGTGCGCTGCCGGGGGACGCCCCCACTCCCCAGTACGGGGATCCGCACGGCCCCGCCGTCGCGCCGGACACCGCCACCCCCAGGCCCACCGGCACTCGCCCCCGCGGCGGCCCCCGCACCCGGCCCCACACCCGCACCGACCCCCGCGGCTGCTCCTCCCGCACCGACCCCGACGCCCAAGACGGCGTCGCCCCGGCCGACCCGCTCGTCCGCGCGCCCGATGAGCCAGTCACGGCTGGGGACGACGAGTCCCGCCGGGGTGAAGGCGATCTTCCGCAGTTCCGCATGGCTGCCGGAGTCCTTGCGCCACAGCCCGCCGACGATGTCGACGGCCTCCTCCGGCGTGGACGCGAACTCCAGCCCCGCGTAGACGGGCGCGCACGCGTCGAGCCCGAGGTCCTGCGCCGAGAGCCGCCGCCCGAGCCTTCTGGTGAACACCTCGGCGATCAGCGCCGGGGTCGTCCCTCGTGGCTGCTGGCCGCGGAGCCAGCGGGTCACGGAGGTCTTGTCGTAGCGCAGATCCAGCCCGTGTTCGAGTCCGAGCTGATCCACCCTGCGGGCGAGCCCGGCGTTGGAGAAACCGGCCTCCGCGATGAGGGCGGCCAACTGGCGGTTCGGGGTGCGCTGGGGGGGTTGTTCCGTCATCAGCTGTGCGGTCTCCTGCCTTCCGGGCCGCTCGCAGCCCACATGGAACGGCGCGAATTTAGCGGCCCCCGCCGTCCGGACCCGCACCTTCGCCCGAGCTTCATCCGAACGTGTGAGGATTGAGGGCCCCGCTGACAGCAGGCCCCTTCCCGCCGTCCGGACGGCGGGCCGCCGTACAGTGGCTGGGGCGTGCGGTACGTGCAGGCCGAGGGTTTCAAGGGAGGCAGTGCCTTGAGTGAGCTGCGGTTCGTCCGGCTGGGCTTCGGTGAGGAAGCGGTCGAGTACCAGGAGGCGTGGCAGAAGCAGCGCGAGGTCCACGCAGCCCGATTCGCGGATGTGATTCCGGACACCTGTCTGCTGCTGGAGCATCCGCCCGTCTACACGGCCGGGCGGCGCACGGACGACAGTGAACGCCCGCTGGACGGCACCCCTGTGATCGACGTGGACCGCGGCGGGAAGATCACCTGGCACGGTCCGGGGCAGTTGGTGGGGTACCCCATCCTGAAGCTGCCCCGCCCGGTCGACGTCGTCGCGCACGTACGCCGGATCGAGGATGCCCTGATCCGCGCCTGCGCCGAGTTCGGCGTGGAGACCAGCAGGGTCGAGGGCCGCAGCGGTGTGTGGGTGCTGGGCGACCCTCTCGAGGAGCGCCCGTCGACCGGCGGTCTCTCCCTGGACTTCGACCCGCGGCTGCGGGACGAGGAGTTCGACCCCCGCCTGAACGGCCCGGAGTACGCCCCCTCCAACGCCGGCCAGCGCCGCGAGGACCGCAAGCTGGCCGCCATCGGCATCCGTATCGCCAAGGGCGTCTCCATGCACGGCTTCGCGCTCAATGTGAACCCGGACAACACCTGGTTCGACAAGATCGTGCCGTGCGGGATCCGGGACGCGGGCGTGGCGTCCCTCGCCGTCGAACTGGGCCGCGACATCACGATCGCCGAGGTGCTGCCGGTGGTGGAGAAGCATCTGCGGGACGTCCTGGAGAACGCGGATCCGCGGCCGAGGGCGGTCGAAGCGGCGCTCTGAACCGATGAGACCGATGAGGAAGTCCGGTGAACGCCTCACGGCGGGCGCCGGATGGAGGCCCGGAGGGAAGCCGGGTGAAGGCCCTGGCGGGAAACGGCTCGGGAATGGCCCCTCGCGTCGGCGGGTTGGCTTGAAGTGAGGCCGAACAATTGACGGGCGTACTCTGGTGTGCGCCGCAGAATCGAATGCCGCGATAGCAGAAAGGGGCGCCACGTGTCCGCTGTCGCACCCGACGGACGCAAAATGCTGCGCCTGGAGGTCCGGAACAGCCAGACCCCCATCGAGCGCAAGCCCGAGTGGATCAAGACCCGGGCGAAGATGGGCCCCGAGTACACCCAGATGCAGAAGCTCGTGAAGAGCGAGGGACTGCACACGGTGTGCCAGGAAGCCGGCTGTCCCAACATCTACGAATGCTGGGAGGACCGCGAGGCCACCTTCCTCATCGGCGGCGATCAGTGCACGCGCCGCTGCGACTTCTGCCAGATCGACACGGGCAAGCCCCAGGCGCTCGACCGTGACGAACCGCGCCGGGTCGGCGAATCCGTCGTCACCATGGACCTGAACTACGCCACGATCACCGGCGTCGCCCGTGACGACCTGGCGGACGGCGGAGCCTGGCTGTACGCGGAGACCGTACGCCAGATCCACGCCCAGACGGCGGACCGCGCGGACGGTCACACCAAGGTCGAACTGCTGGCCCCCGACTTCAACGCGGTGCCGGAGCTGCTGGCCGAGGTCTTCTCCTCCCGCCCCGAGGTCTTCGCGCACAATGTCGAGACCGTGCCGCGGATCTTCAAGCGGATCCGTCCCGGTTTCCGTTATGAGCGCTCCCTCGATGTCATCACGCGGGCCCGCGAGGCGGGCCTGGTCACCAAGTCGAACCTCATCCTGGGCATGGGCGAGGAGCGCGCGGAGGTCAGCGAGGCCCTGCGCCAGCTGCACGAGGCGGGCTGCGAACTGATCACGATCACGCAGTATCTGCGGCCCTCCGTTCGCCACCATCCGGTGGAGCGCTGGGTGAAGCCCCATGAGTTCGTGGAGCTCAAGGACGAGGCCGAGCAGATCGGCTTCTCCGGAGTGATGTCGGGCCCGCTGGTCCGTTCGTCGTACCGGGCGGGGCGGCTGTACGGCCAGGCGATGGAGCGTCGCGGCCAGGCCGTGGCGTAAGGGCTGTCCCGGAGTCCGACGGCGAGGCGGCGGGACTCCGCGCTGTGTGAATTCAGGCACAAATGAATACCGTCAGGTAACATCAGATGGAACGCGGTCCGCACGCCCCCGCAGGTCGGGGTGGTGTACGGGCCGCGTCATCGTTTCCGGGCGGGGCGTAAAGGTTTCATCGGTGTTTGACCGCCCCGTCACTGCCTGGTAACACCAATCGGTAACCCTGGTTCTACGCACCGCACGCGACCCCTCCCCCACCGACCACGAGCGAACGGGCACCGCGCACACCCCGTCGCCGTCGCCCGTACCGCGCGTCATCCGGATCCCGTCGTCATCCACACCCGAAGGGGGCCTCGACCATGCAGGCAGCGCCAGTACGTCCCGTACGCGCAACCGCCATCCCGTCCGTGACCGATGCGCTGCGCGCCGTGGAGTCGCTGTTCCTCGGCGGCGGACAGCGCACCGCCCGCCGCAACGCGTGGACGGCCGTCCTGGAGGACCGCCGCCGGGCCAGGGACCGCGTCGAGGCGCTCCAGGTACAGGAGGCCGTGGCCCACCGCGCTTCCCGGGCCACGTAAACTTCGTTGTATGGCGAGGAAGGCAAACTCCGACAGCACTGACGCTGCTGCGAACCCCGGGCGACTCAAGCAGATCGCTCTGACCTACAAGATGACCCGCAAGGCCGATCCGAAGATCGGTCTGGTCATCGCGGCCGTGGGAATCGTCACCTTCGGTGTCTTCCTCGGGATCGGTCTCCTGATCGACTACCCGGTCTATCTCGGGATCCTGGGCTTCCTGCTCGCGTTCCTGGCGATGGCCATCATCTTCGGCCGCCGCGCCGAGAGGGCCGCCTTCGGCCAGATGGAGGGCCAGCCGGGCGCGGCAGCCGCCGTTCTGCAGAACGTGGGCCGGGGCTGGACGACGACCCCCGCGGTGGCGATGAACCGCAGCCAGGACGTGGTGCACCGGGCCGTGGGCCGGGCCGGCATCGTCCTGGTCGCCGAGGGCAATCCGAACCGGCTGAAGTCGCTGCTGGCGGCCGAGAAGAAGCGGATGGCGCGCATCGTGCTGGATGTGCCGGTGCACGACATCGTCGTGGGCACGGGCGAGGGCCAGGTGCCGCTGAAGAAGGTCCGTACGACCATGCTGAAGCTGCCCCGTGTGCTCACCGGCCCGCAGGTCACCGCGGCGAACGACCGGCTCCGCGCGATGGGCGACCTGATGAGCAACATGCCGCTGCCGAAGGGCCCCATGCCCAAGGGCATGAGGATGCCGCGCGGCGGCCCGAAGATGCGCTGAGTCCGGCGATGCGCCGGGGCCTTCGGGCCCCGGTCCCCGGCTCGGTCGAAGACGCGGAAGGGGCGCTCCGGACATCCGGAGCGCCCCTTCCGCGTACGTCCTCTGACTCGTACCGGCTCGTACTGGCTCGTACGTCCTCCGGTCAGATCCGGACCTGTGCGGCGCGGGCGAAGCGGTCGTGCAGTCCGCGTCCGTCGCGGTCCCAGATGAGGGCCGGGAGCGCCAGACAGAGCAGCACGCTCCGGAGCACCACCCTGCCGAAACCGAGCTGGCCGCCGTCCACGGAGGCGACACGGAGCCCGAAGATCCGCTTGCCGGGAGTAAAGCCGATGGTGCCGACGGTGAGCACGCTCAGTACGAGGAAGACGCCGAGCGCCCAGTTCCCCGCGGCCTGGCGGTCGCCGTCGGCGAAGAACGCGTAGGCGATCAGGAGACAGAGCCCCCAGTCCACGAAGAGGGCGCCGAAGCGCCTTCCGAGCGGGGCCATGGCGCCCGGCCCCTCCTGCGGCAGACCGAGCCGCTGGCCGCGGTACCCGAAGTCGGCGCCCATGTCCTCGGCCGCCGCGCGCGGCCCGGAGAGCCATGATCCGATTACTTGCCTGTTGTCCACCCGTCCACGGTACTGCGCCCTGGACGGTCCCCTTCCGGCCGGGTCTCCCGGAGTGACGTAGGCGACGTTCACACCGGTCCGGTTAACTTGTGCGAAACAATTGGGTCATGCTGGAGAAATCCCATCTGCCTATGGTCGGTTCCTGCGTGTGCCACCGCACTGGCCGCACGGACGAGTTTCAACCCCGCCCCATCCCCGGGTCGGGAGTAGGAGGAGTTGGATGTTCCAGAACGCCGACGAAGCGAAGAAGTACATCGCCGACGAGGATGTGAAGTTCATCGACGTCCGGTTCTGCGACCTGCCGGGCGTGATGCAGCACTTCACCATCCCGGCCTCGGTGTTCGACCCGACCGAGGAGCTGGCCTTCGACGGCTCGTCGATCCGCGGTTTCCAGGCCATCCACGAGTCCGACATGGCGCTCCGCGCGGACCTGTCGACGGCGCGGCTGGACCCCTTCCGCCGCGACAAGACGGTCAACATCAACTTCTTCATCCACGACCCGATCACGGGCGAGCAGTACAGCCGTGACCCGCGCAACATCGCGAAGAAGGCGGAGACCTACCTCGCCTCGACCGGGATCGCGGACACCGCGTACTTCGGGCCGGAGGCGGAGTTCTACGTCTTCGACTCCGTACGCTTCAACACCTCCGCCAACGAGGGCTTCTACCACATCGACTCCGAGGCGGGCGCCTGGAACACGGGCGCGGTCGAGGACAACCGCGGCTACAAGGTCCGCTACAAGGGCGGTTACTTCCCGGCCCCGCCGGTCGACCACTTCGCCGACCTGCGCGCCGAGATCTCCCTGGAGCTGGACCGGCAGGGCCTCCAGGTCGAGCGCCAGCACCACGAGGTGGGCACGGCCGGCCAGGCGGAGATCAACTACAAGTTCAACACGCTGCTGGCCGCCGCGGACGACCTGATGCTCTTCAAGTACATCGTGAAGAACGTCGCCTGGCGCAACGGCAAGACCGCGACCTTCATGCCGAAGCCGATCTTCGGCGACAACGGCTCGGGCATGCACGTCCACCAGTCCCTGTGGCAGGGCGGCGTTCCCCTCTTCTACGACGAGCAGGGCTACGCGGGCCTGTCGGACACCGCCCGCTACTACATCGGCGGCATCCTCAAGCACGCCCCCTCGCTGCTCGCCTTCACCAACCCGACGGTGAACTCCTACCACCGTCTGGTCCCCGGCTTCGAGGCCCCGGTCAACCTGGTCTACTCGCAGCGCAACCGCTCCGCCGCGATGCGCATCCCGATCACGGGCTCCAACCCGAAGGCCAAGCGCGTCGAATTCCGCGCCCCCGACCCGTCCTCCAACCCGTACCTGGCCTTCTCGGCCCTTCTCCTCGCGGGCATCGACGGCGTCAAGAACAAGATCGAGCCGGCCGAGCCGATCGACAAGGACCTCTACGAACTGGCCCCCGAGGAGCACGCGAGCGTCCCCCAGGTCCCGACCTCCCTCCCCGCGGTGCTCGACGCCCTGGAGGCGGACAACGAGTACCTGCAGGCGGGCGGCGTCTTCACGGCTGACCTGATCGAGACGTGGATCGACTACAAGCGGACGAACGAGATCGCCCCGATCCAGCTCCGTCCGCACCCGCACGAGTTCGAGCTGTACTTCGACATTTAGGAACGTCCCAGGTCAGAGCGGCTTTTCGCTCCCCTGGGCCGTCCATGGGCCGTCGGCCGTGCGCTCCGCTCACCGGAGCCACGGCCGACGGCCCTTTTACGGGCCGCGTTTACCCTGCGGCTTGCTCCGCTTCCTCCCCTTGGTCGTCGTCTACGGGAACGCTGAACATCGCGTCGATGGCGTTGCGGGCGCGTGCCTGGCTGTTCGGCATCAGGTGCGTGTACGTCCGGAGCGTGAAGCCCGGATCTGAGTGACCCAGGTACTCGGCAAGGGCCTTGATGTTCTCCCCCGCGTCCAGCAAGACGGAGGCGTAGAAGTGCCTGAGCGCGTGCATACCGTGCTCGCGCGACGCCTCGAACCGCTCCCCCGGCTCACGCTCCGGGATGACGCCTGCGGAGACGAGAGCGGGCTTCCATAGATGCATGTTGAAGTAGTTCCGGTTCAACGGCTTCCGCTCCCGCGAGTAAAAGAGCAGTGCCACCGTGACGGGCGGCCCGTCCGGGGTCTTCCACGGCAGCGTGACTTCGATCGGCGGCCGACGGGTGATGTGTGCGGCCAGGGCGTACGACACCGCATCAGACAGGGGCACATCCCGCAGCTTGCCGCCCTTGGGCGGGGCGAACACGAGATGCGAACCCACCATCTTGACCTGTCGCACGACGTGGACGACTCCCCCGAGGAAGTCGACCTCATCAGGTGCCAGCCCGAAGACTTCACCCTGCCGCAGCCCGCAGCCCGCGCCCGCGTCGACAAGCGTCTGATACTCGTTCGGTAGTCCAGCCCGTACCTTGAAGACCCGCTCACGAGTCCACGGCTTGAGCTTCCGCGCGTCCAGCTTGGGCGCGCGGACGGAGCCAGCGCGGCAGGGGTTGCGCACGATGATGCCGTCGTCCATGGCCGCGCCGAACGCTGCGGACACGTTGGCGAAGACGACGCGCTGGTACGACGCGGCCATGCCAGAGTCCTTCAACGCACGCGCCCAAGCTCGGATGTGCCCCGGCTGGAACGCACTCAGCGAGCGGGACCCGATGTACGGGAAGACGTGGAGCCGGAACCGCAGTTCCATAGCCGTAATCGTGGCCACGTCCGTCGTCGCAGAGGCCAGCCAGCCCGTGGTGAACTGCTGGAACGTCACCTTCCCCGCCGACGGGTCGACGTACTGGCCACGTGTCATATCGGCCGCGATCTGCGTAAGCCAGGACTCGGCAAGCCGCTTCTGCCTGTCAGGGAACGACCGGCTGCGCTCGTTCCCGTCCGGTGCCATGTATCGGGCGCGGTATCGCAGTCCGGTGCCGTAGCGGTCGGTTTTGACTCGGGTGGTCTTGCCGTCGGTGTTGGTTTCGGTCTTGTACCAGCGGTCTTGGATGTGGCCTGCCATGCAGTGGTGTCCCTTCGGTGCATGAAGAGGCCCGTGGCGCTCCGGTGAGAGCGCCACGGGCTGAGGTGGTGTCAGGCTGCTGTTGCGTTGCTCTGGTGGGTGACCCAGTCGCGGACGGCGGCGGGGTCGTAGCGCACGTATTTGCCGATGCGGAAGCCGGGCGGGCCGGATCGCTTCTTGCGCCACTGGTAGACGGTTTCAAGGGGGACGCCGAAGAGGGCGGCGATGTCCTCGGGGGTGAGATAGCGGTCGGGAAGGCCGGACCGGAGCGTTGCGCGGGGGTCGGCCGGAGGATGGGCGGTCGCGCTCAAGGCGTCCTCCGCGGGGTGGCTGATGTGTCCGAAGCTGGGATTTCTGCGTCACCGCGTCATCTGCGTCAATCCCGCTTCTGACCTGCGACTTTCGGTGACGCAGCCAGGTTCGGGCTGCGTCACCGGTGACACAGGCTCGCGTCACGGGGTGACGCGGTGACGCAGGGGTGACGCAGGATTCGGTCTCTGCGTCACGGCCTTTGCCGCAGGTCACCGGCCGTCTGTCGGGTGCTGGTGACGCGGGTGACGCAGCGCTTCCCTTCTTAGGAAAAAAGGGGGGGTGGTGTCTGTGGTGGTGCGTCGCTCGCTCAGGGCGTGAAGAAGGGGCCGCTTCGCGGCGCGACCTTTGCAGGGCGGCTTGCGCCGCCGGAGGAGCAAGAGGAGCACCCGGCGCGGCGTGCTCCTCTTGCTTGTCCCGACGGCCAGTCAGAACGCGGCTTCCTGCTGGCCCGGGGCCGGGTCCGCCGGGCGGCTCATCTCGATGTAGCGGCCTTCCCTGGTGCGGCCCCAGTCGATGAGGACGCCTCGGGCGGCGAGGGTGGGTTGAAGGCGCTTGAGGCGGTCTGAGAGGACTTTTCCGGTGGTCGGCCACCCTTTAGGAAGGGGGCGGCATTCCTCGCCGCTGTAGAGACCGGTGAGGCAGTGCAGCCACTCCGAGGACGTCATCCGGGCCTCACCTCCCGCAGCGAGACCGGCGGCGTGCTTCAGTACGGTCTGCGCCAACAGGTCGCCCTCGATGACGTCGTCGTTCAGGTCGTCCAGACTGGCCCGGTAGGCGGCCAGTGCCCCAAGTCCCGTGGTGGCGTCGAGCTGCGCGCACAGGTGGGCGAAGTCCGCCATGCGGAGATCGGTGGGGGTGTCCGCCTCGGCGGCCCGGACCTTCACCGTGAGATCCAGAAGGGAGCCGAGGACCACGGGCAGGACCTCCGCGTACTCCGCCCACAACTCGGCCTCGGTCCGCCGCACTCGGGGCCGCACGAGACGGAGGGGTAGGAGGCGTTCGGCGAGGTCGGGGCGGATGACGCCGACGTCGATACCGGTCAGCAGCATGGGGCGGCGGTAGCGGGAGCGGACGACGTCGCCGTCGGTGAACAGCGCGCGCTTGATGCTCTCGGCACCGGTGACGATGCAGCACATGAGGTCGGACAGGTCCGGTGGCAGGTGGGACAAGTTGTCCAGCGCGGTGACCCATCCGGCGGCGACGGCCGTGATCAGGTTCTCCTCATCCTTCGGGGCCCGGCGCAGGTCACCGGTCATGCCCTCGATGATCCGCACCAGCATCCGCCCTGCGGTCGACTTGCCCGCCCCCTGCGGGCCGGTGAGGAACGGCGCGGGGACGGGAACGGACGGCTCAAAGCAGCCGATGAGCCAGGCGATGGCCAGGCACTCGCTCGACGGCCCCGAGAAGTTGGTCAGCCTCAACAGGAGGTCGATGCCCTTGCCGTCGGTGTCCTTGACCGGCAACGGCAGTTCGCCGGTGAGCTGGGTACGCCGCCAGCACACCTCACGCGGGTCCGGCGTGCGCACGTCCCACCCGGTGGGGTGGATGCGGACGGACTGGCCGTCGTCGCGGCCCAGGTCCAGCCACGTCGCCCCGTCGAAACCGGGTGCCACGCGGATGTGGGTGGGCTGGACGTCCTCGGTCAGAGCCAGCGCTTCGATCAAGTCGAGTGCCTCCTTCAAGGCCGTGCCGTTGAACACGCCGACCCCGTCACGGAAGAGGTCGACCATGAGTTCCTGTCGATGGCTCCCGGTCGTTCCCTGGGAGCGGATCGGGCGGGCCACGGGGTGGCCGTTGCGCTGCGCGTACACGGTCCCGTCCGCGGTGCGGAAGTACCGGAAATGCTGCTGTGCGTAGTCGGTGATGATCTGCCGTGCCGGGGCCTTCTCGTCCTCCGACATGTCACATCCCCAGGGCAGTGCGCGCGTTCGCCCAGGAGTCGGCGCAGTGCCGGGGCGATTCGCCCTTGGCGTGCGCGGCGGTGAACAGCCGCTCGATGTGCGCCTCGGTGAGGCAGCCGCACCGGCCGTGCGTGGACAGGACAGCGAGGAATACCCCGTAGACGCTCGCGTGAATCCCGCTCCGGGCCTCGGTGATCCGCTGCTCAGCCATGCAGATGCCGCGCTCCAGATACGTGGGAGTGCGGTGCCGGCACCCCCCGCCCCCACCGGGAGCGGGCACGGTGACGGCGTGCCGGACGGGAACCGAGGAACCCACCCTCGGCCTGGTGGGCTCTTCCCTGTCCGCCAGGGCCCGGACGGCATCCGGTAGTTCGGCCGTGGTGCCGGTGCCGGGTCCGAGCCAGCGGGCGTAGGCCATGGACGATTTGATGTCGACGCCGGGCCGGACGCCGTTCGCTGATCGCATGGCGCCCTGGTAGATCCAGTGCTCTCCGCGTGTGGTGGGCACGGTGCGGGTGGCGGGCAGGGTTGCGCGGGCCCACGCGACAGCCGCCGCGTTGTCGAGGTCGACCACGGTCAGTCCGCCTCCGCCGGGGTGGTAGGCGACGGCAGACGCGTGCCGCCAGTCGGCCGCCCACTGAGGCGAGGTGAGAACGCGAGGGTCGCTGCTGGCGGCGGCCCAGCCGTGGCACGGCAGCGGGCACGCGCACGGGCCCGGAACCCGCATGTGCGGACGGCCCCCGCACGCGGTATCCCGGCATTCGGCGCAGTTCGCCGGGGGCCGCTTGGCCCGCAGCGGAAGCACAGGCACACCCCGGCGGGCGAGATCGAGCGCTGCGGACAGCAGCGCGGTGGTGCGGTCATGGGTCATGCTGAGTGTCTCCAGTTCTCTATCACAGTGCTGGATGGCGAGGGCGGCCCGGACTTTGGCGAGACGGGGCCGCCCTTGGCGTGGTTAGAACGGCGGCTCGTTGCTGTAGCCGCTGCTCCACGGGTCGGTGTAGGGCTGTCGGCGGCGCGGGAGTCGCGGGAGGGGGAACAGGACCCAGGAGTGGTCTTCGTTCCAGCAGTGGCAGGGGTCCCATTCGGTCCCGGCGTACTCGCCGGTGTGATAGTCGCCGTAGTCGCGGTTGTATCCGCCCTCGCCGTCGCAGCCGGGGCAGTCGGGGCGGGGGGTGTCGGTGAGGATGAGCGCGCGACGGGGCCAGTTGGTGGTGCGGATGCGCAGGCGCACGGGTTCCCCTAGTGGTGGTTGGTGGTGCCGTCGGTGTGGATGTCGCGGCTGGTGTTGAGCAGTCGGCGTCCGGTGCGGAGGCGGTAGCGGTGGCCGCGGCAGCGGCGGCAGAGCTGGGGGCCGCGCCGGGTCGCGGCGCGGATGCCGGTGCCGGTGCAGGTGCGGCATGCCTTGAACGGCCGGATGGTGCACAACGCTGCGTAACCGGCGAGGGTCAGCAGGATGGCGAGGCTAGCGAGCGCCATAGAGGGCTCAACTCCTGTCTCAGGGCGGGTTCCGGGGGTTTGCGCAGGTGGGCCGCTAGACGCTAGTTGCCTGATCAAGGGCCCTGTGGGTTGCTAGTGGGGTTGCTAGACCTAGCGGGGGAGGCTGCTAGGTCTAGCAACCGTGCTGCGGTCAGGCGGCGGCCCGATCCGCGTTACGGCGTGTGATGGCGGTGGTGATGTCGGCGCGTTTGATGCCGCGCCGGTTCGCGCCGTCGCCGTCGTCGGTGGTGCCCCAGACCTGCCCCGGTTTGATGCCATGGGGCTTGAGCGCGGCAGTGACGTTCTCGCCCTGCCAGCCGCCGTAGACGTCCGGCTGTACGGCGGCGAGACGTGCGGCGATCCGCTCGCACCAGACGGCTTTCTCGCCGTCCGCGATCACGTCGAGGACATCGGCGAGGATGTCCGACCCGCCTCCTGTGCTCTCCGGGCCGTGGCCGATGGCGTGGCCGGTGACGTTGCCGTATGCCTCGCGCGCGGTGCGGGCGCGGGCCACGATGCGTTCGGCGGCGACCGCGTCGACGAACGCCGAGGCGACGATGCGCGGGTCGTCTCCTTCACCGGCCATCCAGCAGATGCCGCGGTCGGAGCGAGAGAACATGGTGGCCCGGTAGCCCGACTTGTACATGCTCGTGCCCAGCACCATGTCGTTGGCGGGCTGTCCCATGACCTTGAGGCAGAACCGCAGCACCGCGTTCGCCGAGATGCCGGTGGGCAGGGATTTGGCGTCGGGGCGCTGGGTGCCGAACATGGCCACGATCCCGAGCGCGGGACCGCGTTTGACCAGGTCGGTGCAGATCGCTTCGATCTCCTTGCCGTGCTCGTCGTGCTCGAACGGGACCTGGCACTCGTCGAACCCGACCACGATCGGATGCAGCCCGAGACGCTTGTCACCTGCAAGTTCCGGGGTGACCTTCGACTCCGGGCATCGCGAGCGCGGGAGGGACTTGATGACTTTCGCCCGGCGGCGCAGCTCCTCTTTCAGCTCCCGCAGGGTTTCGACGACGTAGGTGATGTCGTCGTCCTCTTCACCGGCGCGGTAGCGGTGGCAGACGGGTTCGAGGGCTCCGAAGTCGCCGGTGCCCTTGAAGTCGAACGCGTGGACCTCGGCCCGCGGGTCGAGAGCGGCGATCAGCAGGAACAGCCGCATGAGGAACGTCTTGCCCATCCGCGGGATGGAGCCGACGACGACCGAGGCGAACATCAGGGTCACGGCCACATCCCGCATGCGCTGGTCGTTGCCGAACACGACCGGCCGGAACAGGTCCACCGTGCCCGTTTTGGCGAGCGGCCAGGCGGGTTTGCTGGTCTCGTTCATCGGCTTGTCCCCCACCCACAGAACAAGCCGCCCCTCGTGCTGCTCGGGGTCGGGGGAGGGCCACACGCAGCCCGTCTTCCTGCGCAGGCCGGAAGCGAGGGGCTTGCGGGCCTCCATGATGTCCTCCGGGGTGACCCCGTAGGGAAGGTCCAGATCGGCGCGGTAACCGGGCCCGTCCCGCACGATCTCCGAGACGAACCGCAGCCCGTTCATGTCCCCGCCCTTCTTGATCGCGGCGGTGACCTTCGCGTTCCCGATCGAGTCCAGACCGCGCAGCACGATGGAGCCGGTGAGCTTCTGCACCTCCGTCTTCAGCACCGCCGGACCGATGACCGGGGCGTCCGGCTGCTGCCCGCCCATGCCGAGCAGCAGCACACCCCCGGCGGCGAACGCGTACAGGAACACCGGGGCAAGGACATAGAGGTAGAGGGCGAACCCGATACCGAACACCGCGGCGACCAGCGTGACCAGTCCCCGCAGCCGGATACGCCCGGACCGCAGCCGCGCCAGACGCATGTACTCCTCAACGTCCTCGGTCCGCACCGCGTGAGCCCGCAGCGGCGCGGCCTCCCGGTCCCACACCCACCGGTTCGTGGAGGCGATGAACCGGCACGCTCCCCGCGGGGCCATCAGCGCCAGACGCCCGGCATACACCGGGAGCCGGACCCCGTGGAACAGCGTGCTGTAGCCGAGGTTCGCGCCCTTGTGGCGGGCCGTCGCGGCGAAGTCGCGCCGGTTGGTCAGCCACCCGGCAAGCACCGGCTTGCGCCGCTCGACGCTCACCTTCGGCTCCGGCAACGCCGGATTGTCCACCGGCACCGAAACCGCCGGCACATCATCCGGCACGGGCCGCAGATGCGCAGCCTCGGGTTTCTCAGTCATCCTGATCACTCCTGTTCCCACCCCCGAGCGGGGTGGTGAATGGGGTTGGACCCAGGGCGGCCGGACGGTTCCTAGGCCAGTGACGGCCGCCCTGGGGTACAGCTACTTGCGGCCGCTGTTCGCGGCCTGTTCCTCACGCTTGCGGGCCCGGTCGATGACCCGGTCGACCTTCCGCTGAAGATCAGTGAGGTCGACCGTGCCGCGCTCCCGGTCGGGGTCCGCGATACCGCGCTTCGCCATCCGCGCCACGTACCACGCGACCTTCGCCTTCTCGCCCGTAGTGAGCCTCGGCTCCTGCTCCTGCGCCATGTGACGTTCTCCTTCCGGCGGGCCGGGCTGTCCGGCTCCCCACCCCCGCCCGTCACGTCGAGGACGACGGGCAGGCGGGGACAGGCAGCCGTCAGCGGCGACGGGCAGAGCGGATGTTCTTCGCCGCGTTCTTGCCGTCCGCGCCGCCCACCGACTTGACGACGGTGACGACGCCCCAGGCGCAGACAGCGGCGATCAGGGCGAGCAGGGCAAGGTTCGCGGCCATGGCGGTGAGGACGCCGACGAGCAGGGGGCCGAAGTAGACCCCGGCCGCCACCGCCCCGGCACCCATGCCGGTACCGAGCGCGACGCGCTGCACGGTGCGGTCCGGGGGTGCCTGGTGGACGTGCTGATGAACGACCTGCGGGCCGCTGTACTGCTGTGGCACGGTGGGCAGACGGTCGGCGTAGACGTGGGTGCCGTCCGGAAGCCGCACCACACGGGCAGGCTCAGGCAAAGACTCCATAGGGGTTCTCCTTCAGGTGAGAGGGAAGGGGTCAGGCTGTGCGCGGAAGCACGTCCGCACAGGTCACGCAGGTGCCGAGCGAGGTGGGGATGACGTATCCGGCGTCCAACTGGCAGGCGGGGCAGGTACGGCGGGCGAGCATCGCGAGCGCGAGCGCGCCCCACTTCCTGGACGTCATCGGCCGCACGGGCTTGGCCCGGTCGATCCGGTAGAGGTAGGCGACCCGCACCCCGCCGTACCGCGTGCCGCGCATGATCTGCGCCGCGACCGGCTGCCCGCCCGGCCGCAGACCCGCCGCCCGCAACTGGCGGCGGGTGGCGTATCCGTCCGGGGCGTAGCGCCACGGGTAGGTGGGGATGCCGTGGACCTGGCCGGTCGGGTCGTAGCAGGTGCCGAATGCGGGGGACATCAGGCGACCGCCCGGTGTGCGTCGGCGTCCGGCCGGTGCGTCGAGCCGAGGAACCGTCGGCCGATCCAGTGGGTGTAGGCGGGCGGGATCGCCTCGGTGAGTTCCTCGCGGACGTCGGTCCAGTCGATGCCCATGGCCTGTTGCATCTCCGGGACGGTGGCTTTGCCGCCGCCGGTCCCGTAGGCGGCGACGTACGGGCCGTCGTAGTAGCGGCCGTGTCGGTAGCCGCGGACCCGGCCCCGGTGCCGGGGGTGCGCCGGCTGCCCCGTGCTCCAGCCGCCCAGCTCGAAGGCGCGGTGCCGGATGACCCCGAGCCCGAACTGTTCCCCGCAGAGACTGAGGTCCTTGCGGATCGGGGCACGGCCGCCCGGCTGCTCGATCACGTACGGAAGACCGGTCGCGTCCAGCAGGACGCGGAGTTCGGGGATGAGCTGGACATGGTCGCGGCCCCAGCCGCGTGACCGGTTGGTGCCCACCGTGAGCGCGCATCCGGCCTGGCACGGCGGGGACGCGTGCACCAGCGCGTACCGCTCGATCTCCCCGGTGGTGATCAGGCGGGCGAGGTAGGCGAGCGCGTCGCCTTGATGCCGGGGGAAGGGGTAGCGGGGGCGGTCGATCAGGTCGACCCCCTCCACGTCGAACCCGGCCCGGTGATAGCCCATGCCGGCACCGCCGGCGCAGCAGAACAGATCGAGCAACCGGGGCCGGCGCATCACGCTGCCACCCCCGCACCCGGCCCGGACCCGCCGGCGCGCTCCGCACGTTCAGCCCGCAGCTTGTCCCGCAGGGTCCGGCCGTTCGCGGACGACGTACGGACCGCCTTGCGGACCGCCTCGGCCGTCAACCCCGAGTCGGGCCAGTCGGCCGTCACCTCCCGCGCTTCGGAGAGGAGTTGGTCGGGTGTGCGGGTCGGTCGGGGTGTGCGGGCCGACTTCGGGAGTCGGCCGGTCGCCCGGCGCTGCGGTGTGTGGTCGGCCGCCGCCACGGCCAGCACCGGTACCGGAGTCGGGGCGGGAGTCGGGTCGGCCGGTAGCGGCGCGGGAGCCGACCGGGCGGGCGGTTCGGGGGTCGACTGGTGCAGGTCAGACATCGACCGTTCCACAGTCGTCTGAACCGATTTCTCCGCATTCGCGGAGTCGGCCGGTCGGGTCTGGTGGTGGAGGACCTTGGCGACCAGATCGGAACCGAAGTAGATAGCCCCGACCGGCAACGACGTGGCCAGCAGCACGAGCGCCCAGTTGGCCGGGTCCCAGTCGGCCAGCCGACTCCAGTCGACCGACCGGCCATGCAACTCCGGGACCAGACCGTGAACATAGTTGAGGACCAGTGAGGCGATTGTGTACGTGGCGAGGACCCGCAGCGCGATGGTCCGGTCCCGGCCGGTCAGAACCAGGGTCGCGACCAGCGCGAGGGCCATGAGGCCGTCGACCACGAACGGATACAGCAGCGCCGCCGTCGCGTCCGCGCCGGTCGCCGCAGCGACGTCCCGCAGCGCATTCCACGACACGCGGAACGCCATCGCGACCACGGCGACTAGAGCGAGAACGAGCAGCGCTTTCGCAGTGCGGTTCACAGAGCACCCCCCGCCGTGATCACAGCACCAGCCGCGAGCAACAGCCCGGCCACGGCGATCAGGTCGATCGCCTGCCGCAGACGCCGGTACTTGGCGACCGCGAGGCGCGACAGCCCGGCGATGTCCGCGCACCGGGTGTCCACCCGCAGACCTTCCGCGATCTGCTCGGCGGTCTCGGTGGCCCAGCGGGGGAAACCATGCCGGCCGGACAGGTGGGGGCGGACCGCGAACAGCAGCAGCCCCACCACCGCCAGCAGCAGGACCACGCCACCGCCGCCGACCAGCAGCGCGGCCAGCGGCGGCCGGACCGCCTTGGCGACCGTCCACACCCCGGCGAGCAGGGCACCGACAAACGCCAGCAAGAGCGATGTCTTGGTGTCGGTGCGGGCGATCTCGGCCTTCACCTCCGCGTGCGCGGCACCCACCGCGTCGTAACCGGCACTCATCCCGCACCCCCCGCCGCAGCGTCCGGGGCGGTCGCGTAGCCGATCAGCCGCAGCGACGCCCCGGCGAAGTCGGTCCGGGCCGTCAGGACCCCGGTCCGGCCGTCGCCCTGCACGTGATGGCCCACGGCCTCCGAGTCGATGGCCAGTGCCTCACGCCACGCCTCGAACCCGGCGAAGTCCTCATGGAACGACAGCTCCAGCCGGTCCGGGAAGTGCGTCGAGACCTCGATGTGCGGCGCGGGCAGGTGCCCGAACTCCGTCGTCAGCACACGCAGCACCAGCAGCGGAGCGGACAGCTCCCCCAGCGTGAGCGCGCTCATGCCGCACCCCCCGGCATGCCTGCCGTGCCGGCACGGTTCGCGAGCGTCCGGCGGGCGGCCAGCACCCGCCGCCGCGCCCGGCGCACCCGCCGCACGTCCAACTCCGAAGGGATGCTGCGGTCGATCGCGGTGATCTGCGCATCCAGCAACTCGACCTCAGCCGCGATCAGCGGCATCTCCGCCTCAATCGCCGCCAGCTCCACACTGGTCGGCTCACGATCCGGGCCGGGGTCAAGGGCGGTAACGAGCGCCCGAAGTGCAACGATGTTTCTCATGGGTCGGAACTCCTCGCTGAAGGGGATGGGAACGGCCCGAACCAGCGCCCCGGAGTGCCAGCTCCGGGGCGCGCGCCGTTCAAGAACAGAAATGAAGGGGAGTGCCCCGGCAGGGAGTCGAACCCGGCCTGCGACCATCGGGGCGGTTGTGCTCAAGCGCCGTGCGTCACCTCGGCTGTGAGGTGTTCGCGGCGGCGTTCCCGGACGCGTTCTGATACGCGGCCTGGTAGTACGGAAGGCTCCCCTGCGAGGGGTGCCCCGGAGTCGACGTGATCTCCTGACACCTCTGTGCCAGACCATCCGCCCGGTGCTGCTCCTCGGCCGCGAACGCCTCAGACGGCTGCTGCGACGGCTGCGAACGTCCCCAGCCCATCACCGACCACCCCGAACCCGCGCCGCATCCTGCGACCGCTTGTTCGCCTCCGCGTTCCTCCGGGCTATCTCCGCCTTCTGCGCGTCTGTCAGACTCGTCACCACAGGTGACCTCCTCTTCAGGTATGCCTGTAAGCGCCGTCCGGAGTTGCCTCTCCGGGCGGCGCACTTCGTCGTGGAGCTCTCGGCTCCCCTCAACCCCGCCCGTACGGCACGCCGAAGCGGGCCGGACGGGCGGAGGAGGCAACCGGCCGCACCGCTCACACGCGGTGCGGAAAGAACCAGCCGCGCAAGCTGGTGCCGGGAACTCCCAGCACCACCACACGCGGCGGATCAAGCAATGACGCGAGGGGCGCGGCCACCCGTACCGGTCCAGCACGGACAGCGCCTCGCGCAATCGTCGGAACATCAGATCTCCCATTCAGGGATGAAGGGGTGTTGAGGGCTTCACCAGCGCCGTCGCCACGGCCACCGGTCCCGAGCCTCAACCCCTCGGGGCGTCCTATTCGCACTGCTCGACGCCAGCAGAACGACCACGAACCAGCCGGAACATCAGCTCCCACCCGGCACGAACGGTCGTCGGCGGTCCTCACCCGGCCGCCACGGGGACGGGGAACCACCCCCGCCAATCAAAGTCACTCTGTTGAATTCTCAAGGAACGAACGCTTCCTCCGTACCGACCCCGGCCTGAGCTGGGGCTTTCCTCGGGAGCGCACCTGTACGGCAGAACCGTACGTGACATCCTGTCCGTCTTGTCTGGAGGAGTGCCGCCCCAAGAGATTGCCTGAGTCGCACTTGGAGAGTCAAGCCCCCTGGTCTAACTTGTACGGAGGAGTTGGAGCAGAGGGGAGCAATATCAGTGCGCCGCGGTATGACGAAGGCACAAGAAATCGCCTATGACCTGCGCGAACAGATCCTGTCGGGGGCGCTCGCAGGGGGTGAAGCACTCCCGAGCGAATCGAAGATGATGAGTCAGTACGGCTACAGCCGCGAGACCATCCGCGCCGGCGTCCGCCTCCTCGTTGAAGAAGGTCTGGTTGTCACCGGGCAGGGTCAGGGGAAGTACGTCCGCGAGGACTATGCGCCTGTCGTGTGGAACTGGACGACGTTGGAGAGTCGCAGTCGCCACGCCACAACGGTTGAAGGCCGAACCGCTGGTGACCAGTGGGCCAGCGCGATTGCCGAGAAAGGGAACGCCCCCCGGCAGGACATCGCAGTCTCGATCGTGGAGCCTCCGCTCCACGTGCGCATGCGTCTCGAACTCCCTGAGGACGGCTTGGCTGTGGCGCGCAAGCGTGTCCGGTTCATAGACAACCGGCCTTACGCGCTCGCCGACTCGTACTTCCCTCAGGAACTCGTGAACGGCACGCCCTTGATGGAGCCCCGAGACGTCTCGGCACCGGGCGGCATCTTGGCCTCCGTGGGACTCGTCCAAGCCAAATACGTGGACGAGATCTCGGTGCGCATGCCGACTCGCCCCGAGGCGGAACTACTCGCCCTACCTGCGGCAACACCCGTCGCAGAGCACACCCGTACGGGATATGACGCGGACGGTCGCCCCCTCCGCTGCATGGTCACCATCCTCCCCGGAGACAGGCACAAGATCCTCTATGAAGTCAGCACGGACTGAGCACCTCCGCCCCGCGGCGGCGGACGACGTACCCGCCCTCTTGGCCCTCCGAGCGGAGGCGGAACGGTGGCTGCGCACCAAGGGAACCGACCAGTGGAGCGACCCGGATACGGGCGAACGGGCCATCGTGAAATGGCGCGCCAGCATAGATGAAGGGCGGGCATGGGTCGTTGTCGACGAGCGCGACAATGTGCTTGCCACCGTCAGTCGTGGCCCCGTCGATAGGGATTTCTGGACGGACGCCGACCATCCAGAAACAGCGCTGTACCTGTACAAGCTGATGGTCACGCGCGAGGCATCCGGTCGGAACCTGGGAACGCGAGTCATCGACTGGATGTCGCGGCTAGCAGCACTGGAAGGGCGAACCTGGGTGCGCATAGACACGTGGCGCACGAACACGGGGCTGCACTCCTACTACGAGCGGTTCGGCTTCAAGCACGTACGCACAGAGGCACCGCCCCACAGGCGTTCCGGGTGGCTTGCCCAACGACCGGCAGGCGAGCTTGCCATGCCGCACGACCTGTTGTCCGTCGGCCCTCCCAAGGTGTTGCACGCGGACGACAAGGCACGGTTCGAACTGCCTGTTCGGAAGGGGTGACAGGGGGCGCTCGTTGTCCTGGTTTTTGTCCAGTGCGCTGACGTCCGCAATCGTTCGCCGCAGTACGCGCACCCACGCGCCCTACAGGGCGAGCGTCAGTCTGTCCCGTCCCTGATCATGACCAATCGAGAACTCGCGGCCGTCATGAGGCCGCGCTACAGCACCGAAACGGCTGCACAGGCTTACCTGAACCACCTGCAAGACCTGGGCAGGGAGAAGCCGGGATTCCTCTCTTCCTGAAACCGCGCACACGGAAGACGGACGCGACCTCTAGGTGAGGCCGCGTCTGTCTTGGTTTCACCTACCTGCCGGCTATCTCTGCAGGCAAATAGCTCAGATTAGACATTCAGCGTCCGCCAAACAGCCATTCCGAGGACGGTTGCCATCCGGACAGGCACGGCATTTCCGATCTGTCGCTCAATCGACCCGTAGTCGCCTTGAAAATCATAGTCCGTCGGAAAGGTCTGCAACGTAGCAGCTTCCCTCAGCGTGATGCCGCGATGCTGTTCCGGATGAACGAACGTACCGCAAGCGGGAGTAGTGCAGCGGGTGGTCATCGTTGACGCAGGTGAATCCCACTTTATGCGCCCATACGAAGCGGTGGCATGCTTCGCGCCAACCTTCTTGTGGCAATCGAGCTGATGTTCCTCTGGCAGGTCTAGGCGCCCCCCGCCAACAGGGATCGACTCAATGCGACGCCTAACCTTATCAGAACTTTTCCGATAGCGATCTAGCGGGTCATCTGCCCTGTTAGCCGCTTCCAGTTCGGAGAATGCGGCCCTGACCGACACAGAACCGCGCAGGTCGGGAATTACCTTGGCAATATCTTGAGGGAGGCTCCGCCTCTTCCCTCTGACAGCGAGCATGATTAGACGACGCCTACGTTGCGGCACAGCAAAATCGGACGCCTCGAACCGGTAAACCATTGAGACGTAGCCAAGAGAATCAAGCGAATCCCGCACACTTTGGAGGCGCGCGTCTTTTCCTAGCCCAGGAACATTTTCCAATAGAACGGCCTGCGGCATCAACGCGCGCACGAATCTAACTGTATGCAAAACGAGATCGTTACGCTCGTGGTCAGTCAGCCCCTTGCCAGATGCAAGCGACGAAAATCCTTGACAAGGGGGACACGTCTTAAGCAGTGTCAATTCACCGGGGGCCAACCCCAACTGCCTACGCATCGTGGAAGCTTGTAGCGAGCGGATATCCACTTCCCACAAGTGTGAACCTGGATGGTTCTTGGCATGTGTAGCAGCCGCATCAGAGTCGTTCTCGACCGCGCCCAGGACAGAGAAGCCAGCCCCCACGAGGCCCTGGGTGGCTCCGCCGGCTCCTGCGAAGAGGTCGATGGCAGTTGGCTTCGTCACGGCTGGATGTTAGCTCAACGTAGCGCATCATGGCCATGGTGCACGCTCCCTGCAACCCGCGTGCCCCCTAGCCAAGCTGACGACTCATCATGCAGAATGTCTGATTCACTGTCGCCGGACCAGGGGGACTTGATGTTGGACCCGTCGAACCAGCCGGAACAGCTTCCCATGCCCGGCCCGGCCGGGCCTGAGCAGTCAGCAGCAGACTCACCCAGCAGCGAGTCTGCGCACGTCTACACAATGCGCATCAGCCGGCTCACGATCGACAAGCTCGGCATCAAACTCTACGACCGCGTTTCGGCCGTCTTGGCTGAACTCATTGCCAACTCGTACGACGCGGATGCAGAAGACGTCACTGTCACAGTGCCTTGGGGAGCTTTCCTCTTCGACCCCAAGGCACCCAACCTCTCCGCGCAATACGAAATCGCAATTTCTGACAATGGCCACGGGATGACCCCCTCCGAGATTAATCGACACTACCTGACCGTCGGTGCCGACAGGCGCACCCGAACGGGTAGCGATAAGTCCCGAGGCAAGAACCGTCCCGTGATGGGCAGAAAGGGAATCGGAAAACTTGCCCCATTCGGTATCTGCAAGACTGTGGAGGTTGTCTCCGCTGGTGGCGAAAAGACCGAGAACGGATACCGCACCTCGCATTTAATCCTCAACCTTGCCGATATGCTGGCAGACACGGAAAAGAACTATCATCCCGAGATTGGTGAGCTGGATGGCACATGGTCTAAGGACCATGGAACCACGATCAAGTTGAGGAACTTCTCGCGGAAGCGCGTTCCCAGCAAGGAAGAGCTGAATAGGCAACTCGCTGCACGATTTGGCCTTGAACGCGCCGACTGGCGAGTATGTGTCAAAAATTCTTCATCCGTGACCGATCAGTTCACGCTCGGGCAACTCAAGATCGATCTACTGGAGGGAACTAGGATTGAGCTCGCCGATAGACCAGTTCCCTTCGAATCATCTTTCCTCCCGGTAACCGGATACGTCGCCTACAGCGAGAAGTCCTACAAGGACTCCAACATGGCTGGCGTACGAATCTACGCACGCGGGAAATTCGTGGCACAAACGATGGATTTTGGCATTGCCACGGGTTTCACTGGAGAGTTCAAACTGCGAAGCTCCATTGTGGGTGAGCTCCACGCCGAATGGCTGGATGAAGACGAGGATCTAGTCCGATCTGATAGGCAAGACATCATCTGGTCTTCGGACCTAGGAGAAGCTCTGAGCCAGTGGGGTCAGGCGCTGATGAAGGAGCTTGCGAAGCGCAGTGAAGAACATATTCGGCGCGCAAAGACACGCTTCTTCATGGAGACGTCAAGTCTGGAACAAAGACTGATCGAGGCAGCGCCTGCAGACCCGGTTTACAGGGATTCCGTTAAAGAAGCTGCTGCTCTCCTTGTTCGAGATACGGACAATGATTCACTCCGAAATCCTGAACATGTGGAGCGTATAAGCAATCTAGCAATGTCCCTCGGCCCGCATCGGAGCCTTCTCCAGGCACTGCGGGAAGTGGCCGACACGACCGAAACCACCGTGGATGCCGTTATGGACCTCTTCCAGAAGGCACACATTGCGGAAATGTATTCTCTGGGTCAGGTAGCAGCCGAACGGCTGGAGGTTGTGGCCAAGCTGGAGGCGCTGATTTCTGATGGAAGAACTCTGGAGAGGCCGCTCCAAGAGCTAATCGAGCAGGCACCATGGCTCCTGGCTCCCGAGTGGACGCCGCTGGGCATGAACGAGTCCCTGAAACGAGTCAGGGCGAGTTTCGAATCTTGGTACGCCAAGAAGTACAACACCGAAATTAACACCACAGCGATCGAGCGGAAGGCGAAAGAGCCTGATTTCGTACTGCTTCACGACTCAGGGGTTCTCTGGATCGTAGAAATCAAGAGGCTCGGCTATAAGCTGACCGACGCGGAATTCCTGAACGCAATGCGATACCTCCATTCATTGCGGAAGTTCCTCGACGAAAATCCCGAGCTGGGACGCCAGTTTCCCTACCGTAGGCTCACCTTCGTGGTCGATAGCATTGACCGCCTCGATGAGGTGTCGATCTCATCGCTTGAGAACGACCCCAACGTGACTCGAAAAACATGGCACGAGGTGCTTGATTCCACCAAGCGAGCACACAAGGACTTCCTGGAACTGGTCGAATCCACCGCAGGTGGATGGACACCCGTGACTCCTGAGACGGCACCACAGGTCGTAGCGCCCCGGCACCCGAGCGACGACCCGGCTCAACCACAGCTTGAAACATGAGCAGTCCCCATCTTGTATGAGTTGAGACCTCGACTCTGAGCCGCTCGTTGTCCTGGTCTTTGTCCAGTGCGCTGACGGACGCCATGGTTCACCGCCGTACGCGCGCCCTGTCTGACCTGCCGCGTGAACCCTTACGGACGCCCCCGCACGGCCGTGCGGACAGTTGGAAAGCGTGTTGGGGGCAACCCCTCACGAGTTCGAATCTCGTATCCTCCGCACCGCTGCCATGTCGACCTTCCGCATCGGCGGTCGGGCGCTCTTATCGAGTGTCCGGCAGGGTCAGGCCAGACCTAGGGAGACCGGGCCGGGCCGTCCTCGGGCCGTCAGAGGGCGGCCAACGGTGACCAACAACGACCAACGACGACCGCTCCCTCTCAGGTCAGGAGGGGTGTCTGATCTAACGCCCGAGGTAGCAGACCCGCCACATCAGTTCTTCGACATCTGACAGACGGACGCCGTCGCATCCCCCGTCTGACCTGCTGAAACGCGGGCCAGACGAGGGACGCGGCGGCGTCTTTGCGGGACTTCGGAGCCCGGGAGCGTTCCCTGGCCCCTTTCCCGGTCGCCGAACAGGGCGTCGACGGCAGCGGTGCCGCGGGTATCTGCACGGGGCAGGAAGTGCGCGTACTTTCTCAGCATAAACCCGGGGTCGGCGTGCCCCAGCCGCTGGGTGAGCGAGACGACCGACTCACCAGCCTCCAACCGCTCCGAGGCGTAGAAGTGGCGCAGTTCGTGGAAGCCGTGCTCGCGGGAGGGTTCCCAGGCGCGCTGTCCGTTCGCGTGCTGTTCCAGGCCGCCGGAGCGCTCCGAGGTGCGGAACGATGTGGCGCCGCACCCGCTGCTCGATGCGCTCGATCGTGGACGGGTCGCCGCTCTGAGCCGGCCACCAGTGCACGCCGATGTAGTCCTTGACCGACAGGTCGCCGTCACGCGGGTCGACGAACTCCTGGCACCGTACGTCGGTCTGGGCTGTCGCGAACCAGGTCTTGGCGTCATTCAGGACGTCGAACGAACGGTCATTCCGGATTCCGCCGCAGACAACCCCTTCGGTGCCATGCCCTCGGTGACGCTCAGGTCCTGGGTTCCTATGACGGACAGCAGTTCCAGCTGCTCGGCTCCCGGGCTTCCGGGCGGCGCGGTGAACCACAGCAGGCGTTGCCGTCCGTCCTCGCTGAGCAGGTTGTAGCAGTCGAGTTCGATGACGCCGAGCGTGGGGTGGACGATCTTCTTGTGGTCCATGCGGCGTACCGCGACGTCATGAGTGTCCCAGAGGGCTGCGAACTCCTGGCTACGGCGGCGCAGCACGGCGACCATCCTCGTGACCTCCGGGTCCCGGCCGCGCCGGGCGGCCGCTGCCTGGAGGTCGGCCACGAACACCCGGGAGTGGTGTGAGTGATCCTCGGGCGGGAAGATCTCGCGCGTCTGCGGGTCGGTGAACCAGCGGTAGACGAAGCTTGCCGTCGGGCCGCGGTGTGCCGGGGACTTGCCGAGCAGGGTCAGGGCCAGGTCGTTTTCCACCAGGGTTTCGTGGAGGTCGGTGATGACACGCGCGGGGGTGTGGGACAGCCGGTCCAACAGTCCGAGAAGCGCGGGCTGCACATGTGCCGACGGTCCGTGTGCCGACGGGGGGACCGGCCGTTCGGCCAGGTGGAACAGGTGGTCGCGCTCATCGCCGTTCAGGCGCAGGGCCCTGGCGAGGGCGGCCAGGGTCTGGGCCGAGGGCTGTACGCCGTGCTTGCTGCCGCCGCGTTCCAACTCGGTGTAGTAGTCGGCCGACAGCCCTGCCAGCTGGGCGACTTCCTCGCGGCGCAGCCCGGGGACACGCCGGCGCGGGCCATGAGGGAGACCGACCTCGGCGGGGCGGATGCGGTCGCGGCGTGTCCTGAGGAAGGCGCCGAGTTCCGGAAGGTTCACCCCTTCATGGTCGCTCGCGTGCCGGGCCGTATCCAGGGGGCGGCATCCCCTGGGTGGACGCAGCCCTGGCTGGGGGTGAGGGACCGGCCGATGGTGGAGGAAGCAGCAGGGCGACGGCAAGACCGCGACCCGATCCGCATCCACCACAGGAGTCAGCGATGCCCAACCCACTTCCCCCCGACGGGACCACTGCCCAGGCCCGGCCCGCCGCCTCACCCCGTGTCGCGATCGTCACCGGCGGCTCGCGCGGCATCGGCCGCCGGACCGTCGGCCGACTGGCCGCCGACGGGTACGCCGTCGTGGTCGGCTACGTCGGCCACCGGGCCGAAGCCGAGGCCGCCGTGAAAGAGGCCGCCGCCTGCGGCGTCCGGGCCATCGCCGTGCGCGCCGACGTCGCCGACGAACACGCCGTCGCGGCCCTGTTCGACGCGGCCGAAGCAGAGTTCGGCGGTGTCGACGTCGTCGTGCACGCGGCCGGGCGGGCACGCATGGCGCCGATCGCCGACCTGGACCTTGCCGTCCTGGACGACCTGCACCGCACCAACATCCGCGGCACGTTCGTCGTCGTCCAGCAGGCCGCCCGCCGGGTGCGCTCCGGCGGTGCGATCGTGACGTTCTCCACGTCCGTGGTCGGGCTGGCCTTCCCGGACTACGGCGCGTACTCCGCCAGCAAGGGTGCGGTCGAGGCGCTGACGCTGGTCCTGGCCCGCGAGCTGCGCGGCCGGGACGTCACCGCCAACGCCGTCGCGCCCGGTCCCACGGCCACCGACCTGTTCCTGGACGGCAAAGACGAGGAGACCATCGCCCGCCTGGCCGCCCTGTCCCCGCTGGAGCGACTCGGCACCCCGGCCGACATCGCCGAGGTCGTCGCGTTCCTGGCCTCCCCGGCAGGCCACTGGATCAACGGACAGGTCATCCGCGCCAACGGCGGCATCGTCTGAGCCGCCCGCAATCACCCCATGGATCGACGAAGGACCCTGTCATGAGGAATGACGACACCGGGAAGGTCATCCTGGTCACCGGGGCCTCCAGCGGTATCGGCGCGCTGTCCGTACGTGCTCTGGCCCGCACCGGTCACACCGTGTACGCGGGCATCCGCCGGACCGCGACCCGCAACGCGACCGCGGTGGCGGACCTGGCGCGCTACGGCGCCGAGGTGCTCCCGTTCGGCATCGACACCGCGATCGTGGTGCCCGGGGCGTTCACCGCAGGCACCAACCACTTCGCCAACGCGGATGCCCCCCACCGACGTCGACCGTGCGGAAGCCTACAACCGGCGTCACCCACCCCTGATGGACGATCTGGGCAAGCGCCTGGCCGCGCTCATCCCTCCGGACGCCGATGGGGCCGAGGTCGCCGAAGCCGTCGCGCGCCTGGTCGCGATGCCACACGGCACCCGGCCACTGCGCACCCACATAGACCCCAGCCGAGACGGCAGCGAAGTCGTCTCCGCGGTCGCCGACCGCGTCCGCGCCGACTTCTTCCGACGCATCGGACTGGACAGCCTGCTCACCCCGGGCAGCTCCCTGTGACCCCCTTGCATCACCCCAACCGAGAGAAGGAACGACCGGCCATGCCTTTCGCGAACTTCAAGGTCCCCGAGAAGACCCTCACCCCGGAGCAGAAGGAGGAGATCGTCACCCGCACCACCGATCTGTACGTCGAGATCTACGGCGAGCGCGCCCGCAACAACACCATGGTTCTGGTCGAAGAGGTCGCCGACGGCGGCTGGGGCGTCGCCGGCGACGTGCTGACCCTCGCCATGCTCGGTGAGGCGACACCGGCCGACACCGGCGACGCCTGACCGTATCTGCCGTCATTCGGCCAGGGAGTTCATGCGGTGTCTCGTTCCCGGTAGCCCGTGGGTGGCCTGGGGTGATGCACTGTGGTGAGCGGGGCCCTAGGGTAGTTGGGCTTCCCCAGGGCCCCTCTCTGTCACTCCTGCTCGTCGTCTTCCTTTCGCTGGGGCAGGGCCTTGACGCCTGCCCCGGCGGCGTTGGTGCTGCCGATCAGGATCACGGAGGACTTCGGTCCGGAAGGGCGGGGTCGGTTTCCGGGGCCGGGGCATCGACCTGCGACGACGTGGGCGCACGCACGCCTGTGGAGGGCGCGTCGACCGGATGTCGGACCGACGGTCGTTCGCGTGGGTGAAATGACCATGGGGCCGGACGCCCTATGGTGTTCCGCATGTCTGCGCCTGAGCTGATCCGTATCGTCACCCGCTCCTCACCCATGGCTCTCGCCCAAGTGGAGCGTGTCCGTACCGAGCTGAGTGTGCTTCACCCGGAGATCAGGACCGAGGTCGTGCCGGTCACGACGTCCGGGGACCGGTGGATGGGGGATCTCGCCAAGCTGGGCGGGAAGGGCGCGTTCACCAAGGAGGTGGACGCGGCGCTGGTGGCGGGGGAGGCTGATCTGGCGGTGCACTGTGTGAAGGACGTGCCCGCCGACCGGCCACTGCCCGCCGGGACGACGTTCGCCGCGTTCCTGGAGCGGGACGACATCCGGGACGCGCTGATCCACCCTGAGGGGCTGACGCTGGACGCGCTGCCGGCGGGCACGCGCATCGGAACGTCCTCGGTCCGCAGGATCGCTCAGCTGGCCGCGTCACACCCGCATCTGGAGTGTGTCCCGATGCGCGGGAACGCGAACCGGAGGCTGGAGAAGCTGGCCGCCGGGGAGGCGGATGCGCTGATGCTCGCCGTCTCCGGGCTGGAGCGGATCGGGCGTACGGATGTGATCAGCGACATTCTCTCGGTCGAGGCGATGTGTCCGCCGATCGGCGCGGGGATCCTCGCGCTGCAGTGCCGCCAGGACGACACCGCGATCATCGATCTCGTCAGCGGGCTGGGCGACCCGGCCGCGTATCGGGAGGCGACGGCCGAGCGGATGTTCCTCCATGTGCTGCAGGGGCACTGCAATTCGCCGATCGCCGGGTACGCGCGGGCCGAGCGCGGCGGGGATCTGTCGCTGCGCGCCAAGGTGTTCACGCCGGACGGCAAGACGGTCCTGAACGCGCACGAGTGGGCGGGGCCCCTCGACCCGGCGACCCTGGGGACTTCGGTGGCCGTGGCTCTGCTGCGGCAGGGGGCACGCGAGCTGATCGACGGGATCGCCCACTGACCCCCTGCCACCGCCCCTCGCCCACTTCACCGGGCCTGCGGTTCCACCGGACCCGTCCGGGCGGGCGGGCAAGGTGCCGGGCGCGGTTTCGGGTGTGGTGTCAGCAGCGTGGGACCGGCCTGCTGTAGGTCGTGTTGCTCGGGTTGGACACGTAGTAGTCGGAGACATAGCGGCCGTTGTCGAGCCGGCTCCAGACCGTCGTGGTGCCGACCCTTGAGCCCGCCCGCTGGCAGTACACCCACGCCAGAGCGCCGTTGGGCGAGGTGCCCCTCCCGGCGTACGAGGCGCCGGGGCCACTGCGTTCCGTGAGGGTCGCGGTGGTCTGGTACGGGTAGGTGCAGCGTGGGAGCGGAGCGCTGTAGGTCGTTTTCGACGGGGTGCTCACATAGCGGTCGCTGACATAGGTGCCGTCGGAGAGCTTGTCCCATACAGCGGTGCCGCCGACGCTGGAGCCCGGTGTCTGGCAGACCACCCTGAGGGCGGCCCCAGGTGCGTGGGTCTTCGCGGTGGTGTAGTTCGTCGAAGGACCGGTGCGGGCGTTGAGCGGGGTCGTGCTCGTCACCGAGTAGGGGTACGCGAGCGTCGCGACCGGTGTGTCGAGGCGGTTGGTGTCGATGCTGATCGTCACGCCGCCGTAGGTCTCGTCGTGCGTGCCCCGGAACTGCTTGGCCCGCTGGTGGACCGCCCACCGGGAGTCAGGGACAGCGGTCCAGCCGCGCAGCGAGTCGACTCCGTCGAAGCGGGCTGTCCAGAGCGCGTCGGGGCGGGCGTAGGCGGTGGAGGTGTAGGCGTCGGAGAGCTGTTTGGCCCCGAGGTTGAGATTCATGTATACGCCCGAGACATAGCCGAGCCGGTGCAGCTCCTTCGTCCAGGAGGAGATGTACGACAGCACGGCGGTGCGGCAGGCCGTGTCCGTCTGGGAGTAGTGCTCGATGTCGTTGTAAAACGCGCTGCCGGGCTGCAAGCCGAGAGCCCTGGCCTTGGCTATGGCGTCGGTGGCCGCCGCGACGCCCTGGGACCTGGCGGTCGCCGGGGTGAGGCTGATCTTCGCGTCGGTGGGCCGTGCGCCGCACGGTGGTTGCAGACCCTTGTATATGGGCAGCAGCCGCCATTTCAGCGCGGCGACGGACGTCACCCACGACGGGGTGAGCTGCGGCTGGGCGCAGGTGCGGTTGACCCCTCCGAAGTAGACGCCGACGGCACGGTACGGGGAGGCCGTCCACGCTTGCATCGCGGCCAGGGGCGGGGCCGTACAGGTGTCGAAGGCGAGACCCGCGTAACGGGTCGCGGTCGCGCCCGTGTCGTACGCGACCGGCGTGGCCGGTTCGGCGGCGGCGGGCGGGGCGAGGGTGAGCACGACGGCCGCGCTCAGCAGGCCGGCCGTCGAGAAGGCCAGGAGGCGGCGTGCCGTGCGGCGCAGGCCGCGCGGGCGGCGGGCGAAGCGGAGAGCGGAGCCGAGGGCGGCACGGGCGACAGGGCGCGGCTCGGTGCCGGGAGCGGCGCGGAGCGCCCCGTCGGCCGAAGCGCCGGGCAGGGCCCGGAGTGAGGCGTCACAGCCGACGCGGGCGGCGGTGAGGTGAGCGCGGTGCGCCCGGTCGGCGCGGTGTTCCCCGTGGGCGCGATGTTCCCCGCGGGCACGGTGAGTGCGGTGGGCAGGAAGCGGTCGGAGTCTGCGAAAGGTGCGGTACAGGTGCCACATGGCGGTCCCCCCAAGGTGCTCGGACCCTGTGGTTCCAGCATGCCCCCGCGCCCGCCCAACCGACCCCGGCCGGGCCCGGATTGGCGATGACCCGCCACCCGCAGCGGGTGACGGGCCATCGGTCTCACATCGGCGGCCGTACTGGTCAGCGGCCGTACCGGATGAGGGCCCTGACCATCCGGCACGTCGTGTCCGACGGCGGGTGCACCCCGATCTGGTCCGCCGTCGTCCGTATCCTCACGTTGTCCGCGGTCGCCGGGTGGTAGACACCCGAGTCGAGCAGGGCGATCGCCAGGCGCATCGCCTTCAACCGGCGGTTGTGCGTCACATACCACTCGCGCGGCTGTCCGGCCGGCAGCGGCTTCTTCTTCAGCGGTGTGTACTGGGCCGCGTGCCCAGGCTTGGCGGGGTTCCTCATGAGTCTGGATACGGCCATCGGCAACCTCCAGGCGCAGTGACGGGACCATCCCGAACTACTGTCCAGTCTACTTCCCGGCACTGACAATCGCCGCTGGCCAGACGGCATTTGAAGGGGCTCACGAGGAGCACGGAAGGAGCGCGGCGGGGGCGGAGCGAGGGCGGGACGGGGGCAGGGGAGAAACACCGGCGCGAGTTCCCCGAAAGCTCCGGCGGCGGCCGCGGCGGTCCCTTCGGCGACAGCTCCCGGCGGTGGCCGAGGCGGGCCCGGAGCGTATCCGTCCGGGCGGTACGTTGACGGTATGGAGATCTGGATCAATCCCGCGTGTTCCAAGTGCCGCGGCGCCCTCGAACTGCTCGACGCGGAGGGCACCTCGTACACCGTGCGCCGCTATCTGGAGGACGTACCGAGTACGGACGAGATCGGCGACGTACTCACGCGGCTGGGGCTGGAACCCTGGGACATCACCCGGATGGGGGAAGCCGCCGCGGAGGAACTCGGACTGGAGCACTGGCCCCGGGACGAGAGTGCGCGGAAGCGGTGGATCGAGGCGCTGGCCGGTCATCCCGAACTGATCCAGCGTCCCATCATCACCGCGGACGACGGGACGGCTGTCGTGGGGCGTACGGAGGAGGCGGTACGGGACGCTCTGGGCCGCGCCTGACGTCCGCCCGCCCGGACGGACCAGGCCGAGAACCCCGTACAGGCACGGCCCCGCATCACCGGCGGAGCCTCGCGACAGCCCTTTCAGCGGTCGCCCGGCCTTAAGAAAAGTTAAGGAAGAGGCGGGTGGGGAACCTGAGAAGAACCCCTGAGCTACTCGTACGTAACGGCACACGGAGTCGACCCGACCACGGAATCGAACCGAACAGGAGCCCTACGTGTCGCGTAAGAAAACCCTCGGCGGCAAGAAGAAGATCGCCCTGCTCCTCGGCGCGGCCCTGGCCGCCGGTGGCACGGCGTTCGCGATGACCGGCACCGGTCAGGCGTCGGTGGCCTGCGACGGGCTGAACACGGCCCTCCGGAACAACGAGCGGTTCATCGCGGGCCAGCGTGCCAATCCCGACGCGCAGTCGGAGGCCCGGATAGCCAATCGTCAGGCCGTCATCGAGGAGATCAAGCGGAAGCAGGCCGCGTCCGGCTGTCCGGTCGGGGGCGGAGGAGGCCAGGCGGCGCAGCCCCCTGCCCAGCAGCAGCCGTCCACCGCTCCCCCGGCCCAGGGCGGCGGAAACGGCGCCCAAGGCGGAAACGGCGGCGGCCAAGGCGGGAACAGCGGCACAGGAGGAAACAGCGGCGGCCAGGGTGGCGGCGGGGCCACCGGTCAGGTCGTCTGCGCCGGTTCGACCGTGACGCTGTCCGGTGAGGCGGGCGCTCCCGCCGCCTCCAGCAACCAGTTCCCGATCGGCACCACGCTGAAGGTGACCAACCTCGACAACGACAAGTCGACGACCGTGAAGGTGACCGCGGTCTCCGGGAGCTGCGCCCTGCTCAACAACGCCGCTTTCGAGCAGGTGCGCGAGCCCGGCAAGTTCCTCATCCGCAAGGCGCGAATCGAGCGCGTCGGCTGATGGCTTCACCCCCACGCGCGAAGGTCCACAGGCCCGGAAAATCCCGCGGCGCACGTCGCACCGGGTGTTACGTTTGCCGGTGACCGGCCGCGGGACTCCGGTGCGACTTCCGAGACTTGCTTCTGATGCAGTGATTTCGCTGATCGCACCCCCATTCCCCGGCCGGTCTCCCATAGCCGCGCCCACGGGGGAACCATGCCGGAGGACACCCACGCCGATCTGATCGCCGCGGAGGACGTGCTCCTGTTCGTGAACGCCGCCATCACGGCGACCGGGCAGCGGGAGTTCCACTCCGACGCGCGAGGGCAGCAACTGTCGCTGTCCTTTCTCCACGAGTACGTGTACGTCAACTACCGGCCCCTGTACGCGGCCACGCTCTCCCTCGACATCAACGACCACAACGCGGCGGCCGTCATCGAACGGCTGCTGCGCGGCGCGGGCGAGGCGAGCGGGGAGGAGGAGAAGCGCGCGGAGGGGCGGCTGATCGCCGCCCGGCTGGCGGCGCTGCCGCCGCAGCGGGTCTACCGGCTGTTCCGGGCGCTGAGCGACGCCAGGGTCAACAATCGCCGCACCCGTGCGATCCAGCGCGACTGGCTGGCGGCCCGGCCCGATCCCGGCCATGACGCGGTGAAGTACCGTCGCGGGCTGAAGACGACGGCCCGGCACGCCCATCTCCCGGTCGGGGACGAACTGGGTGATTTCCTCTTCCGGCCCGGCAAGCGGGTCCGCTACGAGCACGCCTTCCTGGACGCCCACCGCCGCGCCCACTACTCGCAGGAGGCGGTCTACGAGCTGCCTTTCACCGTCGCCGAGGGATTCGCCGCCCGGCACGGCGTCCCGCGCGAGGTGTTCCTGGAGCGGATCGCGCCGCGCATGACCCGGCTGGAGCGGTTGCGCACGCGGAGCAGTGCCGGCACGGCGGCCGATCTCGGCGGGATGCCGCTGACCCGGCTCGCCCTGTACGTTCTCTCGCTCCCCCGCGAGGAGCGCATGGGCCGCGGCGCCGAGTTGCGGGGAGCGTTGCGGACCGCCGCGCGCCGGGCGGCCGGGCCGTACGCGGGGACCTGGGGGCGGGTCTCCGCGGTGCTGGACGACAGTTACTCGTCGTACGGATCCGGTGTGAAGCGCCGCCGTCCGCTGGCCGTGGCGCTGGGTTCGCACTATCTGCTGGAGGCGCTGGCCGGTTCGTACCGGGCGCACTGGACGTCGGGGGGCCGGGATCCGCTGCTGGTACGCCCCTGGGGGCCGAGCCCGCTCGGCACGCGGATACTCGACGCGCTGGAGGACTCCCCCGAGCGGCTGGTGATCGTCTCGGACGGCTGGGACAACGCGCCGCCGGGGCTCGCCGGTGAGGTGCTGCGGGTGTGGCGGACGCGGCTCGATCCGGAGCGGCGGACGAGCGTCGTCCATGTGAACCCCGTGTACGACGCGGACGGTTTTGACGTGCGGCGGCTCGCGCCGAGCGTGCCCACGGCCGGAATCCGCGACGCGGAGGATCTGGCGGCTCTCGTGGAGATCGCGCAGTTCGCCGAGGGGCGTACCGGGCTCGCCGACCTCCAGGCGTATCTGGACCGCCGTACCGAGCGCTTCCTGAGCGGCCACGAAAAGAACGTCCACCGACGGGAGGAGCACGATGAGCAGGCTTGACATGACCGGGCTGGCGGCCGCGCCCTCCCAGGTGTGGGGCGGCATCCGGCTGGTGCCGCTGGTGCGCGCGGCGCCGGTGGACGGGCTGCGGCTGCGCCATGAGGTCTACGGCACGGGAAGCGGGGCGGGGGACGACGCGTGCGACGGCCTGTGCGACACCGCCGAAGACGGTCACTCCTCCGTCGACATGGGGGCGGGCCGACGCTATGTCTCCTACATTCCCCACGGCTTCGTGGCGGACTGGTCCGGCGACGGCGGCGCCGGTGCCGCGTACGGAACGCAGTTGGGTGACGCGAGCCCCGACCGTGTCCCCGTCCGCCGTCACCACCGGCTCGCCAAGCGGCGGCGCTCCGCCGGGCGCGGTGAGCGCGGCGGCCGGGACGGCGGGCGCGCCGGTACCCGGCTGCGCTTCCTCCCGCTGCATCTCGCGCTGGAGGGGTATCTGGCCCTGCATTTCGGCGGGCCGTCCATCGTCTGGGACGAGTGGTCCCAGCGTGCGGTACGCCAGGGTCTGTCGCCGCGCGCGGAGGCGGCGTACGCCGGCCGGCGGCTGCACGGACTCGCGGACGCGCTACGGGTGTTCGAGATCCATCCGGACCAGTGCGGTGTGCTGGTGTACGCGGCGGACTCGCTCGCCTCGGCCTTCGCCGTCCCGCATCCCGCCGACTACCGCGCCCTGCACCGGTCCCTGATCGAGGATCTGTACGGGGAACTGGTCCACCAGCACGCCCTTTTCGGCCGCCCGGTGGGCGCCTTCGAGGCGATCGTCCGCGACGACCGCCATGTGCGCACGCTCGCGGATCTGCGGGCCCTGGCACGGGAGCAGGAGCGGGAGTGGACGCGGAACCACGATTCGGTGCTGGCGGCCGGTCTTCTCGACGAGTCGTATATGTTCGAACGGGTCTACTCCATGGGGTCGTTCACGCTCTCACGCTTTCTGCCGCCCTTCCACCGGGGGCGTGAGCAGCACATCGGCGAGCTGATCACCGATTCCAAGGGCAGGGTGGCCTATCTCAAGACTTTCCGGCTCTCCGAGGCGCAGATCCGCCGCGGCCATCTGCTGAATTCACTGCACGACGGCGACTGGCACCTGGAGCGTACGGCCGAATCCCTCGGAACCAGCACATCCGATCTCGTACGGAGAATTCGGGACGCGGGCTTCGAATCGCTGCTCAAACACGGGGTGGAACACCGGCTCAAGGGCTGAACGGCAGGTCGGAGTGGTTTCCGGCAGGGGTGTGAGGCTGCCGGAACATCCTCTGTTCTCCGGCCCCTCGGTCGTACGTCATTCGGAAAACCCGCACCGGCCGCGAACTGAAAAAGCGTCCGGAACCGGAACCGGAACCGCCCGCAAGCGTTCCGGAAGGGAAAGATGGGCCTCACGAGAGTCGACCCGGTGCGTGTGGCATCCGGGAGACGCGCGTAACACGGGGTTCACATCAGGGCAACGGCCGGGAAATCGCGTGTTGCGAAACTGCGTGGCATACCGCTGCACCCGCAAAGGATGAGGCCCCGTGACCTTCAAGGCTGAGTACATCTGGATCGACGGCACCGAGCCGACCGCCAAGCTCCGTTCGAAGACGAAGATCCTCGAACAGGGCGCCGAGCCTCCCGTCTGGGGCTTCGACGGGTCCAGCACGAACCAGGCCAAGGGTCACGCGTCCGACTGTGTGCTCAAGCCGGTCTACACCTGCCCGGACCCCATCCGCGGCGGCGACCACATCCTGGTGCTGTGCGAGGTCCTGGACACGGACATGAACCCCCACTCGTCCAACACCCGTGCGCAGCTGGTCGAGGTCTTCGAGCGGTTCGCCGCGCAGGAGCCGGTCTTCGGCATCGAGCAGGAGTACACCTTCTTCGACGGCGACCGTCCGCTCGGCTTCCCGGTCGGCGGGTTCCCGGCCCCGCAGGGGGGCTACTACTGCGGTGTCGGCGTGGACGAGATCCACGGCCGTGATGTGGTGGAGGCCCACCTGGAGAACTGCCTCAAGGCGGGCCTCGGCATCTCCGGCATCAACGCCGAGGTCATGCCCGGCCAGTGGGAGTTCCAGGTCGGCCCGCTCGCGCCGGTGGAGGTCGCGGACCAGCTGTGGATCGCCCGCTGGCTGCTCTACCGCACCGCCGAGGACTTCGGCGTCGCGGCGACGCTGGACCCGAAGCCGGTGAAGGGCGACTGGAACGGCGCGGGCGCGCACACCAACTTCTCCACGAAGGCCATGCGCGGCGACGCGGGCGGCACCGACGGCTACGCGGCGATCACCACCGCCTGCGAGTCGCTGGGCGAGGGCTCCAAGCCGCTGGACCACGTCAAGAACTACGGCGCGGGCATCGACGACCGGCTGACCGGACTGCACGAGACCGCCCCGTGGAACGAGTACAGCTACGGCGTCTCCGACCGGGGCGCCTCGGTCCGTATCCCGTGGCAGGTGGAGAAGGACGGCAAGGGCTACATCGAGGACCGGCGGCCGAACGCCAATGTCGACCCGTATGTGGTGACCCGTCTGATGGTGGACACCTGCTGCACCGCGCTGGAGAAGGCCGGACAGGTCTGACCGCCCGCCCCGGCACCAGGTGCGGGGGCCAGGCGTCCGAGGGGGTGCCCGCCACGGCACGGCGGGCACCCCCTCGTCCGTGCGCCCGGGTGCGGCTGGACGGGCGCGAGCGCCGGGAGGCGCGAGCCGGGGCGGGCGGCAGATGTGACGGGATCGGCGTCTCGGTCTGTGAGAGACGCCCTCGTTGGGGCGGGGATCATCTGGTTCAATGAGGCCATGGCCAGCTTTCTGAGAGACGCGACGGGTCGCGGCGACCTTGAGCCGTTCTGGCCTTCCCGGCAGCACCACGACTTCGACCGGGTGTGTTGTCGCGCGGTGAACGCGCAGGCCCTCTAAAGCCGCTCATCCGGTCTTCGGCCAGCGCGCACGACGTAGGTCCGTCTATCGACTCGTCGACATTCCGCGCGAAAGAGAGCTGAACTCTCATGGCGAACACCCGCCCGTTCTCAGCGGTCTCCGCGGTCTCCGCAGCGACCGCGACCGCAACCGTATCCGCTGCCGCCGCCGCCTCTGCCGCCGTCTCCGCGGCTTCCTCCACCGCCGCCCACTCCGCGAGGCCCGGCTCCCCCGGCCCGGCCCATCGCCCCGCCCGTCCCGTACGCCACCGGCTGCGGGCCGTCGAACCCGACGAGGTCGCGCCGGGGGGCGGTTGGGGCCCCGTGGGCGTGGTGGACGTTCCGGAGTTCCTGCCTCCCGGTGCGACCTGGCTGCCCGTGCCTCAGCGCCATGTGCCCAGCCTGCCCGGCCGGCCGCCGATGCTCGGCTATCTCGTTCTCGTACCGGCCGATCAGCACCCCACGGCCGCGCCCGCCGCGGCCGGCCTCACCCCGGCCGGGGCCTTCGGCGGTACGACCCGCGGAAGCGGGACCGGGCCGGCGAGGAGTCAGGCCCGACCGGGTGAGACAGGGCCCGGTGGGACAGGGCCGGGTGGGACAGGGCCGGGAGAGACCGGGCCGGTGTGGATCGACGCCCCGGAGCGGATCGCCTCGGTGAACGGCCGGGCGCTGGATCTGACGTATCTGGAGTTCGAGCTGCTGGCTCATCTGGTGGCGCGTCCGCACCGGGTGCACACCCGCGATCAGTTGGTGACCACCGTCTGGGGGTACGGCCATGTCGGAGACGGCCGTACCGTCGACGTCCATGTGGCCCGGCTGCGCCGCAAACTGGGGGCCGAGCACCGCCACACGATCCAGACCGTGCGACGGGTCGGCTACAAGTACGCGCCGTGATCCCCGGCCGGTGGCCGACGACCCGCGGCAGTTGAACTGTGACCGGTGGCCGATGACCGGTGGCCTCCGGGCCCGGCGGCCCGGTCCCGCGGGGGTGCGGGACCGGGCGCCGTCCCGGCAGGTCAGCTGCGCGACCTCGCCTTCGCCACCGCGCCGACGGCGATGTCCACCACCAGGAACGCCAGCAGGCTGATGCCCAGCAGCGGCACGAACCAGCCCACGAGCGCGGTGACCGCCGCGAGCGGCAGCAGGACGGCGAGAGGGACCCTGCGCCAGGCTCCGCGCGGGATCGGACGGCCGCCGCCGAGTTTCCGTCCCTTCGTGGGCCTGCGCAGCCACCACATCCGGTATCCCCACAGGATCAGCACGATCAGCGCGAAGGCGACGGCGGCCAGGGCCAGTTGATTGGCCAGGCCCAGGAAGACGCCCATATGGGCGTCGATGGCGAGGCGGGTCAGCTGGGCCAGTACGGGGTAGTCGCCGAAACGCAGTTCGTCGATGACCCTGCCGTCGGCGGGGTCGACGGCGACCGAGTCGAGATGGACGGGGAAGGTGGCGTCCGTCTCCTTGATCACATAGCCGGTGCCCTCGCTCGGCAGGGTCATCGTGATCTTGCCGCCGATCCCGGCGGCTCGGGCTGACTCCAGAGCCGCGTCGACGCCGACATCCGCGCCGTGATGCGCGCCATGGGCCGAGCCGCCGTGGCCGTCGTGATCGCCGCCGCCCGCGCCGGTTCCGCCTCCGATGGCCGCCGAGACGCTGGGCGTCGCCCCGCCGAGCTGGTCCTGGACCGCGCCGATGTTCTCGCCCGCGTAACGCGACCAGGTCAGACCCGTGGCGGAGAGCAGTACGAGACCGACCACGGCCCACAGACCGACGGTGCCGTGCCAGGAGAGCGTCCTACGGCGGCCCTTGGCCCCCTTCTCGGGGACGAACAGGGCGCGGCGGTTGGCGCGCCTGCGGCCGAGCCAGAGCAGCAGACCGCCGAGCGCGACGACCCACAGCCAGCTCGCGGCCATTTCACTGTAGTGACGGCCGAGATCGCCCAGATGGAGATCCCGGTGCAGCTCGTCGAGCCAGCTGCGCAGCGGCAGCGCGCCCGAACTGCCGTAGGAGCTGAGCTCGCCGCGTATCTCGGCGGTGTACGGATTCACGAAGACGGCGAGGGACTTGTTCTCATCGACGCCGGGGGCCTTCATCAGCACCCGCGTGGTGGCGCCCTCTTCGTGGCTCGGCCAGACGGCGGTGACCGTGCCGTCCGGGCGGGCCTTGCGGGCGGCTTCGATCTGTTCGGCGAGCGGAAGGGCGCGCTCACCGGCCGGGACCGTGAGTTCGTGCCGGTAGACGATCTTCTCTGCCTGGAAGGAGAGGGCGTAGAGCAGTCCGCTGACCGAGGCGGCCAGCAGCAGCGGGGCGATGAACAGCCCCGCGTAGAAGTGCATGCGCAGGACGAGGGGCCGCAGGGCGCTCCAGACGGAGCCTGTCGCGGTCTCCTGCTCGGTTTCGGTCCTGCCTTGGGCAGGGGTGTCAATGGCCATGGTGATCCTGGGGAGTTGGTGTCGACATGGGGAACCGGCCCCAGGTCAGACGGCTGCTCCGGGGGCCGTGGCGCGGGTGGACGGGAGCGCGGGCGGCCCACGGCGCACCAGGGTGTGGCCGATGACGACGACGCCTCGGCAGCGGATCGCCGCGCCCGGCCGGGGCCGCGCGAGCGGCCGTGGGTCCGGCGGCGGGGGCACGGCGGCGAACAGCAGCCGCAGCGGGCGGAAGGCGAGGGCCCCGACGGCGCGGGCCAGGCGGAAGAACGCGGCCTCGCCGCGGGCCAGCCAGAGCGCGCAGAAGGCGGCGGCGACGAGGTGGGCGGCGAGCATGCTCACCGGTGCGGGCCCGAGGAGGGCGTAGAGGCCGTCGACGACGCCGGGGTCGGGGCCGGCCGCCGAGCCGGACCCCGTCGACGCGCCCGCCCCGGTCCCGGCCGCGGTCCCCGGCGAGACCCCATTCGGCGCGATGTGCGGCGGCGACGACGCCCCGGCGTGGTGGGTGGCCGGCTCCACGCCGGGCGACTGGGCGCGGGCGAAGAGCAGGTGCAGCGCGGCCTGCGCCGCCAGCAGACCGGCGCCGATGGAGAGCGCTCCGCGACGGCGGCCTCCGGCGAGCCATGCGACGGACGCGGTCACCGCGAAGGCGGGCAGGAGTATCGCGAGCGGAAGGTCGTGCCCAGATGTGAACGAATGCCCTGTGGCGGCCAAGGAGAGGCAGACCGCCGCGAAGAGCGCGGCCCGCAGGACGCGCATCGGCGACCGGGCATCTGTCATGGTCCGCACATGCTCCCATCACGCGGCGGACGGAGGGGAGAGTGCGGAGGAATTGTTTTCGCGGGAGCCCCGACCGGGCTTTCGCGAAGGGCCGAGACGCTGGCCCCGGCCGGCGCGAGGAGGCAGAGTCGCGTTCATGAGACTGCTGATTCTGGGTGGTACGGAGTTCGTCGGTCGCGCGGTCGCCGAATCGGCGCTCGCCCGGGGCTGGGATGTGACCCTCTTCAACCGCGGGCGGAACGAGGCCGCGCCGGGGGTGACGGCTCTGGTCGGCGACCGCACCGCGCCAGGGGGTCTCGCGGCGCTCGCCGAGGGCGAGTGGGACGTGGTGGTGGACACCTGGTCGGATGCGCCCCGTGCCGTACGGGACTCGGCGCGGCTGCTCGCGGACCGGGTGGGGCGCTATGTCTATGTGTCGAGCTGCTCGGTGTACGCGTGGCCGCCCCCGGCCGGTTCCGATGAGACGGCTCCGCTCTCCGGGGGTTCGCCGGACGCGGCGGAGGCACCGTATGCGGAGGCCAAGCGGGGTGGTGAGCTGGCCGCGGTCCAGGCGTTCGGCGAGGACCGGTCGCTGCTGGTGCGCGCCGGTCTGATCCTCGGCCCCCGGGAGAACGTCGGGCGGCTGCCGTGGTGGCTGGAGCGGATCGCCCGCGGTGGTCCGGTGCTCGCGCCCGAGCCTCGGGACGCGCCGGTGCAGTACGTCGACGCGCGTGACCTCGCCGAGTGGACGGTCTCGGCGGCGGAGGCGGGGCTGAGCGGACCGTACAACCTGGTGAGCGAGCCGGGTCATACGACGATGGAGGAGATCCTGACGGCCTGTCTCGACGTCACGGGGTCGGCGGCCGAGCTGCGGTGGACGCCCGCGGCGACGATTCTCGCGGCGGGCGTCGAGCCGTGGAACGATCTGCCGATCTGGGTTCCGCCGGCCGAGGCGCGTGACCTCTACAACGCGGTGTTCACGCTGAACGTCGACCGGGCCGTCGCCTCGGGTCTGCGGTGCCGTCCCATCCGGGAGACCGTGGCCGACACCTGGTCCTGGCTCCGGTCGGCCGGGGGTACGGCGCCGGCGCGGGGGAACCGGCCGGGGGTGGGGCTCGCGCCGGAGGTCGAGGCGGAGGTGCTGGGCGCGGGAGGCTGAGGCGCAGGAGACCGAGGCGCGGACGGCTGTACCGGGCCCGGACCCGGTCCCGTTCTCGGCCGCGGGACGGGCGAAGGCGTCGTGTGCCGGGGCCGGAGGCGTGCGCCCCCGCGTACCGGACGGGCCCAAGACGCGTCCGCCCCGGCCGCGGGCGAGGTGACCTCACCCGTGGCCGGGGTTGGAGACGCCTGTCGCGCCGGTGGTGCCGGGACAGGCCCCTCCGGTGAGGTCAGGGCGTCCGGGTGGCGTGCTCGGGCGCGGCAGGGGCCGGGGCCGAGTGGTCCAGTTCGGGGAGGCGGCGCAGGGCCCTCGGGGTGTGCCAGTTGCGGTCGCCGAGCAGCGCCATGACGGAGGGCAGCAGGACCATCCGTACGATCGTGGCGTCCAGCAGGACCGCGACCGCCAGGCCGACGCCCATCTGCTTCATGTCCTGCATGGACAGCGTGCCGAAGACCGCGAACACCGCCACCATGATCGTCGCCGCGCCCGTCACCGCGCCGGCCGTTCGGCGTACGCCCTCGCTGATCGCCTCGCGGGTCCCGGCCCCCTGGTCGTGTGCCTCGCGGATCCGGGAGACGACGAAGACGTGGTAGTCCATGGAGAGTCCGAACAGGACCACCAGGACGAAGAGCGGAATCCAGCTCTGGACCGCGCCGACCGCCTCGGTACCGATCAGGGACGCGCCCCAGCCGTGCTGGAACACGGCGACCATGACCCCGTACGCGGCGGCCACCGAGAGCAGGTTGAGCAGGATCGACGTCACGGCGATGACGTACGACCGGAAGCAGAACAGCATCAGCAGGAACGTCACGGCGGTGATGAAGACGGAGACCGGGACGATGCCGCGCTTGAGCTGATCGTTGAAGTCGACGGACTCCGCCAGTTCGCCGGTGACATGGGCGCGCGCTCCGGTGCCGTCGAAGGCGGCGGGCACGGTGGTGTCGCGTAGTTCGGCGAGCGCCTTCTTGGAGCGTTCGTCGGTGCCGTTCCCCGCGAGCGGGATCTCGATCTCGGCGATGTTCTTCGCCTGGTGGACGGTGACCCGGTCGAACCGGGCCAGCGCGGCGCGTACGGGCTCCGCGGTGATGTCGTCGGCCTGGACGACCACCCGCGCGGGCTCCGGACCGCCGGGGAACGCCTCGGTGATCTTCTTGTGCGCGACCGAGAGCGCCGCGTCCGATCCGAACTGCTTCTCCCATCCGAGCTGCTCCGTCTTCATGCCCATCGCGGGGGCGGCCAGCGCCAGCATCAGGACCGCTCCGGCGACGGCGAACAGTTTCGGCCGTGCCAGTACGGGCCTGAGCACCGCGCCCGCGACCGCGCCGCTCTCGGCCGTTCCGCGCCTGTGCGCACGGTCGCGGCGGCGGTTGAGGAAGGGCAGCCGGCCCGCGTCGATCCGGTCGCCGAGCCAGGCCAGCAGCGCGGGCAGCACGGTCACGGAGCCCAGCATCGCGATGAAGACGACGAGGATCGTGGCGAGCGCGAATCCCTCGAAGAGCATCAGCCCGGAGAGAAACATTCCGGCCATCGCCAGCATCACCGTGAAGCCGGAGACGAGGACGGCGCGCCCGCTGGTCGCGGCGGCGATCCGCAGCGCGGTGTCGGCGTCGTGGCCGGCGGCCCGCTCGTCGCGTTCGCGGCGCAGATAGAAGAGGCAGTAGTCGACGCCGACGGCGAGGCCCATCAGGAACATCACGGAGTACGTCGTCTGGAACAGATGCAGTTGGTGGCTGGCGAGCGAGAGCAGGCCGAAGGCCGCCATGCACGCGGTCAGCGCCAGACCGACCGGCAGCAGGGCCGCGACGACGGCCCCGAAGGCGACGAGCAGAATGCCGAGCGCGAGCGGAACGGCGGTGAACTCGGCCTTCTTGAAGTCCTCGGAGAGCAGATCCCCGAGCCATTTCCCGGCGCTGGCCTCGCCGAACTGATGGACTTCGACGCCTTCGCGGGCCCCGTCCGCGTGGCGTACGGCGTCGAGCACGGGCTGTACACGGTCGGACGCGGTCTCGGAGTCGCCCCGGATCTCGAAGCGGATGAGCGCTTCCCGGTCGTTCTTCGAGGCCAGCGGCGGTTGCATCTTCTGCGTCTCGCCGGTCTTCTCGATCGCCGAGGTCAGTTCGCGCGCCGTGTCCTTCCAGCCTCCGGCCGTCTCGCTGGTGACGAGGACGAGTTCGCCCGCGGGCCGGTCCAGCCCCGCGTCGTCGAGGATCTTCTGGGCCCGCGCGGAGTCGCCGGCGCCCTGCTCTGACTCGGACATCTCGACCAGGCCGGCGGCCCCGCCGACGCCGGCCGTCAGGACGACGAAGAGCAGCCAGCCGATGATCGCCGTTTTACGGTGGTACGCGCTCCACACTCCGATGCGTGCCGCGAGATTGCGTTTCATGCTGCATTCGCCCCCTGGGACCAGCGCCTGGTAAGTCGTCCCCCGACGGTAGGAACCGGCGCGCTGCCGTCCCAGCCGCCGAGGCCCCCGTTCCCGGAGCCGTAGAGCGAGGCCGGCGGGGTGGTGCCAGCTACACCCCGGTCCGGGGGATGGGCCCAATGCCCCCACCCGCTGATCGGGACAGAATGAGGTGATCGCGACACGACGAGGAGAAGTCCATGGAGGCAACGAGGGAGCCGGCCACGGCGCTGGTGGCCGGTGCGCGGGGGCTGGCGCTCGCTCTGCTGGCGCTGGCCGGCTCAATCACGCTCTTCGTCCTGGCGGTGGTCTCCATCGCCCTGATCCCGATCGGCGTGGGCGTGTTCACCACTCCGGCCGTCCTCCAGCTGGTACGGGCGCACGCCGGTCAGCGCAGGCTACTGGCGGCCCGGTGGGCGTCGACGCGCATTCCCGCGACGTACCGCCCCTTTCCGCGTGATCTGCGGACCGGGATCACCGGTCAGGTCGAGCGGTGCACCCTGCTGCTGAAGGACCCGGCGACCTGGCGGGACCTCCAGTGGCTGCTGCTGGACATGACGGCGGGGGCCGTCACGGCGATCCTCGTGCCGGGGCTGCTGTTGCAGGGGCTGTTCGGGGTGCTGCTCGTCATGGGGCTGTGGATTCCGATCGTGGCCGCGGAAGATCCGTACTGGTACACCTTCGTCCCGGTCGGCGGCTGGGGAACGGCCGTGCTCGCCGGCCTGACCGGCCTGGTCTTCCTCACCACCGCCGTGAAGACCGGCCCCCTCCTCGTCCGCACCCACTTCAGGATCGCCGCCTCGGCGCTCACCCCCAGCCGCCGGGAGGAGCTCGAGGAGCGCATCGACCGGCTCACCGAGACCCGGCACGACGCGCTGGACACCTCGGCGGCCGAGCTGCGCCGGATCGAGCGCGATCTCCACGACGGCGCGCAGGCCCGGCTGGTGGCGGTGGGCATGAACCTCGGCACCATCGAGGCGCTCATCGAGAAGGACCCTGCGAAGGCGAAGGAACTGGTCGTCAAGGCACGGGAGTCCTCCGCCGAGGCGCTGACCGAGCTGCGCGACCTGGTCCGGGGCATCCATCCGCCGGTGCTGGCGGAGCGGGGGCTCGGCGACGCGGTCAAGGCCCTGGCGCTGCGGCTGCCCGTACCGACGGAGGTGGACGTGGAACTGCCGGGCCGGGCGGAGGCCCCGGTGGAGTCGGCGGCGTACTTCGCGATCAGCGAGGCACTCGCCAACGCGGTCAAGCATGCGGGCGCCGACCGGATATGGGTGGACCTGACGTACGGCGACGGCGCGCTGCGGATCGCGGTGACCGACAACGGGGCGGGGGGCGCGGTGATCGGCGCGGGCTCCGGGCTGAGCGGAGTCGAGCGGCGGCTGGGTACATTCGACGGCGTCCTTGCCGTCAGCTCTCCGGAGGGCGGTCCCACCATGGTCACCATGGAGATTCCTTGCGAGTTGTTCTAGCCGAAGATCTTTTTCTGCTCCGTGACGGCCTGGTGCGTCTTCTCGAGGCGTACGACTTCGAGATCCTGGCCGCCGTGGAGAGCGGGCCCGAGCTGAGCCGGGCGCTCACGGAGCTGGAGCCGGACATCGACATCGCCCTTGTCGACGTCAGGCTTCCGCCGTCGCACACGGACGAGGGACTCCAGTGCGCGCTGGCGGCGCGGCGGGCGCGTCCGGGGCTGCCGGTGCTGGTCCTCTCCCAGCATGTGGAGCAGTTGTACGCGCGTGAACTGCTGGCCGACGGCAACGGCGGGGTCGGCTATCTCCTCAAGGACCGGGTCTTCGACGCGGATCAGTTCGTCGACGCGGTACGGAGGGTGGCGCATGGAGGAACGGCGATGGATCCGCAGGTCATCTCGCAGCTCCTGTCGCGGCGTTCGCAGGACAAGCCGATGGGCGGGCTGACCCCGCGCGAGCTGGAGGTCATGGAGCTGATGGCCCAGGGCCGTTCCAACGCGGCGATCGCGAGCCAGCTCACGGTCACGGAGCGGGCGGTGGCCAAGCACACCTCGAACATCTTCGCCAAGCTGGGGCTGCCTGTGTCGGATGACGACAATCGGCGGGTGCTGGCGGTACTGGCGTATCTGGACCGCGGCTGACGCGCGCCGGGGGATGCCCTGGCGCCCCCCGCCGCCCGTATGAGGCCGGGCTCATGCTCCATGCGGACATCCCTGGGTGACCCACCTGCGCGGACACCGCCGACACGTGTCCGAGATCACCCGCTTGCTGAGGGATTTCTCATGGAGCTTCCCACAAATTTCGGCGTTCCCTGAACACCCCACGGCCCCCACCCGTATGAATGGTCGCGCTTCTCCCTCTGCCGGGACCCCCCAAAAAACCCACCCACTCACCCGGCAACGAAGCAGAGGAGTTCCATGGGACGCAATACGAGAAAACGCTCGACGCTGGCGAACCGGGCGATCATCGCCACGGCCGCTTTGATCATGGGCGGGGGTGGACTCGTAGCGGTCGATGTGTACGCCTCCGCGGGCGAAGGCCAGTCCGGCCAGCGCGGGCAACGCACGCAGAACGTCGCACAGGCGTCGACCATCGACTGCCCGGAGGTCGCGAACGGGCTGCCCCGCGATCTGCCTCTGCGGGTGCGGGGCGTGGTCGACCGGGAACTGGCCACGATGGACAGTCAGATCACCGATGCCTACAAGCTGTTCGCCGATCAGAAGGAACGGATCAGGCGTGATCCGGGACTGGCCGACAACTCCGTCCTCGATCCCCTGGAGAGCAAGCGCCAGGCGAGCATCGACCGGATCACCGCGGCCGTCAGCCGTGACGGCGCCAAGTGGCGGGGCATGCGCGGCATGGCTCCCTGCACCCTGCGCGGCGATGACGACGATGACGACGACAGGGAGAACAACAACGGCGGGAACAGCAACGCGGGCAACAGCGGCGGGAACGGCAACGGGGGCAACAGCGGCGGCAGTAGCCAGGGCGGAAACAGCAACGGCGGGAACGGGAACGGCGGAAACAACGGCGGCGGCAACGGCGGCGGCAACGGCGGTCAGGCCGGAAACGGCCCGGAGGAGTCCGACTTCGTCGAGATCCAGTCCGTGCGGCCGAATGTGAAGAAGGTCAACAACCGTAAGAACGCCTCCAAAGGCACCTTCACCACCAATTGCGGTGTCAATGCGAACGGTCTCTTCAACCCCGACAATGTGATCGTCGCTCCCGGCGTCTCCAACGGAGCGCACCATATGCACGATTACATCGGCAACCAGGCCAACGACGCCTTCGCCAGCGACGACGACCTCGCAGGCGGTGAAACCACCTGCCGGAACCGGGGCGACCGGTCCTCGTACTTCTGGCCCGTCCTGCGTCTCCAGAACGGTCAGGACGAGAACGACGCCGATGAAGACGGCGGCGGCAAGGACCAGAACGTCGGTGAGATCCAGACTCCGTCCCAGGTGACGATCAACTTCGTCGGCAACCCGAACAGCAAGGTCACGGCCATGCCGCGGCTCCTGCGCATCATCACGGGCGACGCCAAGGCGTTCGTCAACGGTCCCGGCAACGCCAACGCCTCATGGAGCTGCACCGGTTTCGAGAACCGCCAGCTCAAGGACAAGTACCCGATCTGCCCCGAGGGCAGCCAGGTCGTCCGTACCTTCAAGTTCCAGAGCTGCTGGGACGGCCAGAACATCGACAGCGCCAACCACCGTACGCATGTCGCCTTCGCCAACAGTCAGGGCAAGTGCGAGAACGGATTCAAGGCGATCCCTCAGCTGGTCCAGCGGATCGTGTACGACGTCCCTCCGGGTCCCGGCTTCGCGGTCGACTCCTTCCCCGAGCAGCTGCACAAGCCGATCACGGACCACGGTGACTTCATCAACGTCTTCGACGAGAAGCTGATGAACAGGATGGTCGACTGCATCAACCGCGGTCGGAAATGCCGGTGATCCGTTCGTCGGCAGAACCGGTGGTGTGATGTACCGATGACCCGCCGAGACGGCCGGTCCGGTCCCCGCGAGGGGCCGGACCGGCCGTTTTCCGCTTCCGGGGGCCGAGTTCTCCGTACGGGTGCCCGCACCCCGGAACGCGGACCCTCGGCCCCGTACGGCCGGCCACCGCCCGCGGACCGCACCGGGCGCGGCCCCGACCGGAACTCCGTGCGCCCCCGCGTCGCCGTCAGCCACCGCCGTCAGCCGCCGCCGTGGCCCGAGTGGTCCTCACTCGGAGCGCCGCTCCCGTCGCCGGTGGTCGCCCCGTCGCCGCTGCCGCCGTGGTGCTCCGAGCCGTTCTCCACCGTGCCCCCGAGCCGGTCACGGAGCGCGGTGATGGTGTCGTCGTCACCGGAGGCGACCCACCGGCGGCCGACCAGATAGGTACCGCCGTAGTCGTTGGCCTCATTGACCCACTCGCGCAGACCGCGGTCGGTGGCGAAGGTGGTCAGCACATACCGGCCGTCACCCGTCTCGCAGTTCGCCTGCCGCAGTTCCTCGGCGTCCGTCTGGATGTTCGGTTCGCACTCCGCGCGCGCGGCCAACTGCTCCAGCGTGCCGGTCACCGTCTTCGGAGCCTTGTCGCCGTCCCCGTCGCCACGCCGATCACCGTCGCCGTCCGATCCGCACGCGGCGACCAGGGCGAGAGCCACAACTGCCAGTGCGGCGCGGGCTGTACGCCTCACGCCCGTCTTCGTCCACGTCCGCATCCGGACATCGTCCCCCTTCGACGCCCCTCCCCGAGGTCGAACGCCGGGTAACCTGCGCCACGCACGCACCAGCTGTGACGTGGGTAACACGGAGGAGCGCCGATGTTCGAGCAGTCGAGACAGGCGAGGCTGCCAGGACTGGAAAGACCGTCGGGGCCGGAAGGACCCTCGGGACCGCTGAGGTCCGCGGGACCGCTCGGGCCCTCGGGGCCGCTGGAGCCCTCGGCGCCACTGAGGCCCTCGGGATCGAAGGAACCGCCGGACCGGGCGAGGCCGTCGAGACGGACGGTCCTGGCCGCCGCGGGAGCGATCGGTGCGGTCGCGGCCGTCGCCGGGCCCGCGCCGACCGCCGTGGCCGCCCCGCCGACGGCCCCCCTGCCACCCTCCGAGCCCGCTCCCCTGGACGCCTCCCCCGCCCATGCGGCCCTGCGCCGGCTGCTGCCCCGCCACGCCGGCCGGTTCCGGCTCGCGCTCCGGGCGGACGAGGGGCCCGACCGGTTCCGGGTGACCGGCGCCGACGGCCGTATCGAGGTCGCCGGCACCTCACCCGCCGTGCTGCTCACCGGGGTCCACTGGTACCTCAAGTACGTCTGCCGGACGCATATCTCCTGGTCGGGTACGCAGCTCGACCTCCCGGACCGGTTGCCCGCCCCGCACCGGCCGCTGGAGCGCTCGGCGACCGTCCCGCACCGGTTCGCGTACAACGACACCCACGACGGCTACACCGCCCCCTACGCCGACTGGGCCCGCTGGGAACGGCTGATCGACGTCCTCGCCCTGCACGGCTGCAACGAGGTGCTGGTGACGCCCGGCCAGGAGGCCGTCTACCACCGCCTGCTGATGGACTTCGGCTACTCCGACACCGAGGCCCGCACCTGGCTGCCCGCCCCCTCCCACCAGGCGTGGTGGCTGCTGCAGAACATGAGCGGCTACGGCGGGCCGCTCTCCTCCGCGCTCATCGACCGCCGCGCCGACCTGGGCCGCCGCATCACCGGTCGACTCCGCGAACTGGGCATGAGGCCGGTCCTTCCCGGCTACTTCGGCACGGTCCCGGACGGCTTCACCGCCCGCAACCCCGGCGCACGCGTCATCCCCCAGGGCACCTGGAACGGGCTGCGCCGACCCGACTGGCTCGATCCGCGCACCCCCGTGTTCCCCGAGATCGCCGCGGCCTTCTACCGCCATCAGCGAGAACTCCTCGGCGACAGCGCCCTCGTCAAGATGGACCTCCTCCACGAGGGCGGCACGGCGGGAGACGTCCCCGTGCCCGACGCGGCCCGCGCGGTCGAGACCGCGCTGCGGACCGCCCGACCCCGCGCCACCTGGGTGATCCTCGGCTGGCAGTCCAATCCGCGGCCCGCGCTGCTCGACGCCGTCGACACCGACCGTGTGCTGATCGTCGACGGCCTCTCCGACCTCGACACGGTCACCGACCGGGAGACCGAGTGGGGCGGAGCCCCGTACGCGTTCGGCACCATCCCCAACTTCGGCGGACGTACGACGATCGGCGCGAACACCGACCGGTGGACGGCCAGGTTCACCGACTGGCGCGACAAGCCCGGCAGCGCGCTCGTGGGCACCGCCTATATGCCGGAGGCCGCCGAGCGCGACCCGGCCGCGCTGGAACTCTTCACCGAGCTGGCCTGGCGCGAGGAACGCGTCGACCGGGACGCCTGGTTCGCCGAGTACGCCGCCGTCCGCTACGGCGGGGAGGACTCCTCGGCGCGTACCGCCTTCGCCGCGCTCGCCTCGACCGCGTACCGGCTCACCAGCTCCGACGGCCGCCCCCACGACTCGCTCTTCGGCCGCCGCCCCGGACTCACCGGGTCCATCGGCACGGCCTTCGACCCGGCCGGGTTCGACCGGGCGTTCGCGGCGCTGCTGAACGTACGCCCTGGACTGCGCGACTCCGACGCCTATCGGCACGATCTGACGGATGTGGCCCGACAGGCGCTCGCCAACCGTTCGCGCACCCTCCAGCTGCCGATGCGGGCGGCGTACGCGAGCGGGGACGCGGACGCCTTCCGCGCCCTGTCCGCGCTCTGGCTGAAGCTGATGCGGCTCGCCGACACGATGGCGGGCTGCCATCGCTCGTTCCTCCTCGGGCCGTGGCTGGAGGACGCCAAACGGCTCGCCACGAGCCCGGCGGAGGCGGTGGAGCTGGAGCGGACCGCCCGCGCGCTGATCACCACCTGGGGGGACCGGCCGGTGGCCGACCGGATCGGCAACTACGCCAACCGGGACTGGCACGGGCTCATCGCGGACGTGCACCTGCCGCAGTGGGAGGCGTATCTGGGGGAGGTGGCCTCGGCGCTGGCGGCGGGCCGGACGCCGAAGTCCTTCGACTGGTACCCGGCAGAGGAAGCGTGGACGAAGGACCGCCGCGCCCATCCGACCCGGCCGACGGGTGACGCCCACCGCACGGCACGGCGGGTGTACGACGCGCTGGCCACCGCTCCGTACCAGGGCTTCGCGTCGGTCACGCTGGATCCACCGGCGTTCCGGCCCGGCAGCTCCGGCACCATGACGGCGACGTTCCGCAATCTCAACGGGCTGCGCGGCACCGGACGGGTCGAGTTCGCGCTGAGCGCACCGGACATGGCGCCCGAGCCGCAGGGCCCGGCCTCGATCGACGGCGTCCCGGCGGGCGGCACGGGCTCGGTCTCCTGGCGGGTGACCGCCCCCGCCGACCCGCTCACCGAGCCGCTGCGCCCCCTCCCGTACCGGCTCTCCGTCCGTTACGGGCCGTCCGGCGAGACACCGGTGACCGTGACCCAGCCGGGCGCGCTCCACGTCGCCGCGCCCCTGGGCCCCGAGTGGCGCACCTACAGCGGCAACGCGGCGGTCTTCGGCCGGATCGGGGACCGTTACGCGATCAACGGCGCGGGCGAGGACATGTGGCGCGGCAGGACGCAGTTCGGTACGGCGTACCGCGCGGGCGCGATGGCCGAGGGCGTGAGCGTCGTCCTGCGGGTGGACTCCCAGGAGAACACGGGCGCGTGGGCCCGTGCGGGCATCGTCGTCCGCAACAGCCTGGCCACGCCCGGAGCGCTGGGCTTCCTCAGCCTGGCGGTCACGCCTCGGCAGGGCGTCGTCCTGTCGTACGACGCGAACGGCGACGGGACGCTGGACACCTACCGGCGCATCACGGGGGTGCGCGCGCCGGTGCTGCTACGGCTGACGCGCGGCGCGGAAGGGTCGTCCGCCGGGAAGCCGTCGTTCACCGGAGAATTGTCGGTCGACTCCGGCGGGACCTGGCGCACGATCGCGACGGTCGCGGTGCCGGGTTCGGCGGATTCGCAGGATGCGGGCCTGTTCATGACGGCGATGAACGGCGGGAGCGGGGCGCGGGGGACGGCGAGGTTCAGCGGATGGAGGACGAGCGGCGGATAGGTGCTTCCTCCTTGGAAGGACTGGGAAGGACTGGGAAGGCCCGAGACGGCCCGAGACGGCCCGAGAAAGCCGAGACGTCGGCGGAGTCCACGGAGTCGGCGCGGCTGCGGTCCGCGTCGAACTCTCGGTCCACGAGGTCTCGTTCGACGAAGCCGCCCACGCCCGCACGACCGTCTCACCGCTGCCCCGCCCCGTCCGGGCGGAGGGTAGAACAAATGCCCGCACAGCAGTCGGTAGGCTGGTACGCATGACGACCGGGGTACGCCGCAGGATGGGCGTCGAGGAGCGCAGGCAGCAGCTGATCGGTGTGGCGCTGGAACTGTTCAGCGCCCGCTCCCCCGACGAGGTGTCGATAGACGAGATAGCGTCCGCCGCCGGAATCTCCCGGCCGCTCGTCTACCACTACTTCCCCGGCAAGCAGAGTCTGTACGAGGCGGCGCTGCGGCGCGCGGCCGACGATCTGGCCGGGCGCTTCCAGGAGCCTCACGAAGGCCCGCTCGGGGCCCGGCTGTTGCGGGTCATGCGCCGATTCTTCGACTTCGTGGACGACCACGGACCCGGCTTCTCCGCGCTGATGCGGGGCGGTCCGGCCGTCGGCTCCACGACGACGAACGCGATGATCGACGAGGTCCGGCAGGCCGCCTACGTCCAGATCATGGGGCATCTGGGGATCGAGAATCCGCCGGTCCGGCTGGCCCTGGTGGTCCGTTCCTGGGTGTCGCTCGCCGAGTCGACGGCGCTGCTCTGGCTGGACGGCCGGGAGATTCCGCGCGGGGAGCTGGAGTTGCAGCTCGTCCACGACTTCGCCGCGCTGTGCGCGGTCAGCGCCGCGTACGACGACGAGATGGCGGGCGTGGTGGTCGGCATGCTGGCGGACGAGCCGATCAGCGGCCCGTTCGGCGAACTCATGGGCCGGCTGCTGTCGATCGCGCCCGCGCTGACGTCCAAGGTGCCGGCGCCGCGCTGACGTCCAAGGGTCGGCGTCGCGCTGACGTCCGAAGTGCCCGCGCGCCGATGCGGTTCCGCCGCGGTCGGCCCCCGATCTGCGTCGGCCCGCACCGGGCGCGGTGGGGTTCGACGACGGCCTCCTCCTCCGTTTCTGGGTTCTGGGTTCCCCTGCGTCGTCCGGAAGCAGTGGCGGCCGGGCCGACAGCGGGCAGCGCCACGAGTCGACCGGGACCGGCGGGATCAACCGGGGCGCCGACGGTGAGGCACGGGGGCGAAGAGCCCCGGAACCGACGGGACCAGCCGAGCGGAAGGCGACGGGGACCCACCGGGAAGGGACCCGCCGGGACCCGACCGAGGCTTCGCATCCGGATACGCGCGATACGCGTGGACCATCCTCGTACGGGGGAAAGATCCCTATAGATGACCGCACGAAGACGGATTTGACGACTTTCAAGGGACCGTATATGACCCAGGAGCTCGCTCCCACCCTCCGCGACCAGCCCGCCGCACCCTCGGCGGGCTGGTGGCGGGAGGCCGTCATCTACCAGGTGTACGTACGCTCCTTCGCCGACAGCGACGGCGACGGCATCGGCGATCTCCGGGGCGTCCGCGACCGGCTGCCCTACCTCGCCGACCTGGGTGTGGACGCCGTGTGGCTCACCCCGTTCTACGCGTCGCCGCAGGCCGACGGCGGCTATGACGTGGCCGACTACCGGGCCGTCGACCCCCTGTTCGGCGACCTGCCGGACGCGGACGATCTCGTACGGGAGGCGCACCGCCTGGGGCTGCGGGTCATCGTCGACATCGTCCCGAACCACACCTCCGACCAGCACGCCTGGTTCCGGGCCGCGCTCGCCGGAGGGGACGAGCGCGACCGCTACCACTTCCGTCCCGGCCGGGGCGCGGACGGCGAACTTCCCCCGAACGACTGGGAGTCGGTCTTCGGCGGCCCCGCGTGGACGCGTACGGAGGCGGGCGAGGCGGGTACGGGCGGCGACTGGTATCTCCACCTGTTCGCGCCCCAGCAGCCGGACCTCAACTGGGAGCATCCGGCGGTGCGGGAGGAGTTCGACTCGGTCCTCCGGTTCTGGCTGGACCTCGGCGTGGACGGATTCCGGATCGATGTCGCCCACGGCATGGTGAAGGCGGCCGGGCTGCCGGACATCGGGCTGCGCGAGCAGGCCAAGATGATCGGCGCGCAGGTGCTGCCGTTCTTCGACCAGGACGGTGTGCACGAGATCCACCGCTCCTGGCGGCTGCTGCTCGACAGCTACGGCGGCGAACGTATCGGCGTCGCGGAGGCGTGGGCGCCGTCGGCCGAGCGCCTCGCCCTGTACGTGCGCCCCGACGAGCTGCACCAGGCGTTCAACTTCCAGTTCCTGACGTGCGACTGGGACGCGGAGGAGATGCGGAGGGTCATCGAGGAGTCACTGAACGCGACCAGGTCCGTGGGCGCGCCCACCACCTGGGTGCTCTCCAACCATGACGTCGTACGCCACACCACCCGGTACGGCGGCGAGGGCACGGGTCTGCGGCGCGCCCGCGCGGCGGCGCTGCTCACTCTGGCGCTGCCCGGTTCGGCTTATGTCTACCAGGGCGAGGAGCTGGGGCTCCCGGAGGTCGTGGAGCTGCCGGACGCGGTACGGCAGGACCCGGCGTTCTTCCGCGGTGACGGGCAGGACGGGTTGCGGGACGGCTGCCGGGTGCCGTTGCCCTGGTCGGGCTCCGATGAACCGTACGGATTCGGTCCGGGCGGCAGCTGGCTGCCGCAGCCGGCCCAGTGGGCGCGGCTCTCGGTCGAGGCGCAGACGGGCGATCCGCGGTCCACGCTGGAGCTGTACCGGTCGGCGATCGCGCTCCGCAAGGAGCTGCCGGGGCTCGGTGACGGCGACATGGAGTGGCTGGCGGCTCCGGCCGGTGTGCTGGCGTTCCGCCGCCCCGGTCTGGTCTGCACGCTGAACACGCTGTCGGAGGAGGTCGAGCTGCCCGTTCCCGGCCGTCCGGTGCTGTCGTCGGCGGCGCTGGAGTTCACCGGCGGCACGGCGCGCGTTCCGGGAGGGACCTGTGTCTGGTGGACGGTCTGATGTACGGCCGGGCGACCGTCAAGCGCACCCCACCCCACCCTTAGTGGTTCCCCGTATCTCCGCGTACAGTGAGCCCGTCTCCGTGTCCGCGCTGGTGGTACGGGGTTCGGCGGCCTCCCGACCGGGAACCGGCGGCCGTTCGCGAACCGGCCGTTTCGGCCGCATCCCTCGTCCGCGGGGACGAGGGGGTGCGCTCCGGACCAGACCGGGGGATGATCGGTCGATGGGCGCGAATCTGGCAGACTCTCGTCTCATGGGTGAAACGACCGTGAAGACACTGGAAGGCCGGACGGCCGCACCGTCACCCATGGTGGGCGAGAACGCCGATGAGCCCCTCGTCGAACGTACCCGGATGCAGCGTCTGAGGTCGCCCCGCCGACCGCGAATCTGGTTCGAAGTCCTGCTGATCGCGGTGAGTTACTGGATGTACTCACTGATCCGCAACGCGGTGCCGGAGCAGAAGGCGCAGGCGCTGAAGAACGCGGACTGGATCTGGGACTTCGAGCACTCCCTCGGGATGGCGGTCGAGCATTCGGTCAACCAAGCCGTGAACTCGGTCACGTGGCTGATCGTGTCCATGAACTACTACTACGCCACCCTGCATTTCATCGTGACGATCGGCGTCCTGGTCTGGCTCTACCGCTGGCACCCCGGCCGCTACGCGGCGGCACGGCTGGTTCTCTTCGCGACGACGGGTGTGGCCCTGGTCGGCTACTACCTGTACCCGCTCGCGCCGCCTCGGTTGATGAACGGCGAGGGCTTCATCGACACCGTGCTGGTCCACGAGACCTGGGGTTCGATGGCCTCGGGCGATCTGAAGAACATGTCCAACCAGTACGCGGCCATGCCGTCGATGCACATCGGCTGGTCCGTCTGGTGCGGGGTGATCATCCTCGTCGTGGCGTCCGCGCCGTGGGCGAAGATCCTGGGCCTGCTGTACCCCGTGGCGACGCTGGTCGTCATCGTGGCCACGGCGAACCACTTCTGGCTGGACGCGGTGGGCGGCGTCGTCTGTCTCGTCTTCGGTTTCGCCCTCTCGTACGCCTGGTACGGCTCACTCCCCCACCGCCTGCCGAAGCTGCCGGTACTGGACCCGGAGCGGAAGCGGCTGTGGCCGACGGTGCGGGCGTAGCTCGCGTCAGCTTTCCGGCCCGTCATGGCGGGGAACTCCGTCTTCAGCGGCAGCTGAGCCAGCGGCGCACCCATGAAGGAGCCCCGCCGCGCGTCGCCGCTTCAGGAGAAGCCCGACGCGCAGTCCGCCCAAAACGTCTTTTCCGGACAGGAAGTGGCGGTTCCGGATCTGGTGACGGCCGGGGCGCGCGGCTAACTTCCCTCAGGACCTTTGTGAGACCCCCTGTGACATGTTCTGGGAGGTTGTATGCGCAAGGTACTGAGATGGCTCCTGGCGTCGGCGATGCTGGTCGGCACGGTGAGCGTCGGCGGCGTCCCGGCCGGAGCCGCCCCGGTGTCCCGGAAGCCCGCGGAGTCCTTGGAGCTGGGAGAGCCGGGAGAGCCGGGAGAGCCGGGAGAACCTCCGGAGGTGACGAGGATCAGGAAGCGCCTGCTGGCGATTCCCGGAATGACCCTCATCCGGGACACGGACCCCAACATCCGGGGACACATCAGGTTCTGGTTCGCCTATGAGCAGCCAGTCGACCATCGCAGACCGAAGGCGGGAACGTTCAAGCAGCGGATCGAGGTCTTCCACCGGGGCGAGGAGCGGCCCACGGCGCTCAGGCCGACGCGTTCCGTCCTGGACATCGATTACGGAAACACCAACGACGCGGAAGACTATCTGCGGGCGAACACGGTGGCCGTGGAGCACCGTTTCATGGGGAGTTCGCGGCCCGATCCGTCGGACTGGTCGAAGCTGGACATCTGGCAGATGGCGAGTGACCTGCACCGCGTACGGCGGGTGCTGGGGACGATCTACCACGGAAAGTGGGTGTCCACCGGTCGCGCCGAGTCCGGGAACGCCGCCGTCTACCACCGCCGTTTCTACCCCGATGACGTGGCGGGCACGGTCGTCTTCGGGGCCGCGAACCACGTACGGGACGACGACGACTCCGCGTACGAGAAGTTCTTCGCGGAGGTCGGCACCCCTGAGTGCCGCGCCCGGTTGTCGGCCCTCCAGCGCCAGGTCCTGGTGAACCGGGAGGAGATACTGCGGCACCTTGAGGAACTCGCCCGCCGGAAAGGCTGGGTCTTCGATGTGACGGGCTCGGCCGACCGGGCCCTTGAACTCACCGTGCACAACATCCCATGGAACTTCTGGATGGGCGGGAGCTTCTACTGCTATCTGCTACCGCTCCCCTCGGCCACCGGGAAGCAGGTCTTCGACTACATCAGCTGGCACATCGGCGAGTACACCGACGAGAGCCTGTACCGACTCGGGGCGCACCACTATCTGGCCGGGACGCAGACCGGTCATCCGCGGCTCCGGGTACCGCATCTGGAAGGTCTGCTGCGCTATCCGGGCATCAACGTGCCGCGTACCCTCGTGCCCCGCGACATCCCCCTGCGTTTCCAGCGCAAGGCGATGCGGGACGTCGATGAATGGGTACGGGAGGACTCCTCCCGGATGATCTTCCTCTACGGTGCGACGGACCCCCGCGGGGCCGAACGCTTCCGCACCGACAAGGGCGGCGAGGACTCGTACACCTACACCGCGCCGTCCCACGGTGACGGCTTCGGATTCGCCCAGCTCCGCCCGGCCGACCGCACGGCGGTCAGCACCACCCTGCGCAGATGGGCCGGGGTGAGCAACGAGTGGCCCACGCCCGCCGCGTCTCCCGCCGACCCGTGAGGGGCTGACGGACGCCTGCCGCGCCGGCGCACCGCCGGGAGCCGGGAGCCGGGAGCCGGGAGCCGGGAACTCAGGAGTCACGAAGAAGGGAAGCCGGAAGCAGGGAAGCCGCCCTCTCCGAGGGGGCGAAGAGGGCGGCTTGGTCGGCGCGTGGGTCCGGACCTGTCAGTACCGGACCCACAGCTCGTAGACACCGGGCTTGCCCACGAACGGGCGGCAGAGATAGAGCGCGCCCCAGACTCCGCCCGCCTGGCCGACCGCCTCGCACTCGGCCAGGGAGGCATGGTGACTGCGGACGTACCAGCCGGGCATCGCGGTCGCCGATGTGGCGGTGCCGAGCACGACGACTGCCGTGGCGGCGGCGACGGTCAGCGCGAGACCCCCGAGACGTTTGGTCATGTACGCAACTCCCTTGTCCAGCAAATGAAGTGACGTGCCATCACACGATCTCCCGCGCCTTGCCGACGGGCGGCCCGGCGCGACCACGGAGAAACGTAACCGCGCCGCCGGAGGCACACAAGAGGTCTACACCAGTGAACCCATTCCGGGTGCCGTGAACGGACGGGAAGTGACCCCACAGATCACTTCGGACATCTACAGCCAATCACTGCCTCTCTAGTCGCATAAACCATCTGAGCCGCATCAGCCCCACCACACATATCACGACCCATGGGCCACAGCGGATTTCGGAGAAGGCGTCGGTCGGGGCCGGTCTCCGCCTCATTTCCAGGGCGCCGTGGCGTATACCAGCCAAGCTCTTCCGTGTTCGAATTCCGGGTCCGTACATTTGCGGTGGAGGAGAAACCGGCGTCGGCCAATAGTCCGAGGTCGATCAACAGTCAGACGAATACGGGGGAAATCATGTCCGTGGTCGACGAGTACCTGGCGAACAACGATTCGTATGCGGCGGCCTTCACCGGCCCGCTCCCGCTCGCGCCGGCCAGGAAGCTGGCCGTCGTCGCGTGCATGGACGCCCGCCTGGACATCTATGCCATCTTGGGACTCAAAGAGGGAGATGCACATGTCATCCGCAATGCCGGCGGCGTGGTCACCGATGACGTCATCCGCTCGCTGACGGTCAGCCAGCGCCTGCTCGGCACCAACAGAATCATGCTCATCCACCATACGGAATGCGGAATGACCACGTTCACCGACGATGAGTTCAAACGGCAGATCGAGCAGAAAACCGGAATCCGCCCTCCGTGGTCCCCGGAATCTTTCCAGTATCTGGAGGACGATGTGCGTCAGTCATTCCGCCGCATCGACGTCAACCCCTTCCTTCCGCATAAGGACTCCCTCCGCGGATTCATCTTCGATGTCGCGACCGGCCGGCTGAAGGAGGTGGAGCGAAACCGGGCCGCGCCCCCTCCATGACGCCTGGCAGGGCGTCGCGGACCTCGGTTCCGACTCCCCCGCGGGCGGCTGACGCGGACACCGCCGACCGCTGAACGTCGACCGCCGACCGCCGTTTGGGGGGCGGTCACTCTGATCGGCGACCCCGGCCGCGGGGACGGGCCTCTGCTCGCCGGGCTGACCCGGTCGCTCCGGGCGGCGCGTCCCGCTGTCGCCGCATCCGCGCCCCGGCTGCCTCCGGCGTCCGCCGTGCCTTCCTTGCCTGCTCTGCCCGCCCTGCCTGCCGGTACAGATCGGCCCACGCTTCGGCGGTGAGGTTCTTCGGCAACGCCGTGGGTTCGATCCCGTGCCGATGGATCCACTGCTGGATCCGGTCCGCGGGAAGCTCGGGAGCCGCGGTCCGGACGATCCGCGCCAGGCCGCGCCCTTTGCCGCTGAACACCCGGCGTACGAGTTCCTGGTAATCCGGCCGTTCGCTGGGTCCGATGAGCGGAAGGCGTCGACGGCTCATCGTCATCAGTCCGCCGTCGACGCTCGGCCGGGGCCGGAAAGCGGCTGCCGGGACCCTGCTGACGAGTGTGAAGGTGAACCAGGGCCACCATTGGGCCGTCATCAGCGTCGCCCCACCGACGCCCGCGCGCCGACGCGCGACCTCCCACTGGACCAGCAGTACGGCATCGCTCCAGCCGGGCGAGCGGAGGATGCGCCGGAGCATCGGAGTCGTCTCATGGAACGGGAGGTTGCCGACGAGCACATACGGGGTCACCGGGGCGCGGTAGCGGAGGAAGTCACCGGTGACGATGGTGGTCGAGCCGTTGGTGCGGCGGTCCAGGCGGGCGGCCCGGCGATCGTCGATCTCGACGCCGGTGAGTTGCCTGCCCAGCCTCTGGAGGGGCAGGGTCAGCGCGCCGTCGCCCGGCCCGATCTCGATGATCGGCCCTTCGGTCCGCGCGACCAGGTCGACAAGGGCGGTGATGGTGTTCTGATCGATGAGGAAGTTCTGACCGAGCTCATGCCGGCCAGGGCGGTACGTGGGCACAGGTTCTCCGCGGCTTCGAGGTGAGCCGGGCAGCACAAGGGGCCGCTCGGCGCGTACACACTGAAGCGGCGGAACGTTCTGGGGGATGCTCCGCCGCTAGAAGCGGCGGAACCTCACGGCCGCGAGACCGGCGACGCCCGAAATACCTGTCATGGGCTCGGACCTTAGCCGGACGGAAGGAGCGACCCAACCGATTTTCTCCCATGCCACCGGCACCCACTCACCCACGCACGAACCCCGCACACCCCGCCCGCCCCCACTCGACGGCACCCCTCAGCCGACGATCCGCGCACACGGCCTCGCCGGGCGCGCCTTCGGCCGCACAGCCCTCCAAGCCACGCCTTCAACAAAGGAAGCACCATCACATGGACACAACAGCCAACCCGCTTCTGCTGGATCTTGCTGGGCTCGCGTGTCCGGGTCGCAGAGGGTCAGCGGCCCCTTGGCCCTCCCAGCGCACCATGCCGACGCGGCCGTCACACCCGCCCGGACCGGTGCGCGCCGCACGGCGGGGTGCCTCGGCCCGGAGCGCCCGCCCGGCGCGGAGGCGGGCGGACGCCGGTGGATCAGGCGCACGGCAAGGGCCCTCAGCCCCGGTGGACGATACGGCCGGCCGTGACCGTCAGGCGGACCGGGGATTCGGCCACCTCGTCCGAGGGGGCCTCGACGGGGTCCACCCCGAGCGCGGTGAGGTCCGCGCGGTAGCCGGGGGCGATACAGCCCGCCACCTCGGACTCGCCCGCCGCGAGGGCCGCATGGGATGTGCAGCCTTCGAGGGCCATGAGGCCCGTGAGCCCCCGGCCGTTCGCCGCACCACGGGGTACGAGGGCCGTCGCGAGGACGTGGCGGGCGTCGAATCGCGCGATGGGCCAGTCGGAGCCGAGGGCCAGGACCGCTCCGGCGTCGCGCAGATCACGGCAGCGCCAGGCGCGCGACGCCCGCTCGTCCCCGAGGCGTTTCGACCACTCGTCGGAGTGGTCGGCGCGGGTGAACTCGGTGTGCGGCGGCTGCATGGAGGCGGCGACCCCGAGCTGTGCGAACCGGCCGAGCTGATCGTCCGGCACGGTCTCGATGTGCTCGATCCGGTGCCTCGGCCCGCCCGTGCCCAGCGACTCGACGGTGTCCAGCACATGACGTACGGCCGCGTCCCCGATGGCGTGGGTCGCCGTGGGGACACCGGCCCGGTGCAGTCGGCGTACGGCCGCGCTGAACGCGGCCGGCTCGGGCCAGAAGGCGTCCGTCCCCTGCCCATGGCAGTCCGCGTGCTCCAGCCAGGCTGTCCCGCCCTCGACGGTGCCGTCCATGAAGAACTTCACTCCGCCGACCTTCCAGGTGCGCCCACGCTCCTTCTGGAGGGCGATCAGCTCGGCGAGGTCGTCGTCTCCCGCGCCGGGCATGCACCAGGGCGCGAGCCGGAGCCGTACCGGAAGGTCCTGTCGCGACTCGACGGCGGCGAGCACCTCCAGCGCGTCCCCGCCGAGGTCCATCACATGGGCGGAGGCCAGCCCGGTGGCGGCCATGTCGGAGAGCAGTTCGGCGAGCCGGGCCGCCCGGTCGGCGAGCGGAGCGCTCGGCAGCACGCCGCTGACCAGATCCATCGCCGCGTGCTCGATGAGATGCCCGGTGGGACGCCCGTCGGCGTCGCACACCACGCTCGACCGCTGTTCGAAGACGCGCGGCCCGTCGATGCCCGCCGCCCGCAGCCCGGCCTCGCTGACGAGCGCGGAGTGCCCGTCGTAGAGCCGGAGGTGCGCGGGGGCCCCGGCCACCGCTTCCTCGATCAGGCTGTGGTGCGGCTCCCGGCCGCCGAACGCGTTGTGGTCGAGCCCCCACCCCAGCACCCAGCCGTCCACGCGCTCCGCCGTGCGCAGAGCGGCCCGCAGCCCTTCGAGGTCGGTGACGGCGGTCAGATCCACTCCGGTCGCGAGCTGCAGGCCCCAGACGGGGTGGCTGTGGGAGTCGGTCAGGCCGGGCACGAGCACTGCCCCGCCGAGGTCGACGGTCTCAGTACCGGGTCCCCGCCACTCCCGTACGTCCGCGTCGTCGCCGACGGCGACGATCAGGCCGTTCTCGACGGCCACGGCGGTCGCGTACGGGCGGTCGGGGTCGAGGGTGCGGACCTTGGCCCCGGTCAGAACGATGTCGGCTGCTGCCACGATTCCTCGCCTTCCTTGTTGATGAGTCCGCCGCGGCTGTGCTTGAGCCGGAACGCCCTCGACAGAAAACCTAAAGGCTTTCGGTTTTGGCAATGTAACCTCCGTCGTGGGATCCGGGAAGACACCTGCGGGAGATTCGGAATCATGGGACGGCCGCGCACACCGCTGATCGACCGCGAGCGCATCACCACGACGGCGCTGCAACTGGTCGACGAGAAGGGCGACTTCAGCGTGCCGCAGATCGCCCGGAGGCTCGGGGTGCAGACCGCCTCGCTGTATCACCATGTGGACGGCCGCGACGGCATCGTGGAGTTGCTGCGCGAACGGGTCACCGAGGCGATCGATGCGTCCGCCCTGTCCGCCCCGACCTGGGAAGAAGCCATCGCGGGCTGGGCCCGCACCTACCGCGCGGCCTTCGCGGCCCACCCCCGCGCCATCCCGCTCCTGATGTCGTCACCGGTCCGTGCGCCGAAGGTTCTGGAGCAGTACGAGCGGGCCGTCCGACTACTGATCGACCACGGTTTCGCCCTGGGCGACGTCCTGAATGTGATCACCGCTCTGGAGAACCTGATCCTGGGCTCAGCGCTGGACCTGGCGGCCCCGGAGACCATGTGGGTCCTCTCCGACGAGACCAGCACGCCCCGACTGGCCGAGGCCCTGGCAACGCCCTCGCCGGACCGCGCGAACGCGGCCTTCGAACTGGCACTGGAAGCCTGCCTCACCCACTTCCACACCCTGCTCCCCTGACCCCCAACCCCACACCCCCTGCGGCCCCGGGCACCCCAAGCCCCCACACTGACCGCCCCCCACGCCCCCTGCGGCAGCAAGCAACCCGCACCCAACAAGGCCCGGCACCACAGGCAGCCGCAGGCACCCCGCACCGAACGAGCGCCCGCACCCCCTGCGGCAGCAGGCAACCCGCGCCCAACAAGGCCCGGCACCACAGGCACCCGCAGGCACCCCGCACCGAACGAGCGCCCGCACCACCGGCGGCAGCAAGCAACCCGCACCGAACAAGCCCCCGCACCACCCGCGCCCGCAGGCACCCCGCACCCGCACCCCTCACGCCCCGTAAAACCGCACCTCCACCACCGCCCGCGCCCGCCGCGTAATCCGCCGGTAGTCGTCCAGCATGTCGCCCACATGACCGGGGCCGTACCCCAAGTACCGCCCCAGGGCCGCCAGTTCACGCCCGTCGGACGGGAACGTGTCGCCGGCCCGCCCGCGCACGAGCATCACCCCGTTGCGGACACGGGTCGCGAGGATCCACGCCTCGTCCAGGATCTCCGCGTCCTCCGTGCCGATCAGCCCCGCCGCGTGCGCCGCCGCCAGCGCCTCACGCGTACGCGTCGTCCGCAGTCCCGGCTCGGCCCAACCGTGCCGCATCTGAAGAAGCTGAACGGTCCACTCCACATCGCTCAGCCCACCCCGCCCGAGCTTGGTGTGGAGCGTCGGGTCGGCCCCTCGCGGCATGCGTTCGGTCTCCATGCGCGCTTTCAGTCTGCGGATCTCGCGTACGGCGTCCTCGCCCAGCCCCTCCGCCGGATACCGCAGCGGATCGATCAGCTCGATGAACCGGTCGCCGAGCCCGGGGTCCCCCGCCATCGGCTCGGCCCGCAGCAGCGCCTGGCTCTCCCAGACGAGGGACCAGCGCCGGTAGTACGCCTCGTAGGAGCCGAGGGACCGGACCATGGGCCCGCTCTTGCCCTCCGGTCTCAGGTCCGCGTCGATCAGCAGCGGCGGATCGGCCGTGGGCAGCTGGAGGAGCCGCCGCATCTCCTCGACGACGGTGTTCGCGGCTCGGGCGGCCTCCTGGTCGTCCACGCCCTCGCGCGGCTCGTGGACGAAGAGGACATCCGCGTCGGAGCCGTAGGCCAGCTCATGGCCTCCGAAGCGGCCCATGCCGATGACGGCGAACCGGGTGGGGAGTTCGTCGCCCCACCGCGCCCGCACGGCCGCTCGGAGCGCGCCGGCGATCGTCGCCGCGTTGAGGTCGGTGACGGCGCTGCCGACCTGGTCGACGAGTGCGCCGGTGTCGGCCCGTGCCGGGCTTTCCTCGGTGCCGTAGGAGCCGATGAGGTCGGCGGCGGTGGTACGGAAGAGTTCCCGGCGGCGTACGCCACGGGCCGCGGCGACCGCGCCCTCGGCGGTCTCGGCGCGCCCCACGGCGGCGAGCACCTCCGGCTCCAGATGGTCGCGCCGACGCGGCTTGAGCCCGCCGGGGTCGCCGAGGATGGCGACGGCCTCGGGCGCGCGCAGGAGCAGATCGGGCGCGAGACGCCCGGCGGAGAGCACGCGGGCCAGATTCTCCGCCGCCGCGCCCTCGTCGCGGAGGAGCCGCAGGTACCAGGGGGTCTTGCCGAGCGCGTCGGAGACCTTGCGGAAGCCGAGGAGCCCGGCGTCGGGGTCGGCGGAGTCGGCGAACCAGCCCAGCAGGACGGGCAGCAGGGTCCGCTGGATCGCGGCCTTGCGGCTGACGCCGGAGGCGAGGGCCTCCAGATGCCGGAGCGCGGCGGTCGGGTCGGCGTATCCGAGGGCTTCGAGGCGCTGCCCGGCCGCACTGGTGCTGAGCCGGGCCTCGCCGGGGGCGAGCTGGGCGACGGCGTCGAGCAGCGGCCGGTAGAAGAGCTTCTCGTGGAGCCGCCGTACGACGGAGGCGTGCCGCCGCCATTCGCGGTTGAGTTCGGCGACGGGGTCGGTGCGCAGTCCCAGCGAGCGGCCGAGCCGCCGCAGATCGGCCTCGTCCTCGGGGACGAGGTGGGTGCGCCGCAGCCGGTGGAGCTGAATGCTGTGTTCCATGGCGCGCAGGAACCGGTAGGCGTCTTCGAGCTGGGCGGCGTCGACCCGCCCGACATAGCCGCCCGCCGCGAGCGCCTCCAGGGCCTCCAGCGTGCTGCCGCTGTGGAGGGTGGCGTCGCTGCGGCCGTGTACGAGCTGGAGGAGCTGTACGGCGAATTCGACGTCCCGCAGCCCGCCGGGGCCGAGCTTCAGTTCGCGCTCGACCTCGGCGGTGGGGATGTTGTCGACGACCCGGCGGCGCATCTTCTGTACGTCGGCGACGAAGTTGTCGCGTTCGGCGGCCTGCCACACGAGCGGTGAGACGGCCGCGATGTAGTCGTCGCCGAGGGTGGGGTCCCCGGCGACGGCGCGGGCTTTCAGGAGCGCCTGGAACTCCCAGGTCTTCGCCCAGCGCTGGTAGTACGCGAGGTGGCTGGAGAGGGTCCGTACGAGGGGGCCGTTCCGTCCCTCGGGACGGAGGTTGGCGTCCACCGGCCAGATGGTCCCCTCGACGGTGGTCTCGGAGCAGATCCTCATCAGGTGGGAGGCGAGCCGGGTGGCGGCCTGAAGGGCCTTGTTCTCGTCGGCGTCCCCGACCGGTTCGGCCACGAAGACGACGTCCACGTCGGAGACGTAGTTGAGTTCGTGGCCGCCGCATTTGCCGAGGGCGATGACGGCGAGCCGGCACAGGGCGGCGTCCTCGGGTGCGGCGGTGCGGGCGATGGCGAGGGCCGCGCGCAGCGTGGCGGTGGCGAGATCGGCCAGTTCGGCGGCGGCCTCGGCGACGTCGGTCGTACCGCAGACGTCGCGTGCCGCGATGGAGAGCAGGCAGCGCCGGTAGGCGACGCGCAGCGAGACCGGGTCGCCCGCGTCGGCGAGGCAGCCTTCGAATTCCTCGACGCCGGGGTGGAGATCGGCGGCCTCGTAGGTGACGAGCGTCCGCCAGTCGCCGGGGTGCCGGGCGAGATGGTCGCCGAGCGCCTCGGACGCGCCGAGGACACCGAGGAGCCGGTCGCGGAGGGGTTTGGCGGTGACGAGGGTGTCGAGAAGGACCTGTCGGGCGGCGGGGTCGGGCTGTGCCTCGGCCAGGCGTACGAGGCCCCGGAGCGCGAGATCGGGGTCGGCGGACGCGCCGAGGGCGTCGAGGAGTACGGGGTCGTCGCGCACGGGGGCCATGACGGGCAGATCGAGCAGCCGTTCGGCGGCGGCGGGGTCGGTGAAGCCGTGTCTCAGCAGTCGGGTGAACGTACTGCTTCTGCGTCCCGGCACCGTCATCCCGTGCTCCCGTTCCACGCTCGTCCCTCGTCACGTCCGGCGATCGGCCCGGCCCCTCGCCCCGGCCGGCGGTCCTGCCGGGCCGTCGGGCCGAGGGGCGGACCGTCGGCGTCCGCCGGGTTCGCGTGCCTGGCATCGCGCCTCGCCGATCCGGACCGATCCACCAGACAGACCCTAGTCGCAGGCGGGCGCGGGGCCGGGGTTCACCTCTCGGATCCTGCCAGGCGTACGCGCCCCGGCCCACGCCTCAAACCGTGCCCCGAGGGGCCTGCGCGCAGCTCCTCGCCGCGGGAAGCGGAATGAAGGGGCCGAGCGGCAGGACGGGGATCGCCTCGGCGGCCCGTGTCGGGCGGCCCTCTCCGGCGCCTGGCGGACCGACCGAAGAACCCCACCCTTCGAACAGGTGTCTGATAAATTTCTTCACACCGGTGCGCGCCGGTCGTCAGTACGGTCGCCCTGGCCGACGCTTCGTACGACGAGAGGACGTGTACGCCATGACCGAGCCCGGCCCCGCGCCCGGCACGGGACCTCCGGCCGGACCGGACACCCGCTGCGGCGACCCCGATCCGGCGACCGATCCAGCAACCGATCCGGCGGCGTCGGACCGATCCGGCGTGGCGGTCCGGCCCGGATCCACCGAGGTCTTCCGGGTCTCGGCCGTGCGCACCGAAGACCGCCCCCACCTCGAAAGGGAACCCCGACGATGGAACTGACACTTGAAGTGATCATGGTCCCGGCCACCGATCTCGACCGCTCCAAGCGGTTCTACGAGGAGGGCTGCGGCTTCAAGGTGGACGTCGACCAGGAGGTGGCTCCCGGCATCAGGATCATCCAGCTGACCCCGCCCGGCTCCCGCTGCTCGATCACCCTCAGCAGCGGCATGCCCGGCAACCCCGGCCAGGAGGCGCTGGCTCCCGGACAGCTCCAGGGCCTTCAGCTCTGCACGACGGACATCGCGGCGGCCCGCGAGGCCCTGCTCAACGGCTCGGTCGACGTCAGCCCGATCCAGCACGTGGGCGACAGCGGCTGGGAGGACGGTCCGGGAGGCGTCTGGAACAGCTTCCTGTTCTTCAAGGACCCGGACGGCAACGGCTGGACGGTCCAGGAGGCGCCCACGCCGCTCGCGGAGCGCTGATCGCACCCCGAGCCGTCCGGGCCGCTTGCCGACGGTGAGGCCGTACGGCCCGTGGCCCCGCGCATCGGTCCGGGCCGGAGGCGCAGACCTCCGGCCCGGACCGATGTCCGCTCCCGAAGCGTGATCGCGTCGGGACGCGCCTTGTCAGAGCCGTACTCGGATCACAGCCGTACTCAGGTCACAGCCGTACTCGCTTCGGAGCCATACGGGACCAGAGCCGTACTCGCTTCGGAGCCGTACCGGACCAGAGCCGTGCCCGGATTCCCGTGTCGGATCAGGGAGTTGGCGGCTGACCGCCCTGGCCGCCCTGGCCGAACTCGTCCTTCGCCTTTTGCTGGGCCTGGTCGACCTGGCCGCTGTACTTGCCCTGCGTCTTGGTGTCGACGGCGTCGCCGGCCTTGTCGACGCCCTTGTCGGCCTGGGCTTCATGGCCCTTCAGCATCTGCTTGAGCTTGTCCATCACGGACATGGGGTCACCCTTTCGCCGCACATTTCCCCCGCCCTTCCAGGGTCGCCGGACACCGCCGGGTTCGCATGTCGGGGAAGGGTCGGGGCTCGCGTGCGATGGGGCCGTACAGGCTGACGCCGGCTTCCGCCGGCCGCGCCGTCCGGCCGCCGCACCAGGGCGACGGGAGCGGAACGGGACTGCGGAACGGGACTACAGCACCGGCAGGTTCTTGCGCAGTTCGAAGGCGGTGACCTCGCTGCGGTACTCCTCCCACTCCTGCTTCTTGTTGCGGAGGAAGAAGTCGAAGACATGCTCGCCGAGCGTCTCCGCGACCAGTTCGCTCCGCTCCATCAGCGAGATGGCCTCGCCCAGGTTCTGCGGCAGCGGCTCGATGCCCATGGCCCGGCGTTCCGCGTCGCTGAGGGCCCAGACGTCGTCGTCGGCACCGGCGGGAAGCTCGTAGCTCTCCTCGATGCCCTTGAGGCCGGCGGCCAGCAGGACGGCGTACGTGAGGTACGGATTGGCCCCCGAGTCGATGGAGCGGACCTCGACGCGGGAGGAGCCCGTCTTGCCGGGCTTGTACATCGGGACGCGGATCAGGGCGGAGCGGTTGTTGTGGCCCCAGCAGATGTACGAGGGGGCCTCGCCGCCCGCGCCCGCGCTGCGGGCGGAGCCGCCCCAGATGCGCTTGTAGGAGTTGACCCACTGATTGGTGACGGCCGAGATCTCGGCCGCGTGCCGCAGCAGGCCCGCGATGAAGGAGCGGCCGATCTTGGAGAGCTGGTACTCCGCGCCGGACTCGTAGAACGCGTTCCGGTCGCCTTCGAACAGCGACAGATGGGTGTGCATCCCGGAGCCCGGGTGCTCGCTGAACGGTTTCGGCATAAAGGTCGCCTGGACTCCCTGTTCCAGGGCCACCTGCTTCATGACCAGGCGGAAGGTCATGATGTTGTCGGCGGTGGAGAGCGCGTCGGCGTACCGCAGATCGATCTCCTGCTGGCCCGGCGCGCCCTCGTGGTGGCTGAACTCGACCGAGATGCCCATGGATTCGAGCATGGTGATCGCCTGGCGGCGGAAGTCCATGCCGACGTTCTGAGGGGTGTGGTCGAAGTAGCCGGAGTTGTCGGCGGGCACCGGGCGGGAGCCGTCCAGCGGCTTGTTCTTCAGCAGGAAGAACTCGATCTCGGGGTGGGTGTAGAAGGTGAACCCCAGATCGGAGGTCTTGGCCAGCATCCGCTTCAGTACGAAGCGCGGATCGGCGAAGGAGGGCGAGCCGTCGGGCATCAGGATGTCGCAGAACATGCGCGCGGTGCCGGGGGCCTCGGCACGCCAGGGCAGAATCTGGAACGTGCCCGGATCCGGCTTGGCGATCATGTCGGACTCGTAGACGCGGGCGAAGCCCTCGATCGCGGAGCCGTCGAAACCGATACCTTCATCGAACGCCTGTTCAAGCTCGGCGGGGGCGACGGCCACGGACTTCAGGAAACCGAGCACGTCGGTGAACCACAGGCGCACGAAGCGAATGTCGCGCTCTTCCAGCGTACGGAGCACAAATTCCTGCTGCTTATCCATTTCCACCCAATCCTTGCTGGTCAAGCCGACCTGCTCCCGCGAGCATCGCAGCCTCGGGTTTCCGGCACATTGCGAACCCGGCCCGAGCCCCATTGTGTGTCAGGGCCCACTCGGAGACGAGCCCGAGGTCTCCGGACCGTGCGGGCCGGGCGGCGCGCGACCGGAATGGCCGCGGCGGGACGGCGACGGCACAGGTGGCGGAACGGCTCGGGACAGACGAAAGGCGGGCCGCCGGGCGGTGCCGGGAAGGGCGGCGGAACGAACGGCGGGGCGGCTCGGGGACAGCGAAGGGCGAGCCGCCGGACGGCGGCGGGAAGGGGCGGAACGGCTGTGCGATGGACGTATTACCGCCCCGTATGAGGTGTACGGAGCACTCGCTCGCTACGATCTGCGGACATGGGGGCTCGGCGGCACAACCGCACCGCGCGTAGCACGCGTCCCATGGCACTGCTGAGTGCCGCGGCGACGCTCATCGGTGCGCTCTTCATCTGTCTGAGTCCGCCCGCTGATGAGCATCCGCCGGCCTCCGGCTACCCGGTGACCGCTTTCTCGTGTCCGTACGACAACGGCTCCTGCGGTCTGCGGCCGGTGCTCGACGCCGCCGTGCTCACCGCGCCGCCGCTGGACGATCCTCCCGTCGAAGCGGATCAGGCCCCGCGTCTCGACCAGCCGTCGGGTTCCGGCGGTCGGCCCCGTTCCGACGCTCTGCCGCGCGCCCCCGGCCTGCACGTCCTTCAGGTGCTCCGAATCTAGGTCGTTTCTGATGGATCAGGCTGGATCAGTGAGCGGGGTCTGGTGCCGTGGATCGCAAGGCGGAGGAGGGAGTCCATGCGGAGCATAGGCGACCGACGACAACGCGGCGTGGGGGCACCTCCCGGGCCGCCAGGCCCAGGGGGAGCGCGGTGCCAGGGCACGCGAGCCCAGCAAGATCCATCAGAAGCGGCCTAGGGCCTCTGGTTCGGACCCTGCCCCTGGCATCCCCCTTTCAACCGGCTCCGTATCGGTTCCGGTCGCCTCATGACGAAGGACGACATACAGATGGCTTCCCGTAAGAATTCCGCCGCCAACGACCGCCGCGCCCGCATAGAGGCCATGCGCAAGGCCGAGCAGGCCCGCGAGCGCCGCAACCGGATCATCACGATCACCATCAGCGGCCTGGTCGTCGCCGGTCTCGTGGGTTTCGGCGGCTATGTGCTGAACAAGGAGAACGACGAGCAGCAGCAGAAGGCCGCCGAGGCCAAGCAGCCCATCGAGGGCGAGAAGAGCTGGGACGCCAAGAAGCTCGGCCGCAACCATGTGACCAAGGCGGTCAGCTACCCGGAGAAGCCCCCGGTCGGCGGGGACCACCACCAGGCGTGGATGAACTGCGACCGCAATGTCTACAAGGAGCCCATCCCGAACGAGAACGCCGTGCACTCGCTGGAGCACGGCGCGGTCTGGGTGACCTACAACGACAAGGCCCCGAAGGCCGAGGTCTCCAAGTTGGAGGAGAAGGTCAAGAAGACCTCCTACTCGATGATCAGCCCGGTCAAGGACCAGGCGGGCACGATCATGCTCACGGCGTGGGGCAAGCAGCTCACCGTCGAGTCGGCCGATGACCCGAAGGTGGGCAAGTTCTTCACGAAGTACATCCAGGGCCCGCAGACTCCCGAGCCGGGAGCGGCGTGCACGAGCGGGCTGAGCGGTAAATGAGGGGTATGACCCGTACCCACTGGGCGGCGATCACCGCGGTCGTCCTGGCGCTTCTCTTCGCGGGCGCGGCCACGGTCGCCACCGCGGGCGACGGCGACGGTTCCGGCCCGCGTACGCCCGCGTCGGACTCGGCGGAAGCGGGGTTCGCGCGGGACATGTCCGTCCACCACCAGCAGGCGGTGGAGATGTCGTTCATCGTGCGGGACCGCACCGAGGACGAGGAAGTGCGCCGGCTGGCGTACGACATCGCCAATACGCAGGCCAATCAGCGCGGCATGATGCTGGGCTGGCTGGATCTGTGGGGTCTGCCGAAGGTCGACGCGGACGCCGAGCCGATGGCGTGGATGGCCGACGAGGGTGGTCAGGGCGGGCACGCGGGCCATGAGGCGTCGTCGGACGGCTCGCCGATGCCCGGCATGGCGACACCGGCGCAGCTCGAACGGCTGGGGAAGCTGAACGGCAAGGAAGCGGAGATCGAGTATCTCCAGCTGATGATCGTCCACCACAACAGCGGGGTGGCGATGGCCGAGGGCTGTGTGAAGCTCTGCACCGTGGCCCCGGAGAAGGAGTTGGCCGAGGGCATGGTGGCGGCACAGCGGTCCGAGGTCGAGCTGATGGTGGATCTGCTGAAGAAGCGGGGCGCGCAGGTGCGTACGCAGAGCCCCTGACGGCCGGGAAGGCCCTGGGGGGCGCCGGCCCCGCCCGCAGCGCCCGCAGAAGGCGGGGCGGGCACGTCCGAGCGAGTGAGCCAGGTCCGGGCGGGTCCGGGCACGTCCGTCGGTCCGGGCGCGTCCGGACCGACGGACGGTGCTCGGGCGACCCCTTCCCCTGCGCCGGTCGCAGCCGCTCGCGCGCACCGGTTCGCCTCTCCGATTCGCCCCTCCGCCCGCGCGGGAGCACCGGGCCGCCCGCGGCTGCCCCCGACCATCCGCGTTCACCCGTTTGGCCTACAGCGGTCGCGTGCGCCGACGGGCCCGACGACGATTGATGCGCTCGGACCGTCAATGGTTCCGGAAGTGATTCCAGAAGGGTTCCGTAGTGGTTCCCGTACCGGCATCCGGAGGGACGAACGCCATGACCACCGCCAAGGACATCATGCACAGCGGGGCGCAGTGGATCCCCGCGCACGAGACACTCGACCGGGCCGCGCAGCTCATGCGCGAGCTGAATGTGGGCGCACTGCCCATCGCCGACTCCAAAGAACGCCTCTGCGGCATTCTCACCGACCGCGACATCGTCATCGGCTGTGTCGCCATGGGGCACGACCCCGCGCAGACCACCGCGGGCGAGATGGCCCAGGGCACTCCGCGCTGGATCGACGCGGGGTCGGGTGTGGAGGACGTGCTCCAGGAGATGGAGGTCCATCAGATCCGTCGGCTGCCCGTGATCGAGAACAAGCGGCTGATCGGGATGATCAGCGAGGCCGATCTGGCACAGCATCTCTCCGACGAGCAGCTGGCGTCGTGGATGGAGCGTGTCTACGCGCGGGGCTGAGCCTCGTCCCCGCTGTCGAGGACCGCTCGGGCCACCGCGTCCGGGCGGTCCAGCATCATCAGATGCCCCGCGCGCCCGATCTCACGGAAGCGGGCTCCGAGCAGCAGCGCGAGCGCCCGCTGCCGCGCCGTCCAGCGCCGCCCGCCCCCCGTCGCGGCGAGCACGGTGACCGGGACGCCCGCGGGCAGGGCATGGCGGTCGCGCAGCGCGAGGAGTTCGGCGGCGACGGCCCGGTAGTGGGTGTTCTCCAGCAGCGCGCCCTCCAGTGCCCGTGTGGTCCCGTAGACACGGCGTACGAGATCGGCCGGGGCGGGGTCCTTACCGCCCGCGCGGGAGAGCCCGATCATCGTCCGCCGGGCGAGCGGCCCGAACGCGGCGGGCATGCCCACCGCGCCGAACGCCCCGCCGGCGGCGCGGGCGAGCGCCGTGCGCACGGCCGGAGCCCGCGGTGTGCGGGCGCGCTCCTCGACACTGGAGTCGACCAGGACGACGGCGGCGGTACGGGAGGGATACAGCCGGGCGAAGGCTTCCGCGTGGAATCCGGCGATCGAGTGCCCGACGACCGTGACGGGTTCGCCGTCGCGGGCGAGGCCCAGCGCGTCGAGCATCCCGGCGACGCGGTGGGCCTCGCCGGCGGCGGAGGGGTGGACGGCGGCGGGAGCGCTCAGCCCGTGTCCGGGGCGGTCGAAGCGGACGACGGTCCGGTGGGGGGCGAGCAGGGGGATGACGGGGTCCCAGTCGAACCAGCTCAGTCCGAGCCCCACGCTCAGTACGCAGACGGGTCCGCCGCCCTCGACGACCACATGGTGCGGCACCCCCGCGACCCGTACGAACATCACAACGCCCCGTCTCCCGCCGGCCGTGGCTGCCCCGGCCCGCGCTCCGCCCGCCGTTCCCGCGCCGTCGACAGCGCGAGCAGCCCCAGCCAGACTGCCACGAAGAGCACTTGCAGCCGCTGCCCCGCTCCCAGCGACCAGGTGCCGCGCCCGGCCTCGAAGGCGGCGATCGCGGAGAGGGTCCATACAGTGGCGATGAGTTCGAGCACGACGAGCGCGGGACCGAAACGGGCGAGATCCGGCCACCATCCGTACCTCCGGGCGGCGACGGTGAGCGCGATGATCCCCACCAGCGCACCCGTCATCGCGAGGGAGCTGCTCACGGCGTGCGCGGTGTGCGTGGCGGGCACGAGCCCCGCCGTCTCCCGCGCGGCGCACTCCGGGTCCGCGGTGGGCGCGCAGCTGAGCGGCAGCCGTGAGTCGACGGCGGTCGCCGCGCCGAAGAGGGTCAGCCCGCCCCAGCCGATCAGCGCCCATGGTCTTCGGGGCGTACGGACCAGGGCCCATACCGCCCCCGCGAAGACGAGGACTCCGGCGGCGAGGTCGGTGGTCCGGAAGAGACCGCCGAGGGGCTGGTCGGCGGCGGCGAGTTCGCTGACGTAGGTCTGTACGGGGTCGAGCCCGGTCGACACGACGACTTCGAGCAACCAGGCGGTGTAGGCGAGCGCGCCGAGCGCGATCAGAGCCGCATGCATCAGCCAATGATCCCTTATCGGTGGCCGGTTCTCTTTCTCGCATACCCGGTGGGGGTAGTATGCGGCGCATGGCGATAGGTCGTGGCACGCGTATGGGGCAGCTGCTGCTGTTCCTGACGCTGCTCTTCGGCGTCGCCACGATGCATACGGTGGGCCACCCGTCGTCGGGCCACGGCGCGGCCCCGCACGCGCCGACGGCCGCGCACGCGTCAGCGGCGGCGGCGGGCGAACGGGCGGCACCGGGCGCGGCCCGGCCCGCCGGGGTCGCCTCTGCCGCCGCGTTGACCTCGCATGCCGCCCGAGCCACGCATGCCGTCGATCCGGCGGGGGCGGTCGGTGCCATCGCCCCGGCCGACGCGGTCGGTGCGCGCGGTGCCGCGTGGGCGGCCGGACCCGGTGACCCGGCCCCGGACACCGTACGAGCCGGACACGCCACCGCCCTCGCGGCGCACAGCCCGTCCGTACAGGGAAACACCGGCCCCGCCGGGTCCCCCGCGTCCGGGTCGCCGCACGGAGCCTCCGGCCCCACCGCGGCAGCGGACGCCCCGCTCACCGACCGGCCCGCCGGGATCGCCCCGGCCGCCGCGCATGCCGTCGGCTCCTCCGACCCCGCTCCGGGTGTCATGGACCCGGGTCTCGTCTGTCTGGCGGTCCTCGGGGCCTGGGGTGTCGCCCTGCTGGTCCTCGTGGGCGGACTGGTAAGGCGGCGCGGGCGGCGGATCGTGGCGGGCGTACCCCACCGGACCACCCGACGCGACACGCTGCGGGCCGACCCCCCTCATCCCCGGATACTCCTCGCCCAGTTGTCGGTGCTGCGGATCTAGGAGGCGCGACGCGCCCCATCCGTATGCACACATATCGACATCTTCACGAGGTGGACTCAGTCATGAGTACGTACATCACGCGCCGCACCCTGCTCGGAGCGTCGCTCGCCGTGGCCGGGACGGGCGTCCTGGCCGCCTGCTCCGGATCCGACACGTCCGGCGGCGGGAGCGACGGGGGCGGGCACCAGGGCCACACCGGGGGCGGGCAGGGCGGCACGCCCAAGGGGTTCGTCGAGCCCGGCGGCAAGGAAGTCCTCGCCGCCGAGGCCAAGCGGGGCGGCGGCCCCGAGCGGAAGGTCAAGCTCACCGCCGTCGCGACGACGCTCGACCTCGGGGGCGGGCTCACCGCCAAGTCCTGGGCCTACGGGGACAGGCTGCCGGGCCAGGAGGTGCGGGTCACCGCCGGCGACACCCTGGCGCTCACCCTCGCCAACAACCTTCCGCAGTCGACGTCCCTGCACTGGCATGGACTCGCCCTGCGCAATGACATGGACGGCGTGCCGGATCTCACACAGAAGCCGATCAAGCCTGGCGCCTCCTTCGACTACCGGTTCGCCGTCGCGCATCCGGGCACCTACTGGTTCCATCCGCACTCGGGCGTCCAGCAGGACCGGGGGCTGTACGCGCCCCTGATCGTGGAGGACCCCAAGGAGCCCCTGAAGTACGACAAGGAGTGGGTCGTCGTCCTGGACGACTGGGTCGACGGGGTGGACGGCTCCACCCCCGACGCCGTTCTCAAGGAGCTGCGCAAGGGCATGTCCGGGGGCGGGCACGAGGGCCACGACATGGGGGCGATGACCACCGAGTCGCCGAGCCCCGACGGGCCGTCCCGGATGATGATGGGCGCGAAGAGCGACCTTCTCGGCGGGGACGCCGGAGACGTCGCGTATCCGCACTACCTGATCAACGGCAGGACCCCGAAGGCGCCCGTCGCCTTCAGCGCCAAGCCCGGTGACCGGATCCGGCTCCGGATCGTCAACGCGGGCGGTGACACCGCCTTCCGGGTCGCGCTGGGCGGCCATGAGATGACCGTGACCCACACCGACGGCTTCCCGGTCCAGCACACGAAGACGGACGCCCTGCTCCTCGGCATGGGCGAGCGGTACGACGTGCTCGTCACCGCGGGCGACGGGGTCTTTCCCCTGGTCGCCCTCGCCGAGGGCAAGAACGCGTCCGGGCTCGCCCTGCTCCGTACCGGCGGCGGGGCGGCTCCGGCCGCCTCCGTACGCCCGCAGGAGCTGTCCAAGCGCGTGCTGACGGCGGACCGGCTGCGCGCGGACGAGTCCGTGGCCCTCGCCTCCCGTAAGCCGGACCGCACGATCAAGATCAAGCTCAGCGGCGGAATGGAGAAGTACGACTGGGCCTTCGACGGGAAGCCGTACTCACCCGACCCGCGCCACGAGGTCCGCTCGGGCGAGCGGGTCCGGCTGGTCTTCAGCAATCCGACCGAGATGTGGCACCCGCTCCATCTGCACGGGCACACCTTCGGGCTCGCCAATGTCACCGGCGGGCCGCGCAAGGACACGGCGATCATCCTGCCGAACGGGACGCTGACCGCCGACTTCGACGCCGACAATCCGGGGCTGTGGATGATCCACTGCCACAACGTCTACCACGCGGAGGCGGGCATGATGACGGTCGTCGGATACCGGAAGTAGTCGGATACCGGAAGTAGCGGACGGCCGCCGTCCGGGCCCGACGGATCGCCCGAACATTCCGAACATTCCGGATATCCCAGGCAAGCCCAGGCAGCCCGGGAAGCTCAGGCGGCCCGGACGGCTCAGACGGCCCGGAGGGCTCCGGCGGCCGGGGCCACTCGCCCGGACGGCCCGGACGGCCCGAACCGAGCCGGGCCTGCCGGGCCTGCTGGGGCGTCCCTCGCGGGAGGGGCGTCCCACGTGGGGCGTCCCACACTCCGGCCCAGGACATCGCGTCAGAAAGACGATTACACTGGGCCCGTGCCTCAACTACGCCTCGCCCTGAATCAGATCGACTCGACCGTCGGCGATCTCGCCGGCAACGCCGAGGCGATCGTGCGCTGGACCCGGCACTCCGCCGAGCAGGGAGCGCATCTCGTCGCCTTCCCGGAGATGGTGCTCACCGGCTACCCGGTGGAGGACCTGGCCCTGCGGCCGTCCTTCGTGGACGCGTCCCGCGCGGCCCTGCGGGCACTCGCCTCCCGGCTGGCCGAGGAGGGGTTCGGGGACCTGCCCGTCGTCGTCGGCTATCTGGACCGCTCGGACGCGGGCCGGCCGAGGTACGGTCAGCCGGCCGGCGCGCCCCGCAACGCCGCCGCCGTGCTGCACGGCGGTGAGGTGGTGCTGACGTTCGCCAAGCACCATCTGCCGAACTACGGCGTCTTCGACGAGTTCCGCTACTTCGTCCCCGGCGACACCATGCCGCTGATCAGGGTGCGCGGCGTCGACGTGGCGCTCGCGATCTGCGAGGACCTGTGGCAGGACGGCGGCCGGGTGCCCGCGGCCCGGTCCGCCGGGGCCGGGCTGCTGATCTCGATCAACGCCTCGCCGTACGAGCGGAACAAGGACGACACCCGGCTGGAGCTGGTGCGCAAGCGAGCCCAGGAGGCCGGGTGCGTGACCGCCTACTGCGCGATGATCGGCGGCCAGGACGAGCTGGTCTTCGACGGCGACTCGATCGTCGTGGACGCGGCGGGCGAAGTCGTCGCGCGTGCTCCGCAGTTCGCCGAGGGCAGCGTCCTGCTCGATCTGGACCTCCCGGCCGCGGGCCCGATCCCGTCCGGTGAGGTGGACGACGGTCTGCGGATCGACCATGTCGTCATCTCGCCCGAGCCGCTGCCCGCCTACGAGGCCGAGCTGGCGGGCGGCTACGCCGAACGGCTCGACGACGACGAGGAGGTGTACTCCGCGCTGGTCGTGGGGTTGCGCGCCTACGCGGCGAAGAACGGGTTCCGCTCGGTGCTGGTCGGGCTCTCGGGCGGCATCGACTCGGCGCTCGTCGCCGCGATCGCCTGCGACGCGGTGGGGGCGGCGCATGTGTACGGCATCTCCATGCCCTCCAAGTACTCCTCCGAGCACTCCAAGGACGACGCGGCCGAACTGGCCCGCCGTACCGGCCTCCACTTCCGCACCGTCCCCATCGAGCCGATGTTCGACGCGTATATGAGCGCGCTCGGGCTGACCGGCCTCGCCGAGGAGAACCTCCAGTCGCGGCTGCGCGGCACGATGCTGATGGCCGTCTCCAACCAGGAGGGCCACATCGTGCTCGCGCCGGGCAACAAGTCCGAGCTGGCGGTCGGCTACTCGACGCTGTACGGCGACTCGGTCGGCGCGTACGGGCCCATCAAGGACGTCTACAAGACGACGATCTTCCGGCTGGCGAAGTGGCGCAACCGGGTCGCCGAGGAACGCGGGCAGACCCCGCCGATCCCGGAGGAGTCGATCACCAAGCCGCCCAGCGCGGAACTGCGCCCGGGGCAGATGGACACGGACTCACTGCCCGACTACGACGTTCTGGACCGGATCCTGGAGCTGTACGTGGACGAGGACCGGGGCAAGGACGCGATCGTGGCGGCCGGGTTCGACGAGGAACTGGTGGCGAAGACCCTGCGGATGGTGGACACCGCCGAGTACAAGCGTCGTCAGTACCCGCCGGGCACCAAGATCTCCGCGAAGGGCTTCGGCAAGGACCGCCGGCTGCCGATCACCAACCGCTGGCGGGAGACGACGGGCTGAGCCCCCGCCGGTCCAGCCGCCCACAGGTCCGGCTGTCCGGCTGTCGGGGAGCGAGCGGTCCAGGGACGAGCGGTCCGGAGCCTGGTGGTCCGGAGCCTGGTGGTCCGGACCGCGGCCGTCCCGCGTCGGCCCCGCCGACGGTCGTCAGAGTCTGATGCCCGCCGCGATCGGCAGATGGTCGCTGTCCGTCCGCGGGAGCGTCCAGGACGACACCGGCTCGACGCCCTTCACCATGATCTGGTCGATCCGCGCCATCGGGAACGCCGCCGGCCAGCTGAAGCCGAAGCCGTCACCGGCCGCGCCCTGCGTCGAACGCATCTGGGACGTCACCGCCTTCAGGGCGCGGTCGTTCATGGTCCCGTTGAGATCGCCGAGAAGGACGACCTTACCGAGCGGCTCGCGGGCGATCGCCTCGCCGAGCGCGTCCGCGCTGTTGTCGCGCTGGTTGGCGGTGAAGCCCGCCCGCATCTTGACCCGTACGGACGGCATATGGGCGACATAGACGGCGACCTGGCCCTCGGGCGTACGGACCGTGGCGCGCATCGCGCGGGTCCAGCCCATCCGGATGTCCACGGGCGCGGCATCCGTCACCGGGTACTTGCTCCACAGGCCGACCGTGCCCTGCACCGAGTGGTACTTGTAGCTGCCCGAGAGGGCGTCCGCATACGTGGAGACCTGCCCCTGGGGCAGTTCCTGGAGCGCCAGCACATCCGCGCCCGAGGCGGCGACCTCGGTGGCGGTGCCCTCCGGGTCGGGGTTCTCCGCGTTCACGTTGTGGGTGGCGACGGTCAGATCGCCGCCGCCCGCGGACTTGTCGGTGAGCAGCCCGCCGAACAGGTTGAACCAGACGATGACGGGGAGCAGCAGGGCGAGCAGCGCGGTGGCCGAGCGCCGCCAGAGCGCGGCGGCGAGCAGCGGTGGGACGAGGACGACGGCCAGCCAGGGCAGAAACGTCTCGGAGAGGCTGCCCAGGTTGCCGATCCGGTTGGGCACTTGTGCGTGAAGGGCCATCAGCAGCGTGAGCACCACGGCGGTCGCGGCGAGGAGAATGCCGCGCCGCCAGATGCCTCGGTCACCCCGCCAGGAGTCCAGCAGGCGCCGGATCCGGGATCTGGTGAGCCGGTCGCCCGGGTCGCCTTGCTCCGTTTCCGTTCTGTACGCCTGCACCATGGAGCCGTCCTCACTGCCTTGCGCCGTCACACATCAGCCTCGGTGTCGACACTAGGCGATGTTGGGACTTCCTCATGCCGCCCCTGGTGCGGCCGTTCTGTCCCGATGACGACAGCCTTGGGGTACGGAGTTCCGGATGTCGGTCCAGGTACGGACGCTGTGACAGAACCCGCACACTTCGGGCTCGCTGCCCGCTCGGGCGTGTCCGGCACTCCGATGGTCGGATCACCGGTTGGCCGGATGGCCCGGATGGCCCTCAGTCGCGCGGAAGCGGCCGTACTCCGGCGAGCACCAGATCGACGATCTGTTCGGCGCTGCCCTCGCCGGGAGTCGCCTCCGGCTGGAGAACGGTCCGTACGAGCATGGGTCCCACGAACAGATCGTTCAGCAGGTCGAGGTCGAGGTCGCCGCGGATCTCGCCGTTCGCGACACCGCGCTCCAGCACCTTCCTCATCTGCGCGCGCCGGGGCTCCACCGCGACCCTGTGGTACATCAGCTTCAACTGCGGATACGTCTGCATCTGGGCGAAGACGCTGTGGAGGAGGGCGGAGGAGCGTTTGGCGAGCCCTCGTTCGCGGAGGAACTCGACCAGCGCGACCAGGTCGTCGCGTACGGATGTGCCGGGCAGGGGCGTGCCCACGGGTTCCACGGATCTCACGACGTCGACGAAGAGGGCCTCCTTGCCCTCCCAGCGGCGGTAGATGGTGGCCTTGCCGACACCTGCGGTTCGGGCGATGCGTTCGATGGAGAGGTCGGAGAGGGGGACGCCCTCCTCGACGAGGTGTACCACGGCGTCGAGGATCGAGCGCTCGGCGGCCTCGCTGCGGGGGCGCCCCCGGCGGACCGCGCCCGCTTTCACGGGGCCGGTCCCGGCGGGGGATGAACTTCCGGAGTGGCCGTCGCCGCTTCCGCGTTCGTCGTGATGCTCCTTGAGGGGCACGGCCGCTCTCCGTCTCTCACTCTCTCGCCGTCACAGTTCTCACCGCCGATTCTCACCGATCCGGTGCGGCCGGTGCGGCCTTGGGCGGATCGGCGCCGCAGGTCACCGTCCGGCGACCTCTTCCTCCGCGGTCGCGGGTCCCGGTGCCGGGCCGGTCGCGGGTCCGGATTCAGGCGCGGATACGGACTTGGACGCGGCTTCTCTGTCGGCTTCTCTGTCGGCTTTCCTGTCGGGTTCCGCTCCGTGCCGGGGTCCGGGCACCGGCTCGGCGACGGGCCGGCCCGGCAGGAAGAGACCGACGAGGAGTGCGCCGAGCAGCGCGACCGCGGCCGAGCCGATCGCCGTCAGATGCATCGCGTCGAGGAACGCCTCGTGGGCGTGGCCGATGAGCGCCTGGCCGGAGGGTCCGAGTTTCTCCGCGACCGCGAGCGTTCCCTCGATGGACTCTCCGGCCGCTTCGCGTGTGGCGCCGGGGAGGTCGTGGAGGTGTCCCTCGATCTCGCCCCGGTAGCGGGCGGAGAGCACCGAGCCGAGCACGGCGACTCCCATGGCGCCGCCGACCTGGCGGAAGGTGTTGTTGATGGCCGAGCCGGAGCCCGCCTTCTCACGGGGAATCGACTGCATCACCGCGACGGTGACGGGCGGCATGATGTGCGCCATTCCGAAGCCCTGTACGAAGAGGGAGAGTTCGATGGCCCAGAGCGGGGTGCCGGCGTCGAAGAACGCGAAGGCCCCGAGCCCCGCGGCGACCAGCAGCATGCCCGTCGTGCAGACCGCGCGGTTCCCGAAGCGCTCGACGACCAGGCGGGCGCGCGGTGCGAACACCATCTGGGCGATGGCCAGCGGCAGGACGAGCAGGCCGGACTCCAGCGCGCTGTGGCCGCGCACGCTCTGGAGGTAGAAGGCGGAGAAGAACGTCACGCCCGTCAGCGCGAAGAAGACCAGGGCCATCGCGACGACGGCGGCGGAGAAGGCGGGCTTCCTGAAGTACGAGATGTCGATGGCCGGGTGGTCGCTGCGCTTCTCGTGCAGGACGAAGAGGACGAGGACGGCGAGGCCGCCGAGCATCGGCAGCAGGACGGTGGCCGCGGTGAAGTCGGCGAGTTCGCCGCCGCGGATGATCCCGTAGACCAGCAGGACGAGGCCGACGACGGAGAGCAGCACGCCGATCGGGTCGATGCGGCCGGGGCGGGGATCCTTGGAGTCGGGGACCAGGACGGCCATCGCGATCACGGCGACGACCACGACGGGGACGTTGACGAGGAAGATCGAGCCCCACCAGAAGTGCTCCAGGAGCACTCCGCCGGTGACGGGCCCGATCGCGATGCCGAGGCCGACGCTGCCGGCCCAGATGCCGATCGCCTTGGGCTGTTCGTCGCGTTCGAAGATGTTCATCAGCACGGCGAGGGTGGCGGGCATCACAAAGGCGGCGCCGAAGCCCATGACGGCCCGCCAGGCGATGAGTTCACCCGGATCGCCGGAGAACGCGGCGAATGCCGAGCCGATGCCGAAGACCAGGATCCCGGCGAGGAGGACTTTCTTCCGGCCGATGCGGTCGCCGAGCAGGCCCGCGGTGAACAGCAGCCCGGCGAAGACGAGCGTGTAGGAGTTGATCGCCCACTCCAGCTCGCTCTGGGTGGCTCCGACGCCGGTGGGCGCGGGGGCGGCGATGGTCTTCACCGCCACGTTGAGGATCGAGTTGTCCAGCACGACCACGAGCAGGCTGAACATCAGGACGGCGAGGATGAGCCAGCGGCGGCGGTGCACGGCCTCGGGCACACCGGACCGCTCGGAGGGCAGGGCAGGCGGCGGGACGGCGGGAGGGTCCTGCGGGGATGACGGGGTCGGCATGGCGTGAGCGTAGCCCTATTTCGATACGAGACCGTCTCGTATAGGAATTCTCCATGACGTGCTCTTGGCCACATCCGCCCGCTCCTCGCGGCCCTGGACCGGAGCGGCCATGGACCAGTGCGGCCCCGGAACCGCGCGGCGCCGAACCATGCGCGCCCGCGCGGGGATCCCCGGCGGAGCCGACGGCGCGGCCGGGATACCGCTCGGCCCCGATACCGCTCGGCGTCGGATACCGCGATCCCCCACCGCCGGACCACCGCCGGACCACTGGCGGACCACTGCCGGACCACTGGCGGACGACCGGCGGAGCACCGGCGGGCATCCCGTGCCAGGGCAGGCGTGGTGCGACGGGACCGGGCAGCCCCGGTCCAGGGTCTTCCGCTCGGATCAGGCCGGCCCGGCAAGATCCGGACGAGAGGCCCTAGCAGGATGCGGCACGAAGTGCCACCATGAGGGAGATCCGGGGACGCCGTCAGGGCGCCTCGAGATGACAAAGGAGCCGTTGGCCATGACGCTTCAGGCTGCCCACGAGTCCGCCGACAGCAGCAGAGACAGCACCAAGGCGCTGTACGGCGGGAAAGGCACACGCCGCATCACCGTCCACGACATCGCCGCCGCCAAGGAGCGCGGCGAGAAGTGGCCCATGCTCACCGCCTACGACGCGATGATCGCGTCCGTCTTCGACGAGGCCGGAATCCCGGTGATGCTCGTCGGCGACTCCATGGGGAATACGCACCTCGGCTACGACACCACCGTCCCGGTCACCATGGACCACATGACCCTGCTGGCCGCCGCCGTCGTCCGGGGGACCAGCCGCGCCCTCGTCGTCGGCGACCTCCCCTTCGGCTCCTACCAGGAGGGGCCGGTCCAGGCCCTGCGCAACGCCACCCGGCTGGTCAAGGAGGCCGGGGTCGGCGCGGTCAAGCTGGAGGGCGGCGAGCGGTCGCTGCCCCAGACCGAGCTGATCGTGCAGTCGGGCATCCCCGTCATGTCCCATCTCGGCCTGACCCCGCAGTCGGTGAACACCATGGGCTACCGGGTGCAGGGCCGCGGCGACGAGGCCGCCCACCGGCTGCTGCGCGACGCCAAGGCCGCGCAGGACGCGGGCGCGTTCGCCCTCGTCCTCGAGATGGTCCCGGCCGAGCTGGCCGCCGAGGTCACCCGCTCCCTGCAGATCCCGACCATCGGCATCGGCGCGGGGTCCGGCACGGACGCGCAGGTTCTCGTCTGGACCGATATGGCGGGCCTCACCGGCGGCAAGGTGCCGCGCTTCACCAAGCAGTACGCCCAGCTGCGTCAGACGCTCGGCGACGCGGCCAAGGCGTTCGCCGACGATGTCGTGGGCGGTGCGTTCCCGCAGGAGGAGCACACCTTCCACTGAGCCCTCCGGCCCGCCGGTCATGCGGCCCGCCGAGGCACCGATCCGCCAGCCAGCCAACCCGCCGAGACACTGACCCGCCGATCCGCCGAGGCACAGCCTCGGCTCACCCGATCGGCCCCGGCAGACCACTCCCGGCACAGACGACAGCCCGCCGATCTTCCCCCGTCGGCGGGCTGTCGGTTCTCCAGCGGTCTCCATCAGCGTGCTGTAGGCCGGGAACACCGTGTTCACGAGCGTGTCGGCGGCTTGTCGGCGTCCTGTCGGCGGGGGCCCGCATCGTTGATCGCATGAAACGCATCGACAAGAATCCGGGGGACGGCCGGGGCAACGCCGTCGAGGTCCGGGGGCTGGTCAAGCACTACGGCGAGACCAAGGCCCTGGACGGTGTCGACCTCGATGTCCGCGAGGGAACCGTCCTCGGCGTACTCGGCCCCAACGGCGCCGGGAAGACCACCCTCGTACGCTGCCTCTCCACCCTCGTCGTCCCCGACGCGGGCACCGCCACCGTCGCGGGCTACGACGTGCTGCGCCAGCCCCGCCAGTTGCGCCGCACCATCGGGCTGACCGGGCAGTACGCCTCCGTCGACGAGAAGCTCTCCGGCTGGGAGAACCTCTACATGATCGGACGGCTGCTCGATCTGTCCCGCCCGGCCGCCCGCCGCCGGGCCGACGAGATGCTGGAGCGCTTCTCGCTCACCGAGGCCGCGAAGAGGCCCGTGATGCAGTACTCGGGCGGTATGCGCCGCCGACTGGACCTCGCCGCGTCCATGATCGGGCAGCCCTCCGTGCTCTATCTCGACGAGCCGACGACGGGACTCGACCCCCGGACCCGCAACGAGGTCTGGGAGGAGGTGCAGCGCATGGTCGCGGAGGGGGTGACGGTGCTCCTCACCACGCAGTACATGGAGGAGGCCGAGAAGCTCGCGGACGAACTCACCGTCATCGACCGGGGCAGGGTGATCGCCGGCGGCCGGGTGGACGAGCTGAAGGCCAAGGTCGGCGGACGCACCCTCCAGATCAGGCCCGTCGATCCGGCGCAGCTGCCCGCGATGGCCAGGACGCTCGCCGAGTCGGGTCTCGACGGGGTCGCCGGCGCGACGGTCGTACCCGACGAGGGGCGGCTGTACGTACCGATCCTCGCCGACGTCCAGCTGACCGCCGTCATCGGCCTGATGGCCTCGCGTGGCTTCGGCATCGCGGACATCGGCACCCATCTGCCCAGTCTGGACGAGGTGTTCCTGGCCATCACCGGCGAGAAGACGCCCGTGTCCGAGACGCTTCCCGAGGAGGTCGCCGCATGAACAGCACCACCACCACGGACACGAGCACCGACACGGGCAGGGGCGCGGAGGCGGCCACCGGCTCAGGCGCTCGGGCCCCCGCGACCGCGACCGCGCCCTCGTCCTCGCCCGCTCCGGTCAGGGAGGTCCCGACCGGCGAGGGACGGATCGGCCTGCGGGCCAATCTGCGGCACATCGGCGCGCTGGCCCGCCGGAATCTGCTCCAGATCAAGCAGGACCCGGAGTCGATGTTCGACGCCCTGCTGATGCCGGTCATCTTCACCCTGCTGTTCGTGTTCGTGTTCGGCGGCGCGATCTCGGGCGAGGGCAATCAGGACGCCTACGTCAACTATGTCGTCCCCGGCCTGATGGCGATGATGGGCATGAACATCGCGATGGGCGTCGGCGCGGGTGTCAACGACGACTTCAAGAAGGGGGTGATGGACCGCTTCCGGTCCATGCCGATCGCCCGCTCGTCCGTCCTCATCGCGAAGATCGTCGTCGAGGTCGGCCGGATGCTGGTCGCGACGACCGTTCTGCTCGGGATGGGTTTTCTGCTCGGCCTGGAGATCAAGACCTCGGTGGTCGAGCTGCTGGCGGCGGTGGGCCTGTCCCTCCTCTTCGGGGCGTCGCTGATGTGGGTCTTCATCCTGCTCGGACTCACGCTCAAGACGGCCCAGGCCGTGCAGGGAATGGCCATGATCGTGCTGCTGCCGCTGCAGTTCGGCTCCTCGATCTTCGCCCCGCCGACGACGATGCCGGGCTGGCTGGAGACGTTCACCGAGTACAACCCGCTCTCCAATCTCGCGGACGCGGCACGGGCCCTGATCAACGGCGGCCCGCTCGGGGACTCCGTCTGGATGACCCTCGGCTGGGCCGCGCTGATCACGGTGGTCACGGCGCCGCTGGCGGTGGCCAAGTTCCGCAGCAAGACCTGAGTTCCGCGACGGGACCCGAGTTCCGCGGCACGACCTGATCGGCACAGCAAGATCTGATCGGCACAGCAAGACGTGACGGACGGCACGTACTCAGGCCGCCGAGACGAGAGCGAGTGCTTCCTCCAGGGTCAGACCGCCCTCGGCGTACGCGGCCTCGTACGCGGCGTCGCCGAGCGCGGCGCGCGTGATCGCCTCGCTCGCGGCCCGGTTCTCCTTCTCGTAGCGGGAGGAGAAGTGGCCGAGCGGGAGGTTGGCGTCGGCGACCGCGATGACACGGGCCGCGTCGGCCGCCCGCTCGGGCCACCCTCCGGCCAGCGCCCCCGCCGCCGTCAGCAGATGCATCGACACCAGCTGCGGTGCGACCATCGCGCCCAGCGGGCCCCGCGCCATCGGCAGTGCCTTCCGCACCTGGTCCAGGGCCTCCCGGTATCTGCCGTCGAGGAAGTCCAGCCAGGCGTGGGCGCCGGCCAGCAGGCTCTCGAAGATCGCCATGCTGCTCGAACGGAAGTCTTCGAGGAGTGTGTCCAGCTCGTCCCTCGCCTGGTCGCGGTGGCCGGTGTGGCCGAGCCAGAACGCGAGGATGAACCGCGCGAAGGCCACGGCCTCGCTGATCGCGCCCCGCTGTGCGGCGATCACCTCACGGAGGATGGCCTCACCGCGTTCCTCCTGGCCCAGTTCCATCAGCACCCCGCCGAGCCGGGAGCGCAGCAGGGCCACCTGGCTCTGGGCGCCGATCCGTTCGGCGCACTCGGCGGCTGCCGTGTAGCCCTCGGCGGCCGACACGTAGTCGCCCTGTCTCTCATGGGCCTCGGCGCGCGCCGACAGCGCCTCCGCCGCGCCCCAGTCGTCGCCGAGCCGTTCGAAGACGCCGAGCGCCTCCTCGGCGTCGCGGACGGCCTCGCGGGCCCAGAGGGTCCGGTTGGCGAGGACATTGGCCCGGGCCTGGAGCGCCGCGGCCAGCTCCCAGTCGTAACCCTGCTCCCGGCAGGCCCGCACGGTGTCGTCGAGCATGGTCCGCAGCACGGCGAGGTCCTCGGTGAAGACGACCGCGAAGGACCACAGCATCCCGGGGAAGCGGCAGTTCTGCGGCAGGACCGTCTGGTACGCGTCCTTGATCGCGCGCAGCCGGGCCAGACCCTCGGGGGTGGTCAACTCCTCGGCCGGGTGGTGGGCACAGGACATCCGGATCAGCTCGACGGCCCGTCTGGCCTCCTCGGTCAGCTCCCGGCGCATGGGCGGCGGGGCGTCCGTGAACCGTTCGGGCACCGGGACCGCCGGGGTGACCGGCGGCGCGAAGGGGTCCGGGCCCAGCCCGCGGACGGCGACGGCCCAGTGCCGGGCCTCCGTGCGCAGATTCCTCATGTGCCAGTACCAGGCGAGCGAGAGGACGAGGACGAGCGCCTCCTGCTCGTCACGGGCGACCGTGGCCCGGCGGAGCGCGGAACGCAGATTCTCGTACTCCAGCTCGATCAGCGCGATCGCGGCGCGCTGTCGCTGTCCGCGCAGCAACGGATCGGTGGTACGGGCGAGTTCCCGGTAGTGGACGAGATGGCGGCGCTCCACGGCGGCGCGCTCACCGGCCTCGTCGAGCCTCTCCCAGGCGTACTCCCCCACGGTCTCCAGGAGCCGGTAGCGCATCTCGCCGTCGGCGACGGGGGCGGCGACGACCAGGGATTTGTCGATGAGCGAGCCGAGCGAGCCGACGGCGTCGTACGCGTCGTCCCCGCAGACGGCCTCCACGGCGGTCAGATCACAGCCGCCGGAGAAGACCGAGAGCCGCCGCAGGACGGTCCGCTCGACCTCGTCGAGGAGGTCCCAGGACCAGTCGACGACCGCGCGGAGGGTCTGCTGCCGGGGCAGTACGGTACGGCTGCCGCCGGTCAGCAGCCGGAACCGGTCGTCCAGCCGGTCCGCGATCTGACGCGGTGTGAGCATACGGAGCCGGGCGGCGGCGAGTTCGATGGCCAGCGGCAGCCCGTCGAGCCGGCGGCAGATCTCCGCACACGCCTCGGGATCGTCGTCCGGGCGGAAACCGGGCCGGGCGGCGGCGCCCCGGTCCGCGAACAGCTCCAGCGCCACGGGGCCCGGCAGCGGATCGACCGGCCGCACCAGCTCACCCGGCACGCCGAGCGGTTCACGGCTCGTGGCGAGCACGGTCAGCTCCGGGCAGCTCTCCAGCAGCCGCTCGGCGAGAACGGCGGCGGCCTCGACCACGTGTTCGCAGTTGTCGAGCAGCAGCAGCATGCGGCGGCGGGCGCAGTGCTCGATCAGCCGCGCGAGCGGGTCGTCGTCCGGCTGATCGATGGCCCGCAGTTCCTCCGCGCCGGCGGCGCGGAGCATGGTCTCCCGCGCGCCGAGCGCGGTGAGCACGGCTTCGGGCACATTCGCCGGATCGTTCACGGGGGCGAGTTCGGCCAGCCACACCCCGTCGGGGTGATCCGTCACGGTCCGTTCGGCCGCCTCCTGCGACAGCCGGGTCTTCCCCGCCCCTCCGGGCCCGAGCAGGGTGACCAGCCTGGCCCCGCGCAGGTCGTCGCGGATGGCGTCGATGTCCTCCCGCCGCCCGACGAAGGAGGTGAGCCGGGCGCGCAGATTGCCGGCCGCCCGCGCGGGGGAGGCGCCCGCGCCCCGGTCTCCGTCCTCGCTTGCCTCTCCGCCGGGGCGGCTTCGGTCCGTGTACGCGCCGGGGTGGGCGTCCTGCGCCCCCTCGGGCGGGCGCTCGGTCCGGGGCGCGTCCGGGGCGGGTGCCGACGGTGGGGCCGGGAAGGGGTACTGGTCGGGCGCGGTACGGCCGTCGGGGCGACCGGACACGGCGGTGGCCGGTTCGAGGTCCGCCGGGGACAGCAGCTCCCGGTAGAGCGCGCGCAGTTCGGGGCCGGGGTCGGTGCCGAGCCGGGTGGAGAGTTCGCGCCGTACCTCCTCGTACGCCGCCAGCGCCTCCGCCGAACGGCCCGCGTCGCGCAACGCCCGTACCCGCAGCGCCTGAAGCGGTTCGTCCAGACGGAACTCGTCGCACAGCGCGGCCAGTTCGGGCAGCACCTCGTCCGCTCTGCCGAGGCCCACCAGTGCGGCGAGAAAGGCCCGCCGGGCCTCCAGCCACCGGGCTTCGACGCGGACCGCCTCGGACGAACGGTCGGGGAGATCGGCGAGGGCGGGGCCCTGCCACAGAGCGAGCGCTTCTTCGAGGACGACGGCGGCCTTGGCCGGATCGCCCTCGTCCAGAGCCCGCGCCCCCTCTCCCGCGAGCCGCCCGAACCGGTGCAGGTCCACATCGTCCGGGTCCGCCCCCAGGCGGTATCCGCCGTCGGCCGAGAGCACCGCGTCGGGCCCGAGGGCGCGGCGCAACCGTCCGACGAGCGCCTGGAGCGCGCCCACCGCGTCGGTGGGCCGCGGTTCGTCCGCGCCCCACACCTCGGCGACGAGCACCCCGACGGGCACGGTCCGGCCGGCACGCAGCGCCAGCACGGTGAGCAGTGCCCGCAGCCGTACGCCGCCGAGAGCGACGCGCGTGCCGTCGTCGTGGAGAGCCTGAGTGGTGCCGAGTACGCGATAGTGCACCCGCCCATTGTCCCCGCTCCCACCGGCGACCCCGAGCCGGAAGGGAAAGTACCGGCCGAATACGCCGCACGGACGCGACTGCCGAGGACAACGGCGGTGGAGAGGCGGGCCCGGCGGGCACGGAGCGCCAGGCACAGCACGGCCGGGGCAGGGGCACAGCACGGCGGGGGCAGGGCACGGAGCGGCAGGGGCAGTCACGGGCTGGAGGGTTGGAGAGGGGCGCAGTCACGGGCTGGAGGGTTGGAGGGGGTGGAGAGGGGCGCGGTCACGGGCAGGCCAGGGTCCGTACAACCGGCCGAGGGCACGGAGAGCCCCGGACACGGCCCTCCCCCGGAGGCCGCCCGCACCGGCGGGAACCGGAAGGAACCGGCGGGAACCCCCTGAACGCGATGTCACCCCTACCCGGTACCGTCGGTTCGCACATCACCGGAGCCCAGGAGCGCGCCCATGACCACCTCCACCACGCGCCACGGCGGCCGGGGCGTCAGCCCCGTCTTCCTGGGGATCGTCGCGATCATGGCGGTCACCGGATGGGCGGTGTGGACGGACTTCTCGGAGGTGCCGGGGCTCGCGGTCTTCCTCTTCGTCACCTCGGCGTGGATCGTCTCGCTCTGTCTCCACGAGTACGCGCACGCCCGCACCGCGCTCCACAGCGGGGACATCTCGGTCGGCACGAAGGGGTACCTGACGCTCAACCCGCTGGTGTACGCCCATCCGCTGCTCAGCATCGGGCTGCCCGTGCTGTTCGTGATCATGGGCGGTATCGGTCTGCCCGGTGGCGCGGTCTTCATCGAGCGCGGCCGGATCCGGGGCCGCTGGAAGCACAGTCTGATCTCGGCCGCGGGTCCCCTGACGAACGTCCTGTTCGCGATCGTCTGCACCGCCCCGTTCTGGCTGGGCGCGCTGGACGGCGTACCGATGATCTTCCGGTACGCCCTCGGGTTCCTGGCGCTGCTCCAGGTCAGCGCCGCGATCCTGAACTCGCTGCCGGTGCCGGGCCTCGACGGCTACGGGGTGGTCGAGCCCTGGCTCTCGTACAACATCCGGCGTCAGATCGAGCCGATCGCGCCGTACGGGCTGCTGGTCGTCTTCGCGCTGCTGTTCTTCGTCCCCGCGGTGAACAGCGCGTTCTTCGATCTGGTCGACGCGGTGCTGCGGGGGCTCGGCCTCAGCGATCTGGAGTCGCGCTGCGGTTACGAGTACTACCGGTTCTGGGAGGGCGAGCACGACGTGTGCGCGTCGTTCGCCGAACGATGAGCGGAGCGGAGCGATGACCGGTGACGGACGGCCGGTGACGGACGGCCGGTGAGCCTTCGCCGGTGAGCGTCGGCGGACGACCGTCCGCCGGGGGGCTCAGCCGGCGGCCGAGCGGCGCTCCGCCTTCCCGCGGCGGATGTAGTACCAGCTCATGTTCGACGAGAGCCCCGCGAGCAGCACCCAGACGATCCCGATCCACATGCCCTGGGTGAAGGAGACCACGGCCGCGATGACGGCGAGAGCGCAGACGGCGAGGGAGTAGAGAGCGAGGCGGGGCATGGGATGAGGCTCCTGTCGGGGGTCGGTACGTCCCGTCCAGTGTCCCCCATGCACCCGCGCCCCTCACACGTCGGTGACGCGCAGTCCCGCGTGTGCTTTGTAGCGGCGGTTGACGGAGATCAGGTTGGCGACCAGGGACTCGACCTGGTGGGCGTTGCGCAGGCGTCCGGCGAAGACGCCTCGCATGCCGGGGATACGGGCGGTCAGCGCCTGGACGATGTCGGTGTCGGCGCGGGACTCGCCCAGGACCATCACATCGGTGTCGATCTCGTCGATGGACTCGTCCTGGAGGAGGACGGCCGACAGGTGGTGGAAGGCCGCGGTCACCCGTGAGCCGGGGAGCAGGGCGGCGGCCTGCTCGGCGGCGCTGCCCTCCTCGGGCTTGAGGGCGTACGCGCCCTTCTTGTCGAAGCCGAGCGGGTTGACGCAGTCGACGACGAGCTTGCCCGCCAGGTCCTCGCGCAGCGACTCCAGGGTCCTGGCGTGCCCGTCCCACGGCACGGCCACGATCACCACATCGCTGCGGCGCGCGCACTCCGCGTTCTCCGCGCCCTCGACGCCGAGACCCAGTTCTTCGGCGGCGGCCTGGGCCCGCTCCGCCGCCCGCGAACCGATGATCACCTTCTGCCCCGCCCTCGCGAGCCGGTACGCCAGCCCCCGGCCCTGATCGCCCGTACCGCCGAGAACGCCGACGACGAGACCGGACACATCGGGAAGATCCCAGGGATCCTTCGGGGCGGGCTTGGCGGCGGCGGTGTTGTCTGAGGAAGTCATGGGCCGACCCTAGCCGCGGGGAACGTGTATGGATCATGTTGTGGCGTGATCGAGACGAGGTTCACGATCGAGTGGGTCTGTGGGGTCCGCCGTTCGCGTGGATCCCGCGCGGCGGAGTGTGCCGGCTCGGTGGCGGACTCTGCCGGCTCATGGGTGCCGCGCGATCTCCGGCCCCGGCGGACGGGCCGCCCGTCGGCGGACTCCGGGCAACGTGTCGTGGGCAACGTGTCGTGGGCAACCCGCGATCGGCAACGGGCGAGGGGGCGACGGGCGAGAGGTCGACGGAAAACCAGTTGGCCGACGGAAAACCAGTTGCCCGTGCCGCTCGGGCACACGGACCATGGGCCCCTGTGACGTCCAAGCTGTCCGCGGTACTCCCGGACCTCTCGCCATGGCGGTCCTCCCGCGATTTCCGCCGCCTCTGGGTCCAGGGCCTGATCACCTATTTCGGCAGCTTCATGGCGATGATCGCGCTCCCGCTCCAGATCAAGGACCTCACCGGGTCCCCGCTCGCGGTCGGCGCGATGGGCGCGGTGGAGCTGGTCCCGTTGATCGTCTTCGGTCTGTACGGGGGCGCGCTCGCCGACTCCGCGGACCGCCGCAAGATGATCCTCTGGACGGAGGCGGGGCTCGGGTTCCTGGCCCTCGTCCTGCTGGTGAACGCGTTGCTGCCGGATCCGATGCTGTGGCCGCTGTACGTGGTCGCGGCGGGCGTCTCCGCGCTGGCCGGTCTCCAGCGCCCGGCGCTGGACTCGCTGATCGCGCGGATCGTCCCGCACGACCAGCTCGCCGCGGCGGCGGCGCTCAACGCCCTGCGCTGGCAGCTCGGTGCGATCGCCGGGCCCGCGCTGGCCGGTCTGACGGTGGCCTACGCGGGGTTCGGACCGGCGTACGGGGTCACCATCATCGGATTCGTCGTCTCCGTGCTCCTCTGTCTCCGGCTGTCGCCGGCGCCGCCCTCGCACGACGCGGAGAAGCCGTCGCTGCGGGGCATCGCGGAGGGTGCGCGGTACGCCTGGTCGCGGCCGGTGCTGCTCGGTACGTATGCGATCGACCTGGTGGCCATGGTGTTCGCCTTCCCGAACGCGATCTTCCCGTTCCTCGCGGACGATCTGAACGCGGACTGGTCGCTGGGCCTGATGTACGCGGCGGGCTCGATCGGCTCCGTGGCCGTGAGCCTGACGAGCGGCTGGACCTCCCGCGTACGGCGGCACGGTCTCCTGGTGGTCTTCGGCGCGGCGGGCTGGGGAGTCGCGATCGCGGGGGCGGGGTTCTTCGGCAATGTGTGGCTGGTGCTGTTCTGCCTGGCGTTCGCGGGCGCGGGCGACATGCTGAGCGGTCTGGGCCGCTCCACGATCTGGAACCAGACGATCCCCGAGGAACTGCGGGGCCGGCTGGCCGGTATCGAGGTCCTCTCGTACAGCGTCGGCCCCCAGCTCGGCCAGGTGCGCGCGGGCGCGATGGCGGGCTGGACCGGTACCCGCCCGGCCGTCTGGAGCGGTGGCCTGGCCTGTATCGCCGGGGTGGCCCTCCTCTCGGCGGCCCTGCCCAGACTGATCAGCTACGACGCCACGACGGACGAGGACTCGCTGCGCCGCCGCGCCGAGAGGGAATCGAAGCTCCCGGCCTGACGCCCCTGGCCGCCGAGGGGTGCCCCGGATCCCCCGCCGAGGGGTGCCCCGGATCCCGGGTCACCCCTCGGCGGCCGGGGTGCCGCCCGCCCTGTGGCTACTCGGCGCGGCCCTTGTCGTGCCACTTGGGGTCGTTCTCCCACTCCAGATTGCGCTCCCGCGCGGTGTCCATCGCGTGGGCCGCTTCCTCGGGGCTCGCGTAGGGGCCGAAGCGGTCCTGAGCGGGGCATTCGGGGCCCTCTTCGACCTTCTGGTGCTTGAGGCAGTAGTACCACTCGCCCGGCTTTCCGACCGTGCGCCTCTTGAACAGGGCCATCGTCGGCTCCCTTCCTCTCGTCCATGCTGCCCCACCGGCGCTGGATAGACTCGCTGGCATGTCTTCTGGCCAGTCGCTGCTCGTTCCAGGGGAGCTGTCCCCCATCCGCTCCGTCCCCGCGTCGATCAGGCGTCCCGAGTACGTCGGGAAGCCCGCGCCGACCCCCTACACCGGGCCGGAGGTGCAGGACCCCGAGACCGTCGAGCGGATGCGTGTCGCGGGGCGTATCGCCGCGCAGGCGATGGAGGAGGCCGCCAAGCACATCGCACCGGGAGTGACCACGGACGAACTGGACCGGGTCGCCCACGAGTTCATGTGCGACCACGGAGCCTATCCGTCGACCCTCGGCTACCGGGGGTTCCCCAAGTCGCTGTGCGCCTCGGTCAACGAGGTCATCTGCCACGGCATTCCCGACTCCACGGTCCTGCGCGACGGCGACATCGTGAACCTCGACGTCACGGCGTACATCGGCGGTGTCCACGGCGACAACAACGCCACCTACCTCTGCGGCGACGTCGACGAGGAGTCGAGACTGCTCGTGGAGCGGACTCGGGAGTCACTCGACCGGGCGATCAAGGCCGTCAGGCCGGGCCGCCTGATCAATGTGATCGGGCGGGTCATCGAGTCGTACGCCAAGCGCTTCGGCTACGGGGTGGTCCGTGACTTCACCGGGCACGGGATCAATTCCTCGTTCCACTCCGGGCTGATCATCCCGCACTACGACGCCCCGCACGCGACGACCGTCATCCAGCCGGGGATGACGTTCACGATCGAGCCGATGCTGACGCTGGGGACGCACGAGTACGACATGTGGGACGACGGCTGGACCGTGGTGACGAAGGACCGGAAGCGGACCGCGCAGTTCGAGCACACGCTGGTCGTGACGGAGACCGGAACGGAGATCCTCACGCTGCCGTGACCGCCGCGGCCTCCACGTGACAGCCGTGGCTGCCGCGGAGACCAGGCCGACGTGGGCCCGCCGGAGCCCAGGCCGCCGTGGAGGCCAGGGCCGCCATGACCGCCCCGAGCCGGGCCGAGCGGCCATCGACTACCCACAAGAGGCCACGAATTCACCCATAACACCCGCCGAGCAACCCGAAGAGCGGGTTTTTACCGACAGTCCGTCGGGAACGTATTGACTTAGGTAAGCCTAAGTATAAAGAATCGGTGCTGGCAACAGCCATGGGCTGCCGCCGCCCGTTCTCCGTCCTTTCGTTCCCCGGAGGTCCGCCTTGGACGCCACGCCCTTCTCCACCCTCATCCGTGTCGCGTCGCACGAGCAGCACACCGAAGCGGAGACCTCCCCCTTCATGAGCCATCTGCTCGGCGGACGGCTCGGCGTCGAGGCGTACGCGCGCTACACCGAGCAGCTGTGGTTCGTGTACCGGGCGCTGGAGGACGCCGCGCAGTCGCTCGAGGACGATCCGGTCGCCGGGCCCTTCATCCAGCCCGAACTGATGCGCACGGCCGAGCTGGAGCGCGACCTCGCGCATCTGCGGGGCGCCGACTGGCGTACGGCCGCCACCCCGCTGGCCGCGACCGAGGCGTACGCCTCACGGGTCGAGGAGTGCGCGCGTACCTGGCCCGCCGGGTACGTCGCGCACCACTACACCCGCTACCTCGGCGATCTCTCGGGCGGCCAGATCATCCGGGACAAGGCGGAGAAGACCTGGGGCTTCGCGCGCAAGGGCGACGGCGTGCGGTTCTACGTCTTCGAGCAGATCCCCAACCCGGCCGCCTTCAAGCGGGGCTACCGCGAGCTGCTGGACGCGGTGAACGCGGACGATCTGGAGAAGCAGCGCATCATCGACGAGTGCAAGCGCGCGTTCGACTTCAACGGCGCAGTCTTCCGCGAGCTGGGCGCGGAGTTCCCGCTCAGCGCGTGACGGTCCGGGCCGCGACAGCACCTTGTACGCCGACCGACGGACGTCGGCTCACGGACGTCGGCTCACGGACGCCGGCCCGCGGACGTCGGCCCGCGGACGTCGATGCGTGAGCGTCAGCTCATGAGCCTCAGAGCCTGGGCGACGCTCAGTCTGCGCGCCGGCACCTGGGCCGGCGGGGGCACGGGAGTCACCACGGGGGCCGGGGAGGCGAGGCGTACCCGCCCGCCGATCTCGACCTCGCCATCAGGGCCGGGGGCGGTCAGAATCTGCGACCCCCGGCCCTGAGTGATGTTCAGCGCCCGGCCGAGCCGGTCCGTGAGCAGCAGCGCCGCCGCACCCGTGGCCTCGTCCTCCACGATGCCGTCGTCGCGCCGGGGGAACGCCCTGGCCCGTACGCGGCCGGCCGCCTCCTCCTCCCACGCCCAGGCGTAGAGCCTGCCCTCACCGGGAGGCGGGCCGGGCAGCGCGTCCACCTCGGCCGGGGAGGCGTACTGCTCCAGAAGCGCGGGCGACGCCCATTCGGCGCGCGCGGTGATCCAGGTGAACTCCCCGTCGTTACGGGCCCACACGGACCCCGCGGGAGGGTTCAGCTCCTCCAGGTCGAGCAGCCAGGCGGCCCCGACGAGCGGATGCCCGGCGAACGGGAGCCGCGCTCCGGGGCCGTAGATGTCGACGACCCCCCGCTCGGGGTCGTCCACGAAGACGGTCTCGCTGAAGCCGAGTTCGGCGGCGAGCGCCTGCCGGGACGACTGGTCCGGGTAGGGGCGGGGGTCGCGTACGACACCGAGGGCGTTGCCGTGCCGGCCGTCGGCGGCACAGAAGACGTTCAGCACATCGAGCGCGGGCTGTGCGGAACGTGCGGGTGCTTGAGTCACCCCGGCATTGAAGCACCAGCCGGGCTCCGGCGCGCAGTTCGGCCGCGGAGCGTCGTGAACGCCACACAGGCCGCGACGGCGTCAACGGCAGGGCCGCACCGGCGAATCGACGCCGGTGCGGCCTGTCGTGTGAGGGTCCTGGAACGAGGACGGGCGGTCGGGTCCTCACCATGCGCGCGGTACTTTCGTGCCTTCTGTGTTTTCTGTGTTTTCTGTGTTCTCCGTGCGCACGGTGAGGGTGACGTCCGGGTCAGCTCTCGGTGGCCTTGCGGCGACGGGCCGCGTAGATCACACCCGCACCGGCCGCCGCGATGCCCGCCGACGCGGCGAGGAGCGCGGCCGTCGGCACGTCCGAACCCGTGGCGGCCAGGGAGCCGCCCACCGAGCCGCCACCGCCGACAGTGCCGCCGCCGCCCGCGACGGACGAACCGCCGGTGGACGAGCCGCCGGACCCGCCGGAACCGCCCGAGGCAGACCCACCGGAACCGCCCGAGGAGGAACCGCCGTTGCTCGCGCCGGGCAGCGTGACGTCCTTGTCGAGGGAGACCGCGACATCGACCTTGTCGAGCGCGATGCCCGCCTGGTACATGCCGCCGAACGCCTTCACGCCGTCCGCGGTGAGGGTCGCCGGGACGTCGTTCAGCGTGACGACCTTCTTCTCGGCCTTGAGGGCGTTCGCCGGGACCGCCAGCGACGCGATGCCGAGGTCGTTGAAGGTGGAGACCTTCTGGGTCTCGCGGTCCTTGGTGCTGACATCCGCGAGCAGGGTGCCCTTGGTGCCCTCCACCTTGACCTTGAGGTCGGAGAGCTTCAGGTCGAGGACGTACTGACCGTCGGTCAGGTGACCGAGGAAGCGGACCTGCCCGTCGAAGGAGGCGGAGAGGGACTTCTTGGAGGCGTCGAAGACGCCCTTGCCCTTAGGGAAGCGGAAGCCGGCGGCGTTGCTGGTCGTACCGCCGGAGACCTCGATCTTGCCCTTGCCGAAGCCGGTGGTGACGTACTCGCGGAAGCTCTCCTTGACGCCCCAGTCGAGGTTGCCGTCGAGGATCGTGCCCGCCGTGCCGTCCGGCTTGCCGGGGTTCTCGGGCTTGGGGTTCTCCGGATCGGGCTTCTCCGGCTTCTCCGGGTTCTCAGGGTCGGGCTTCCCGGGGTTCTCCGGGTCCGGCTTCCCGGGGTTCTCGGGGTCCGGCTTCTCGGGATCGGGCTTCGGCGGCGGGCCGGCGTCGACCTTCACCGTGAGGGTGGCCGCGTCCAGCGCGTCCCCCGCCTTGTACATGCCGTTGAACGCCTTCGCGCCGTCCGCGGTGAGCTTCGCCGGAATGCCCTTGAAGGCCATGGCGCCGCCCTGGCCCATCTCGGGCTTGGTGTCCGTCAGGTCGAGCGAGGCGAGATCGACGTCGTTCATGGTCACGCCGTCGAGGGTGACGTCGGCCTTGATGCTGCCGCCCTTGCCCTCGGTCACCAGCTTCACATCGGCGATCTGGAGGGTGAAGCGCTGGGGAGCCTGGAAGCGCACCGTGCCCTTGAAGGCGGTGGTGACGGCGTGCTTGCCCATGTCGTACGTGCCGACGCCGTCCACGAAGGTGAACACACCGTTGCCGGCCGCCTGCTTGGCCCCGTCCGAGACCTCGACCGTCCCCTGTGACTTGAGCACATAGCCGCGGAAGGACTCCTTGAAGCCCCACTCCAGCGTGCCCTCCTTCAGCTTGTACGGAGCCGCGGGGGCGCTCTTGTCCGCCTGGGAGGCACCGCCTGTGCCGGGCGCGCTCCCTGTGCCGGGCGTGCCGGACGTGCTGCCTGTGCCGAGTGTGTCGGAGGCCGCGGTCGACGCGGACGCCGGGAGGGCGAGGGCGGTGGCCCCGAGCACGACCGCGGTGGCTGCCGCGGCGGCTATCGATATGGGGCGTCTGGGTACTGCCATGAGGGTCTGCTCCTAAGGTGGTTCGCTCGGATCCGTCGTTTCCGGATCAGCTGTTCTCGGTCGTACGACGACGGCGTACGACATACAGGGCGACCGCCGCGAGGAGGAGCGCTCCCGCGCCCGCGGCGATGTACGTCCCCGTGGGGGAGGACGAGTCTGTGGAGTTCGCGGCCACCGCCGCGTCGGAGGGGGTTGCCGGGCCGGGCGCGGACTCGGTCTCCCGCGGTGTGGGCGCGGCGTCGCTGCCGAGGTCGGGCAGGGCGGGCAGCTGGGCCTTCTCGTCCACGGCCACCGCCAGGGAGACCGGGTCCATCTCGGTGCCCGCCTTGTACATGCCGCCGAACGCCTGGGCTCCGCCCTCGGTGAGGACGGCCGGGACCTCGGTCAGGGCGGCGAGCCCGTTCTTGGGCGCGAAGCCGGCGGCGGTGAAGGTGATCAGGGGGACGGCCTTGCGGGTCGTGCCCTCGCTGGTCACATCGGCGCTGAGCGTGCCCTTGCCTCCGGCTACCTTGGCGGTGACCTTGGCGAGGGTCAGATCGAGCTGTTCGCCGGTGAAGCGGACGGATCCGGCGAAGGCGGCGTCCAGGGTCTGCTTCTTCGGGTCGTACGTGCCCTTGCCCTGCGGGAAGCGGAAGAGCGCTCCGCCATCCTGGGCGCCGTCCGCGAGGGTCCACTTGCCACGGGCGATGGAGCCGGTGACGTACTCACGGAAGGTGCGGCGCACTCCCCAGTCGACGGCCGCGTTCCGCACCGCGCCCGACTGGGCGGCGGCCTTGTCGTCCTTCTTGACCGGGGGCTTCTCGGTCTTTTGCGGCTGCTGGGCGGCGGCGAGGTCGACGCTCAGGCTGATCGGGTCGAGGGCCGTACCGGCGGTGTAGTAGCCGGCGAAGCCCGCCGCGCCCTGCGAAGTCAGCGTCGCGGGGATGCGGTTGAGCGCGATGGGCCCGCCGCCGCCGACCATGTTCACGCCGGAGAGATCGAGCGCGGCGAAGGGAACCTGGCCGGCGCTGGTGACCTTGCCGGTGCCCCTGGCCTTGCTGACCATGTCCGCGTAGAGGGTGCCCCGGCCGCCGGAGATCCGGACGGTGGGGCGGCTGATGGCGAGGTCCAGTTCATTGCCGCCATCGGCCTTGCGGTGGCCGGTGAAGTGGACTCCGCCGGTGAAGCGGGCCTCGAACGCGCCGGTCGCGGGGTCGTACGAGCCCTTGGCGGAGTGGAAGCGGAACTGGCTGCCGCCGACGGTGGCCGCGCCCGATGTGAGCCGGTAGTTGCCGCCTGCTATGGGCCCGGTCACATAGGTCTGGAAGGACGATTTGATCCCCCAGTCGAGCCGGCCTCCCTGGACCGTGCGCTCGGCCGCATGGGCGGCTCCGGCCGGGAGCAGTGCTCCGAGCAGGGCCGCGAGGAGCGCTACGGCGAACGCGCGGGCCGGTCTGAACGGCTGCATGGGTTCCCTCCCTGGGTACGTCGAGCGGCAAGCCAGGGGGCACACCACCCTGGCCAGCGAGGTAAGGCTAACCTAAGCTATCTCCAGCCCATGCCGGTAGCCCCGGGCACTCCGGTTCCGGAAGGACGCCCGCCCCCACAGCCCCCCACGGCCTCATGAAAACCACAGACCACAGAACGACAGGACGGTGCTCCCGGTGCTCTCGCAGCTCTCGCGGCCCTCGGCGCGTACAGCCTCAGCGACGCGTAGAACTCGGCTGGCGCGCACGGCGGTCGCCGCGCTCGCCCTCACCCTGGCGGCGACCGGCTGCGGTGGCGGCGACGCCTCCCCCACAGGAAACGACAAGGCGAATTCCGGTTCCGTTTCGGTCGACCGGGTGGAGCCGCTGGCGGCCGTGCCGAAGCCCGCGCTGCCGGTGACCGTCCCCTCGGCGGACGGGAAGCGGGTCACGGTCACCTCGGCGGACCGGATCGTCCCGCTCTCGGGATCGCTGAGCGAGATCGTCTTCACACTCGGACTCGGCGAGCGGGTCGTGGCGCGCGATGTCACCGCGACCTTCGAACAGGCCGAGGATCTGCCGGTGGTGACACGGGGACACGACGTCTCCGCCGAGAGCGTGCTGTCGCTGAAGCCGACACTCGTCCTCGCCGACACCACCACCGGCCCTGCGGAGGCCGTGGACCAGATACGCGACGCGGGCGTCCCGCTCATCACGGTGAAGACGGCGAAGAGCCTCGCGGACGTGGGGACCAGGATCGACACGGTGGCCGCCGCGCTCGGGGTGAAGCCCGCCGGGGACGAGCTGAAGGCGCGTACGGAGTCCCGGATCGCGGCCGTCCAGAAGGACATCCCCGAGCCGGCCGACGGCAAGAAGCCACGGGTCGCGTTCCTGTATCTGCGCGGCTCGGCCTCCGTCTATCTCCTCGGCGGCAGCGAGTCCGGAGCGGCGTCCCTGCTGGAGGCAGCGGGCGCAGTGGACGCCGGGAAGGAGTCGGGCCTCACCAAGGACTTCACCGCCATCACCAGCGAAGCCCTCGCCAAGGCCGCGCCCGACGCGATCCTCGTGATGACCAAGGGGCTTCAGTCGGTGAACGGCGTCGACGGCCTGGTCGAGATTCCGGGTGTCGCGCAGACCCCGGCCGGGATGGACCGCAGGGTCGTCTCGATCGACGACGGGGTCATGCTGAACTACGGCCCGCGCACGGACCAGGTGCTCAAGTCCCTCGTGGACCAGCTCTACGCGAACGGCGAGTGACGATGACGACCCATACGGAACCCCGCGCGCAGGACCCGTCAGGCGAGAACGCGCGGGCGGGGACGGCGAGCCGCCCGACCGGGGCGACCGGGCCGGGACTTGCATCAGGGGCCGTACCGGAGCCGGCGCCGGAACCGACACCGACACCGACGCCTGGGCCCGTACCGGAGCCTGCGCCAGGGTCCGTACCGGAGCCGACCCCAGGGTCCGTACCGGAACCGACGCCAGGGCCCGTACCGGGCGCCGGTCGGCTCGCGAAGACCGCCACCGGGAAGCTCCCGGCCCCCGGCACGGCTCCGCACGAAGCGAGACCCGGCCGACGGCGCTCCACCGCCTACCTCCTCACCGCCGGGCTCGTCGCCGCGCTGTTCGCCGTCGCCCTCGTCTCCGCCGGGTACGGGGCGTACGACATTCCGCTCGGGGACGTCATCGCCTCCGTGCAGCACCGCGCCGGACTCGGCGGGCAGCCGCTCGACCAGGTGGGCGAGAGCGTCCTGTGGAACGTACGGCTGCCGAGAGTCGTCCTCGCGCTGCTCGTCGGGGCGTCCCTCGGGTGCGCCGGAGCCCTGATGCAGGGCGTGTTCGGCAATCCGCTCGCCGAGCCGGGCATCATCGGGATCTCGTCCGGCGCGGCCGTGGGGGCCGTCGCCTCCATCGCGCTGGGGCTGAGCTTCCTCGGCAACTGGACGATCACCTTCTGCGCGTTCGTCGCAGGGCTCGCGACCGTGCTCCTCGTCTATCTGATGTCCCGCTCGGGCGGGCGGACCGAGGTCGTCACCCTCATCCTCACGGGCATCGCCGTCAACGCCTTCGCCGGGGCCCTGATCGGCCTGTTCATCTTCTTCGCCGACAACGCGCAGATCACCCAGATCACCTTCTGGCAGCTCGGCTCGCTCTCGCAGGCGACCTGGCCCAAGGTGCTCGCCGTACTGCCGTGCACACTCCTCGGGCTCCTCCTCGCGCCCCTCTACGCACGCAAGCTGGACCTGCTCGCCCTCGGCGAACGGCCCGCCCGGCATCTCGGCGTGGACGTCGAGCGGCTGCGTATCGTCCTGGTCCTCGTCGTCGCGCTGCTCACCGCCGCCGCGGTCGCCGTCGCCGGGATCATCACCTTCGTCGGACTGCTCGTCCCGCATCTGCTGCGGATGGCGAACGGCCCCGGACACCGCTTCCTCATCCCCGGCAGCGCGCTCGGCGGAGCCCTGATGCTGGCGGCTGGCGACCTCGCCGCCCGGACCGTGGCCGAGCCCGCCGAACTTCCCCTCGGGGTGCTCACCGCGCTCTTCGGCAGCCCCTTCTTCTTCTGGCTGCTGCGCAGGACCCGTCGCAAGCAAGGTGGTTGGGCATGAGAACGCTCTTCGGGATCCGCCGCCGGGAGCTGCCCGCGCGCCCCTCCCCCGGCGCCGTGCTCGCCGAGGCGCACGGTCTCCACGTCCGGCTCGGCGGCGTCGGGATTCTCACCGGGATCGACCTGACCGCCCGCGCCGGCGAGGTGCTGGCGCTCGTCGGCCCCAACGGAGCCGGCAAATCGACGCTGTTCGCCGCGCTCGCCGCCGACCTCCCCGCCGACCGGGGAAGCGTACGGATCGCCGGCCGCCCCGCCGGGGACTGGACGGCGGCCGAACTCGCCCTGCGCCGGGCCGTGCTGCCGCAGGCCGCCACACTCTCCTTCCCGTTCCCGGTCGAGGACGTCGTACGGATGGGGCGGGCCCCCTGGGCGGGGACCGACCGGGAGGACGAGGACGACGAGGCGGTCGCGGCGGCGCTGACGGCCACCGAGGCCGAGGCGTTCGCCGGACGGCCCTTCTCCGCGCTCTCCGGCGGAGAGCGCGCCCGCGTCGCCCTGGCCCGCGTGCTGGCCCAGCGGACCCCGCTGCTGCTCCTCGACGAGCCGACCGCCGCGCTCGATCTGCGGCACCAGGAGCTGGTGCTCCGGATCTGCCGTGAGCGGGCCGCCGCGGGGGACGGCGTCGTGGTCGTCCTGCACGACCTCGGGCTCGCCGCCGCGTACGCGGACCGGGTGGCCGTCCTCCACGAGGGACGGATCGAGGCCGAGGGCGAGCCGGGATCGGTTTTCGGCGACGAGCTGCTGAGCCGGGTCTACCGGCAGCCCGTCGAGGTCTTTCCGCACCCCCGCTCCGGCACTCCCGTGGTCCTCCCGAAACGGGCGTTTTGACCTCTGCTTGACCGGGCCATGGGGGCGTCATGGCCGGCCCGTGACCCCCCGTTTTCCGGGCCCGTTTTTTGAGGTTTACATCACTGCGAGGGCGGGTTTCGGTCAGGTAAGCCTCGGTTAAGTTAGGGCTGCCTCACCCCGTTGCCGGCGGTCTCCCGGCCGCCCCTTTCTCCTCGTGGAGCCCCTATGCGCGCCCGTCTCTCCGTCGTCACCGCCACCACGGCGGTGGCCGCCCTGGCCGCCCTCACGGGCTGCGCCGAGAAGGCCGACAGCCAGGGCGGCGACGGCTCCGTCCGGGTCCTCGCGAAGGACGACGCCTGCGAGGTGTCGAAGAAGGAGTTCCCGGCGGGGCACGTCGAGCTGGACATCGAGAACAAGGGCTCGAAGATCACCGAGGTCTACATCCTCTTCCCCGACGACCGGATCGTCACCGAACGCGAGAACATAGGCCCCGGCACGAAGGCGAAGCTCACCGCCGAGGTGAAGGCGGGCTCGTACGAGATCGCCTGCAAGCCCGGCATGAAGGGCGACGGCATCCGGCAGCAGGTCACGGTCACCGGAGGGAAGACCGCCGCGCGCAGCCCGGAGATGGACGCCGCGGTGGCCTCGTACCGCCAGTACGCGCAGGCGCAGGCCGATGAGACGCTGCCCAAGGCGAAGGTGTTCACGGACGCGGTCAAGGCCGGGGACGTCGAGGCCGCGAAGAAGGCGTACGCCACCTCCCGTATCGGCTGGGAGCGCACCGAGCCGGTGGCCGAGTCGTTCGGCGACATCGACCCGAAGGTCGACCTCCGCGAGGACGGCCTGGAGCCGGGCCAGAAGTGGACCGGCTGGCACCGCCTGGAGAAGGCGCTGTGGCAGGAGAAGAAGATCGGCCCCGAGGAGAAGGCCCTCGCGGACACCCTCATCAAGGACCTGACCGACTGGCAGAAGAAGGTCGGCACGGCGGAGATCACCCCGACCTCCATGGCGAACGGCGCCAAGGAGCTGCTCGACGAGGTCGCCACCGGCAAGGTCACGGGTGAGGAGGAGCGCTACAGCCACACCGACCTGGTCGACTTCAAGGCGAACGTGGAGGGCGCGCGGCAGTCGCACGAGCTGCTGAAGCCGGTCGCGACCAAGAACGACCCCGGTCTGGTGGCCGAGCTGGACAAGCAGTTCGCGGCGCTCGACACGCTGCTGGACAAGTACCGCCAGGACAAGACGTCCTATGACTTCGTGTCGTACGAAACGGTCGGCAAGGACCAGCGCAAGGAACTGAGCGACGCGGTCAACGCGCTCGCGGAGCCGCTGTCCAAGCTGGCCGCGGCAGTGGTGAAGTAGGGAGTACGCAGATGCCGGAGATGCCAGAGATGTCTGCGTCCGAGCCCCCACAGCCGGAGCCCCGCCTTTCTGAGCCGCGCCGTTCTGAGCCTCGCCGTTCTGAGCCGCGCCTGCCCGAGACCGGCAACGGTTCCGGGACCGGCAACGGTTCCGGGACCGAACCGCGCCGGTCCGAGCCGCAGCCGCGCGAGCCGCAGCCCCCGCAGCCCCCGGAGCCTTCGCCGTCCGAGCGCGGACGGCCCGCGCCCTCACGGCGGGCGCTGCTCGGCTGGGGCAGCGCGGGGCTGGTCGTCGGCGCCGCCGCGGCCGGCGGCACCGCCGTCGGGCTGACCCGGCGGGACGAGGCCGCCGCCCCCGCCGCGGCGAGCGGCGCGGGCGTGCCGTTCCACGGCGTACACCAGGCCGGTATCGCCACCGCCGTACAGGACCGGCTGCACTTCGCCGCGTTCGACGTGAAGACACGGGACCGCGCCGAGCTGATACGGCTGCTGCGGGACTGGACCCGCGCGGCCGAGCGGATGGCGGCGGGCCAGGCCGTCGGCGAGGGCGCGTTCGGCGGGGTCGCCGAGGCTCCGCCGGACGACACCGGCGAGGCGCTCGGCCTCAAGCCGTCCCGGCTCACGCTGACGATCGGCTTCGGCCCGTCCCTGTTCGACAAGGGCCGCTTCGGCCTGGAGGAGCGACGCCCGAAGGCCCTCGTCGAGCTGGAGAAGTTCCCCGGCGACAATCTCGACCCGGCCCGCAGCGGCGGCGATCTCTGTGTGCAGGCGTGCGCCGACGACCCCCAGGTCGCGGTCCACGCGATACGCAACCTCGCCCGCATCGGCTTCGGCAAGGTCGCGATCCGCTGGTCGCAGCTCGGCTTCGGCAAGACGTCGTCGACGACGCCCGACGAGCAGACCCCGCGCAACATGATGGGCTTCAAGGACGGCACCCGGAACATCTCCGGAACGGACGCCGCCGAACTGGACCGGCACGTCTGGGTGTCCGACCGGGACGGCCCGGCGTGGCTGGCGGGCGGCTCGTATCTCGTCGCCCGCCGGATCCGGATGAACATCGAGACCTGGGACCGCACCTCGCTCCAGGAGCAGGAGGACATCTTCGGCCGCGACAAGGGCGAGGGCGCCCCGGTCGGCAAGGCGAAGGAGCGGGACGAGCCGTTCCTGCCCGCCATGCTGCCGACCGCGCATGTGCGGCTCGCGCACCCGGACACCAACGGCGGGGCGAAGATGCTGCGCCGCGGCTACTCCTTCACCGATGGCACGGACGGTCTGGGGCGGCTGGACGCCGGGCTGTTCTTCCTCGCCTACCAGCGCGACATCGACAAGGGCTTCGTGCCGGTACAGCGCTCGCTCGCCGCGCGTGACGTCCTCAACGAGTACATCCAGCACGTGGGTTCGGCGCTGTTCGCGATCCCGCCGGGCGTCCGCGACGGGGACGACTGGTGGGGCCGGGCCCTGTTCTCATGACCGGACCCACGCCCGGCCCCGCGCGGAAGGCCACCCGCTCAGGCGTACGCGGGCCCGGACGGAGCCGGCCTGGACCGAGCGGGCCCGGACAAGGCGGGCCCGGACGGAGGCGCGTTGCACGGGCCCGTGCCCGGACCCGCATACTCCGGACCTGCACACTCCGGACCCGTACACCCCGGCCACGTACACCCCGGACCCGTACACCCCGGCCACGTACACCCCGGCCCCTCACACCCCAGACACGCACACCGGAAGGGACCCCGCCGTGTTCGGCAACTATCTGATCGGCCTGCGCGAGGGTCTTGAGGCCAGCCTGGTCGTCTGCATCCTCATCGCGTATCTGGTGAAGACCGACCGGCGGGACGCGCTCCGTCCCATCTGGGCCGGTATCGGGGTCGCGGTGGCGATCTCGCTCGGCTTCGGCTTCGCCCTCGAATTCGGCTCCCAGACCCTGACGTTCGAGGCCCAGGAACTCCTCGGCGGCACCCTCTCGATCATCGCGGTCGTCCTGGTGACCTGGATGGTGTTCTGGATGCGGCGCACCGCGCGGCATCTCAAGTCCGAGCTGCACGGCAAGCTGGACACGGCCCTGCGGATGGGCACGGGCGCGCTGGTCGCCACGGCGTTCCTGGCGGTGGGGCGGGAGGGGCTGGAGACCGCCCTGTTCGTGTGGGCGTCGGTGCGGGCCGCGACCGGGGACAGCAGCAGCGCGCAGCCGCTGATCGGGGTGCTGCTCGGCATCGCGACCGCGGTGGTCCTCGGCTGGCTGTTCTACCGGGGCGCGCTGCGGATCAATCTGGCGAAGTTCTTCACCTGGACCGGCGCCATGCTGGTCATCGTGGCCGCGGGAGTGCTCGCGTACGGGGTGCACGATCTCCAGGAGGCCCGCTTCCTGGGCGGTCTGGCGAACAAGGCGTTCGACATCAGCTCCACGATCCCGCCGGACAGCTGGTACGGCACCCTCCTGAAGGGCGTCTTCAACTTCCAGCCCAACCCGACCGTCCTCCAGGTCGTCGTCTGGGCCCTGTACGTCATCCCGACACTCGTGCTGTTCCTCACCCCGGTAGGGTTCGGACGATCAGTCGGGGGCGCAGGGGGCAAGGAGAAGTCGACCGATGAGAAGGCCGATACGGGTGGGAAATCGGAGCCGGAGCCGAGGGCGGGCGGCGATGGGGCTGGTGGGGCCGGTGACGCCACGGCACGGACGGGCGCTGACCGGGCTCGTGACGATGACGGCGCTGGCTCTGACGGCGAGCGGATGCGTGACGGTGCACGGGGAGCGGGAAATCGTTCCGGCGGCGACGAAGGCTGAGGCGGCACAGGCGCTCAAGGAGTTCACCGACGCCTACAACGCCGCTGACAAGGCGTACGATCCGGCCCTGGACGCGAAGCAGGTCACCGGGGCGCTGGGGGCGATAAACCAGGCCGGGCTGAAGTCGCGCGGCAGCAACTACCCCGGCGGCAACCCGCGGCATGTGCCGATGGAGCTGACCGATGCGAAGTACGCGATTCCCAAGAAGGCCGGCTGGCCGCGCTACTTCCTCGCGGACGTGGACTCCAACCGCGACGAGGACCAGGGAAATCTGGACGAGCGCTGGCTGCTGGTCTTCCTGCGCAACGGTCCGGCGGACGTCTGGAAGGCCGCCCACCTGACGGTCGTCCCCGTCGGCCGCGTGCCCGCGCTGCGAACGGACGGCGACGGCTTCGCCGAGCCGGTCGCGGTGAACACCACCTCACTGGTGAGCGCACCCGGCGAACTGAGCGAGAACTACGCGTCGTTCATGCAGTCCGGAAAGCCCGAGCTGTTCAAGGACGGCCCTCACACCTCCGGCTGGCGCGAGGCGCGCCGGAAGACGTCGAATCTGCCGGGTGTCTCCACCCAGTGGATCGATCAGCCCCTGGAGACCGGTGACTTCGCGCCGCTGGCCCTGGCGACGGCGGACGGCGGGGCGCTGGTGTTCTTTTCGATACGCAACTTCGAGCGGCAGACCGCGGCGAAGGGGGTGCCGCTGCAAGTCCACCCGGATGTGAAGCCGCTGCTCACCGGGGACGCCAAGTCCACGATGACGAAGGAGCGGGTGTCCAGCCAGACGGTACTGGTACCGGCGGCGGGCGGCGGTGGCCAGGACGGCGGGAAGGTCGAGGTGCTGGCGCGGCTGGCGGGTCTGACGGCGGCGAAGGGCGGGTAGCCCGTCCCGGGCGGTCTCAGGGCCTGTTGGGCGGCGGTCATGGACGGGAAGCGTGTGGGACGGGGCATTCGTCCGCCGTACGGCAGGCCGGCCTGTACGGCAGGCCGACCCGTACAACGGACGTCCCGTACAACGGATGTCCCACGTGGAAGACCAAGCCGTACAGCGGGCACCCCCGCGCGCACCGAAAGCCGACCCCGGATAGCCGGCCCCCGGCCCCCGGACCCGGTGTCAGCCCGGTGTCAGCGGTGGATCGGCCAGGCCACCTCGTGCGGATCCCCGGGCTGCCGCTCCCCCGCGTATCGCGCGCACGCGTCGGTGAGCGTCTCCAGCAGCGTGAGCGGGTCGGGAAGAGGGTGCTCCGGCCCGCGTACCCACGCGACCACGTGGTCGCCGGGGAGCAGCGCGGGCGGTACGAGGACATAGCTGCCGCGGCAGTGCCAGCGCAGACCGGGATGCTCGTCCATGGTCTCGGGATGGCAGTCCAGCTCACAGGGCCACCATTCGTCCTCGTCCTCGGGAGTGCCCCTGGTGGCGGTGAAGAACAGCGACCTCGCGTCCTCGCCCTCGCCGCCCGACTCGGCGACCGGGCCGACCTCGATGCCCTGCTCCAGCAGCCGCTCGAGCGCGCTGCGGCCCGCTTCCAGCGGTACGTCGAGCACGTCGTGGACCATGCCGGTGGCGGTGATGAAGTTCGCGTGCGGCTGGCCCTGGGCCCATCGCTGGATCTGGGCGGAGTCGGTGGTGGACTGGGTCTGCCAGGCGAAGGAGACGGGGTGGCGGCCCGGCGTGGGACAGCCGATGCGTTCGCAGGAGCAGCGGTAGGCGACGGGATACGCGGCTGGCGCGAGCGGAAGTCCCGCGGCGGCAACGGCAAGCAGCAGGTTCTCGCGGTGGGAGTCGTCGGCCTCGGTGTCCTTGGGGCGCCGGCGCAGCCACTGGGACAGCCGGCTCTCCCGAGGGAGCCTGTTCTCCGTGCCGCGGAAGCGGCCTTTACCGTCGCCCATCTATCCCCTCACACATCACGCTCGCCCCTCGCGGTCTCTGCCATGGTCCCACCATCCTGCTCTGCGGGTGTCCACTGTCCTCAACCGGGGGGCCTCTCGGCCCATTCCAGGGTGTACGGGGGTGTGGTACGGGATACTTCGCCGCCGTGACCTGGAGCGGCCGACCGAGGGCCCGCGGGTTCCGGCGCCGACGGGTCCGACGCCCCGACGCTGCGACGCTGCGACGGATCGAGGAGTACGGCGGCCTAGGACGGCTACCGGCGGTAGATGGTCCGCCCGCCGACTCCGGTACGGGCTGCGATGCCCTCAATGGAGGTACGGGCGCATCCCACCTCGCTGACGAGAGCGAGGGTCGCCCCGTGGATCGCGGGGCGGGAGCGCTCGCCGCCGCGGCTTGCGTCGGGTGCCTGGTCAGGGCCATGGCCCAGAGGCCGTCCAGCGACAAAACGCTACGCATCGTCTCGTGATCCACGATATGCGGGGTTTCGCCCAACGTCCGCCACGAGAAGTTCCGTACAAAACGACGAACACCGTTCCGGTTCGCTGCACGACGGCCGATTTGGCCTCACCATGGCTGGCACGCACACCCGCGTACCCCCGTGTAGTCGTATGTGAGGAGCCCTCATTGCGCTCATCGCTCCGTGACGCATCGCCGCGCCGCTTTCTGATGTGCCCACCCGCGCACTTCAAGGTGACGTACTCCATCAACCCATGGATGGATCCGGCGAAACCCGTCGACCTGCCGCTGGCCCAGACCCAGTGGGAGGACCTGCGCGACCGCTATCGCGCGCTCGGCCACACCGTCGAGTTGCTCCAGCCGCACCCCGACCTGCCCGACATGGTCTACGCCGCGAACGGCGCGACCGTCATCGACGGCCGGGTGCTCGGCGCCCGGTTCGCCCACCGGGAACGGGAGCCCGAGGCGGCGGTCCACCGCGAGTGGTTCCGCGCCGCCGGGTTCACCGAGATCCACGAGCCCGTCCACGTCAACGAGGGCGAGGGCGATTTCGCGGTCACCTCGTCGTATCTGCTGGCGGGGCGCGGATTCCGCTCCAGTCCGCTCTCCCATGACGAGGCGCAGGAGTTCTTCGGCCGGCCCGTCATCGGCCTCGACCTGGTGGATCCGCGCTATTACCACCTCGATACGGCGCTGAGCGTCCTGGACGACTCGGCGGACGAGATCATGTACTACCCGGACGCGTTCTCGCCCGGCAGCCGCGCGGTGCTGGCCCGGCTCTTCCCCGACGCCCTGATCGCACGGCAGTCAGACGCCGCGGCCTTCGGGCTCAACGCGGTGAGCGACGGCCGACACGTTCTGCTGCCGCAGGCGGCGGTGGGCCTGTTCGAGCCGCTGCGGGACCGCGGGTTCGAGCCGATCGGGATGGACTTGGGCGAGCTGCTGAAAGGGGGCGGCAGCGTGAAGTGCTGCACGCAGGAGCTGCGCGCGTGAGGTCCGTGAGGTCCGTGAGCGCGAGCGCGTGAAGCACGCGTGCGGCACGTGAACCACGGGAACCACGCGTGCGGCACGTGTGACGGCCGGGCCGCCGGGCCGCGAACCGACCGGTTCCGGGCCGGGGCCCGGCCGGGCTGCCCTGCCCACTCGCGGCGGGACGCGTCCGCAGACCAGAGTCGGATGTCAGACATCCTGCATGAGACATCCGGCACCGCGTCCGGCGGCCCGACATCGGGCACCAGGCACCAGGTTTGAGACGTGCGGCACCACGCACGAGGCACCCGGCACCCGGCACCCGGCACCCGGCACCCGGCACCCGGCATCATGCACGAGGCATCATGCACGAGGCACTAGACACCCCGGCACGGCGCCCGAGAGGAAAGCCCGACATCCTGCATCAAGCATCAGGCACCCGGCACGAGACGGCCCCGGCACCCGGCACGAAACGGGTTCGGCATGAGGCATCAAGCACGAGACGTCCGACACCCTGCATCAGGTATCAGACACCCTGCCAGACACCCTCCAATCCCGCACCCCGCACCCGGCACGAGACATCCTGCATCAGGCATCAGGCCGGGGCCACTCCTCCCCCCACACCGCGTCACGGGCGGACTTGTACAGCGGGCCCTGGCGCTTGGTCACCGTGTCCCGGCGCAGACCTTCCTCCGCGGTGCAGAGGTCGATCAGGACCAGTCCCTTGCGGATCTGCGGCTTCCGGGTGATACGGGCGGGAGCCGGGCGGACCGGGAAGCGGGTGGCCACGACATAGCTGAACTTCTCGTCCTCGTACGCCAGTGATCCGCCCTTGACCTGGCGGTGCAGCGAGGAACGGCTGACGCGCGCCGCGAAGTGGCACCAGTCCGAGCCGGGGACGATCGGGCAGGCGGCGCTGTGCGGGCAGGGCGCGGCCACGGTCAGTCCGGCCCCGATCAGACGGTCGCGGGCCTCGATGACACGGGCGTACCCGTCGGGCGTGCCGGGCTCGACGATCACGACGGCCCGCGCCGCGCGGGCGGCCTCGGTGACGACGGCGGCGCGGTCGCCTTCGGTCAGCTCCTTGAGGACGTAGGAGACGGTGACGAGATCGGTGTTCTCGATCCGGAGCGCCGAACCGATCCGGGAGCGCTGCCACCGGGCGGCGCGCAGCGCGGGCACTCCCGAGGCGGCGGCCAGCTCCCGGCCCAGCTCCAGGGCGGGCTCGGCCCAGTCCAGCACGGTGGTCTCCGGCACCCGTTCCGCGCCCTCCCAGGCTTCCGCCACCGCCCAGCTCGCCGCACCCGTGCCGCCGCCGAGGTCGGTGTGCGTCTCGGGCGTCCACTCGGGCGCGGCGTCCCGGAGCGCGGCCAGCGCGGACCGTACGGCCTCGAAGGTGGCGGGCATCCGGTACGCGGCGTAGGCGACGACGTCGGACCGGTCCCGCAGCACAGGGGCGTCGGTCGGGGTGGTCCCGCGGTAGCTGGCGATCAGCCGGTCGACGGCCTGCGCGGCCTGCCTGGGCGGCAGTCCGTCCAGCAGCGCGGCGAGCGCTCCCCGCAGGGCTTCGGCGGTGGGGTGGGTGACATCGTTCACCGAGAAATTCTAGGCCCGGCGAGTGGGTGGGCGGACCGGTCGGCGGGGTGAGCGGACCGGTCGGCGCGGCGGGAGCACCGGGACCGTACGCCGCGCCGACGACCGCACGCCTCTCCAGGGCGGCGCACTCTTCCGGTAGGGCTTTCCCACCACACGATCTGGACGGGTCCGGACGGCTCTGGACGAGTCCGGACGGTCTGGTGGGCCGTGTCACATCGTCGGTACCGTCCACGCATGAGACCAGACATACGTTCAGGGATCATTCGTTCGATTTGGGCGGCGGTCATCGCGATCTCGATGGCCGCGATCACCCTCGGCGGAGTCCAGTCGGCCGCCGCGGCGGAGGGGTCGCTCACGGGGGTCCCCGCCGGCGGCTTCAAGCTGCGCGTCGCTCCGGGATCGGTGTTCGGGGACTACGGCTCCATGATCGGTGACGTGGAGGCGTCCGGAGCCGTCACCAAGGTGTCGCCGGTGGACGTCGCCCTTTCCCGGCAGCACGTGGGACGCCCTCTGTGTCACACCACCGGCCTCAACGGCACCTTCAAGTACAACGGTTTCTGCTGGGACACGGGGGATGACACCACCAGCGCCTACAACCCGGCGGGAGGCTGGCACCCCCAGGGCCTGACGGCCTCGCACGACGCCTACCCCGGCGGCACGGTGAACGGCCACCACCTCTATGTGGCTTCCTGGTACTACGGCAACGGCCCCAGCGCGGATCCGAGCGTGGACCGCGACAAGCTCGCCCGGATCTCCATCCTGAAGTCGACCGGGACCGACTGGAGCTACGGGCACGTCATGCTCGTCAAGCCGAAGCGCCACGCCAATGGGCTCGCGGATTTCGAACCGGTGGACCGGGTCCACGCGGACGGCGTGGTCTGGTACGGCGACAAGCTGTTCGTCGCCAACGGCGGCGAACTGCAGGTGTACGACTTCCGGCACATGTGGAGGATGGGCACCACCGCCGTCGAGCGGACCGGCGTCAGCGGTGGCGTCGCCTCCGCCCGCTACCACCAGTGGGCCCTGCCCATGGTGGGCCGCTATCTCACCGGGCCTGCCACCGATCACCCGCGGGCCTGCCCCAGCTCACGGGCGTGTCTCAGTTCCCTGAGTCTGGACCGGAGCGGCCCGACAGACCATCTCGTCTCGGGCGAGTACCTTTCCGCCGCCAGTGCCGATACCGCGCATGTGATCCGCTGGCCTCTCGACCAAGCCACCGGCCTCCTCCAGGCCGACGGCACCGGCACGGTCACCGCGACAGGCGCTTTCTCCACGGCCGTCAAGCAACTTCAAGGCGTCGCCACGGACGGCGTGTACTACTACCTGTCGGGTCAGTGCCCCGCCGGTTACATGGGCACTCCGGACCCCGCGGCATCGAACGCGTACAAGTGCGTCTTCGAGGCGAAGCCCGGCTCCGCGGTGACCGTGCTGACCCGCGCGCCGGCCCTGACGCAGAATCTGTCGTACTCACCGTCCTCCGGTCGCCTGTGGGGCATGAACGAACTCACCGGCAAACGGGTCGTCTTCTCGCTGCGGCCGAGAGAGGCCGACGCGACGGTCAGACTGATGAACAACCACAGCTCTCTGTGCGCGGGCGGCGGGAACAGGATCGACAACAGCGCTCCGGTCATCCAGTGGACGTGCACGAGCGCCCGGGACGAACTCTGGCTGTTCGAGCAGACGACGGACGCGAACATGAACGTCGCGTATTTCGTGCGCAACGAGTACTCGGGCAAATGCATGGGGGTGGGGTCCAGTCTGGCCAATGGAGCCGGAGTGATCCAGTACACCTGCAACGGCGCGGTCGACGAGAAATGGTGGTACGACTCCACCACCCGCGAACTGCGGAACGTCTACTCCGGCAAGTGCCTCGGGATCGGCGCGAACCCCACGAACGGCTCACAGCTCATTCAGTGGACCTGCAATGGAGCGCAGGACGAGAAGTGGACCAAGCTTCCGCGAATCTGACCCACGGGTCACCCGCACGCCCCGGTCGGATCGGGGGACGGGAGCCCGGCGGGGCGGGATGGTGACCTTTCGGGCCGCCATCCCGCCCCGCTCCAGCGCCCCGTATCCGTAACCCCTACCCGATCCGTACTCGTACTCGTACTCGTACGCGTCAGACCATGGCCCCCACCCGGTGCCGCCAGGGGCGGCACAGGCCCAGGAAGCAGCCCACCGCCGCCAGCGCGCAGCCGAGCTGGACCACGGCCATCGGGACGGCCGTCGCCTCCCCCGCGATGCCGACGAGAGGCGAGGCGATCGCGCCGATCAGGAACGAGGCCGTGCCGATCAGCGCCGACGCGGAGCCCGCCGCGTGCGGGGTGCGCGTCAGGGCCAGGGCGTTCGTGTTCGGCGTCGTCAGGCCCATGGCGGCCATCAACACGAAGAGCCCCGCCGAGATCCCGAACAGCCCCACGTCCCCGAACACCCCCGTGGTCATCAGCAGCAGCGCCACCGCCGCCAGGACGATGACCGTGAGGCCGAGGCCGAGCACCTTGTCGAGGCTGACCCGGCCCACCAGCACCCTGCCGTTGAGCTGGCCGACCGCGATGAGCCCCATGGCGTTGACGCCGAAGAGAAGGCTGTACGTCTGCGGGGACGCACCGTAGATCTCCTGCACCACGAACGGGGACGCGGCGATGTACGCGAACAGCGCGGCGAACGCGAGCCCGCCCGTGAGCATGTACCCCGTGAACACCCGGTCGGCGAGCAGGCCGCGCATCGTGCGCAGCGCTTGGCCGACGCCGCCGTTGTGCCGGCGTTCCGGGGCGAGCGTCTCGGGCAGCCACTTCACCACCACCAGTGTCAGCGCGATCCCGACCACGGTGAGGACGACGAAGATGCCGCGCCAGTCGGTCACGCGCAGGACCTGCCCGCCGAGCACCGGCGCGATGACGGGGGCCGCACCGGAGATCAGCATCAGGGTGGAGAAGAAGCGGGCCATCTCCACCCCGTCGTACAAATCCCGTACAACGGCTCGCGCGATGACGATGCCCGCCGCGCCCGCCAGTCCCTGGAGCAGCCGGAAGGCGACGAGGAGTTCGGCGTTGGGGGCGAACGCGCAGATCGCGGTGGCCACGATGTAGACGCCCATGCCGATGAGCAGCGGACGGCGACGCCCGAGCTTGTCGCTCAGCGGCCCGATGACGAGCTGGCCGAGCGCCATGCCCACCAGACAGGCGGTGAGTGTGAGCTGCACCGTGGCGGCGGACGCGGACAGCGACTCGGTGACGGCGGGGAGCGCGGGCAGGTACATGTCCATGGAGAGCGGCGGCAGTGCGGTGAGCCCGCCGAGTACGAGCGTCACCACCAGCCCGGCCCTGCGGGCGGCGCCGACGTCGGCGCCGCCCGCAGGGGGCGTAGCCTCCAGGGCTTTCCGGGGTTCGGGAACGGCCAGGACCTCCGAGGTCTCCGAAGCCGCTATGTCTCCCTCTCCGCCCTTGGGGCGGCTCTCCGACTCCGGCATGCCCTCTCCATCTCGTTGAATGCTCTCCTATCCTCTCAGCCCTTCCGCGGTGGTCGAGACCTGCTGCCGACCGGATCACCCCGGCCCTCGGCATCGGGTCGCTCGAACCCTCAGACAGACGGCTCACGGGACGAGCGCGTTCCGCGTAGCGACTGGTATGACTGGTGCATGCAGGAAGAGACCGCGTGGTCCGCGATCGACACGTTCATCTCCGCGTTCAACGCCTCGGACGACAGCTATGTGACTGCGCTGCTCTCCCAGGCCCTGACCTCGGACGTGGTCCTCTGGGGGCCGTTGGGCCGCAGCGAAGGGATCGAGGCGGTCGAGCGGTTCGTGCTGGACATCCGGCGCCACCCGGCGGGGACCGGCACGATGGTGCGCTGCTCGGCAGTGGACATGCCTGACGAGTGGGCCCGGTACCAGTGGGTCTTCACCACGCCGGACGGAGGCCCCCGCCTGGCGGGAACAGACGTCGTCCATCTGCGGCGGAGCCTCATCGACCAGGTCATCGTCTTCGCGGGGGAGATCGAGCCGTCCGCCTCCTGAGTCACCCTCCGCCAGCGAAGGGGTCCTTCACCTCCTGCGGGGTGCTGAGTCCGTCGGCGCTCTCGGCCTGGTCGGATCACCTGCCGGTGGTGGGGACGGTGCGCCCGTCACCACCACCTGACAACGCACCCCCTCCACAGCCATGGGCCTCAGCGGGCGGCCGGAGGCGGCAGCGGGCACGGGATGTGGGGCTGGTGCCGGTTGGGGCAGGACACCACCGAGTACGAGACCAGGCTTCCCGCGTTCGTCCAGTACGCCCAGGTGACGTCCACCCCGAGGGGCAGACACTCGCGCGCGTGCGCCGTTTTCACCTCGCGGGAAGTGTGGCCGGTGAAGGGCGGGTTGGCCGCGTAGTGGTCGGTCAGCCAGTCCAGCGCGGCGACCGGGTCCGTCCAGGTGCGGTCCGGCGAGGTCTGGGTGCGGCGCAGCAACCAGTGCCCCGTCATCATCGGCGGGATCGGGGCGGCGAGGAAGGCGCGCGTCTGCTCGTCGCCCGGATGCGGACCCGGCCGCCGGTTGCTCTCCTTCGCGTACTCGGTACCGGCTCCGGTCCAGGGGCCGTAGCCGTGCCAGTGTCCCTGCCAGGTCATGGGGGTTCCTCGGGGGTACGTGGGGAGGGGGGCCGCCCCTTGACCGGGGGCGGGTGCAAGGGGCGGCCCGTGGGAGGTGGTCGGACGGAACGGAAGGGTTCGAGCCGGCCGAGCCGGCCGACCGATGCCGGCGCGATCGGACGGGCAGGTCGGGACCGGCCAGGTCGAACCCGCAGGGTCAGGCGGACAGAGTCAGGCCCCGCCGGGAGGCCCAGCCGAGGGCGAAGGCGTCCAGTTCGGCGGTGGTGAACCGCAGTTCGCGCCCCGCGCCTTCAGGCTTGCCGTCCCGGAGAACAAAGGCCGAAAGCGCGTCCGGGATCGCGCCGACCTCGACGCAGGTCTCGTGCTCGCCGCCCTGGTTGCCGCCGCAGTAGTTCTCGAACGTGGCCCCTTCGAGGGGAAGTCCATACAGACCGTTCATGAGATGGTTCCTTTCGGTGTGTCTGTTTGGTGCACCTGCGCCCGTCCCGGCCGTCCGCTGTCGAAGGAAGACGGCCGGGGCGGAAGTTCTCGATTACCGGACCGCGACCCCGGTCGCGGGTCTCGGCGCACAGCGGTCTTCGGCCCCGGCCCCAGCGCCCCTGAGCACCGCGCACACCAGCGATCCGCCCAGCGCCAGAACCGCGAGCACATACGCGAGTTGCTGACTCCGGGGGCTCACGGCGCAACTGTCGGCTGATGCCCTCAACGAAACCGCCTCTTCAGGGTGTTGGCGTATCTCGGACGTGATCGTCTCGGTCGCGTCATCCCTCGTCGCGCCCATCGGCCCAGCCCTCCTCTCCGTCGGTGGCGGCCGACACCGTGCACCACGTGGAGGTGCCCTCGCGGCCCCACTCCCGCGCCAGCTGCTCGACCAGTTGCATGCCCCGGCCGCTCTCCTCGTCCGGTCCGGGCCACCGCACCTCGGGCGTGCCCGGCGAACGGTCGTCCACCTCGATGCGCACCTCCCTCAGCGGGTCGCATTCGAGCGCCAACGTGATCCGGCTGCCGTTCCCGTACGCGATCGCGTTGGTCACGATCTCGCTCACGAGCAGCTGAACCGTGTAGACCACCTTCAATTCGAAGGGGTCGCCCTGCTGGAGGATATCTACTGTCAGCCGCCGCATCAGCGAGACGCACGCGGGCTCGGGGCGGAACGACACCTCGATGCGGCGAACATCCGCCGCACACGGTCTGCGACCCGCCTCCGAAGCCGTCTGACCGGTCAATATCGTTGGAGGTGGCATCTTCGAGCCCTTCTCGCTCGTTGGTCAGCGTGCTCACGCAAGGCAGTGGGAACACCGCACTGCGTGAGCGACTGGGATCAAGCCTGACACTTCGAGAGATACGCTTGGACCGTTCCAGCGGGATTCCGAAACCAAGTTTCTGAGTGAACCACCTTCGATTCGAAGGGATTTCACGAGGGGACGCAGAACCTCCCGCTGTGGCGCAGAACGTTCCTTGCACAGGCGGAACTTCCACCGACACACTGGGTAACGCTCGCAGGAAGGACAGCAGATGATCACGGACATCGAGTCGGCTACGCCCGCTCTGTGCCGTCTGCACTTGGGCAGTGAATTACGACAGCTCCGCCAGGCGGCCGGGCTGAGGGCCAATCAGGTGGTGCGGAGGCTCATCTGGAGCCCCTCCAAGCTCACCCGCCTGGAGACGGGAGAGAACGCCAGCGTCGAGCCGTCGGACGTCATAGCACTGTGCGACATGTACGGGGCCGACGCGGAGAAGCGGGCCCTGCTGGTGGGGTACGCGGTGGTGACGAAGACGAAAAAGGACTGGTGGCAGTCGGGCGAGTACCGTCCGGCGATCAGCCCCACGTTCAAGGCGTACCTGGGCTTGGAGGCGACGGCCGCCTCGATGTACAAGTACGAGTCCGAGTTCGTTCCCGGTCTTCTCCAGACCGAGGACTACGTCAGGGCGATCTATCAGGTCTCAGATCTGGGGCGTGACGCCAACGAGGTCGACCGGCATGTGGCGGTTCGGATGACGCGGCAGGTGGTGCTGCACCGCGCAGAGATGCCTCTTCGATTCACGGCAGTCATCAACGAGTCCGTACTCCGTCGTCAGGTGGGTGGGCCCTCGCTGATTCGCGCTCAGTTGCGGCACATCGTGGAGGTTGCTTCGTCACTTCCGCAGGTGCGTGTCCAAGTCGTGCCCTTTGCGAGCGGAGTACATGAGGGCATGAACGGGGCATTCACCCTCCTGCGATTCCGTGAGAGCGACGCACTGAAGCCGATCATCTACCTGGAGGGTCAGGGATTCGCCCAGGTCGTCCGTAATGGAGAGGACGTGGAGCGGTACGAGGTGGCATTCCAGGACCTACAAGCCGATGCTCTAGGACCGAAGGAATCCCTGAGCATGATCAAAGATGCGATCAAGGAGCATTGAGCACATGATCAATGACCCGCTGGCCAACGCTCGTTGGTACAAGTCGAGCTACAGCAACAACGAAGGTGGTGCGTGCATGGAGGTGGCGCAACTCACTGACGCCCATTGGTTCACCTCTAGCTACAGCAACAATCAAGGCGGCGAGTGCGTCGAAGCCGCCAAACTCCCCAACGCCATAGCCGTCCGCGACTCCAAGAACCCCGAAGGCCCCGCCTTCATCTTCGAGAGCGGCGCGTGGACGGGCTTCGTCTCATCCGTCAAAGCCGGACAGCTCGGCGGCTGAGAATCATGCCGCGGGGCGACTCATCGCACATGACCAATGACCGGCTATCCCACGCTCGTTGGTACAAGTCCAGCTACAGCAACGACCAAGGTGGTCAGTGCGTTGAAGTGGCGAGACTGACTGACGCCCGCTGGTTCACTTCCAGCTACAGCAACGACGAAGGCGGCGAGTGCGTCGAAGCCGCCAAACTCCCCAACGCCATAGCCGTCCGCGACTCCAAGAACCCCGAAGGCCCCGCCTTCATCTTCGAAGGAGGAGCCTGGATGGGCTTCGTCTCATCCGTCAAAGCCGGACAGCTCAGCGGCTGAGAACCAAGCTGCGGGCCGTCTCATCACCACGATGAGGCGGCCCGTAGCGCTGCCCTCGGCGATGGACGCGGGGCTCTCGTGGCTCCGGATCCTCGGGCGCGCACAGCATGGGCCCGGCATTGTCAGTGGTGTGGTGCACGATGAAGATCTCGGTTCTTCGGCTGGAGGAGGGGATCTTGGTGCCGATCACCAATGAGCAGGTGGCAGGCTATGCGTTTCTGCAAGGGCTGTACGAGGACGCGTACTTTCCGGATCACGTCGTGGACAAGGGGAAGGCGATCCTGCTGAGACTGTGCGAGCGGATCGAGGCCGAGCGGCCGTCGGATGTGGAGGCGCTGTATGTGCTGACGGAGGCGGCGACGGAGGAGTTCAACGCGCTGGAGAAGGAGTTCGAGGCGGCGGGCAGCGAGATCGAGACCGTCGCTCGAGAGGAGATCGGCGAGGATTTCTGGTTCGTGGCGCACGCGTACGGGTTCCAGGACGCGGACTCGGAGAAGCTGATAGCCGCACGGGACTGGTAACACGGCACGGGGGTGGCAGCTACCCGCAGGTGTGGCGAACGCGATGGGCGCTGCCATCCGAGATCTGATCCACGTCTCCCCCTCGGACGCCGACGCCGCGGAAGCGCCTGAAGCTGCCCGCGGGTGGAGGCGACAGCCCAGGTTGATCAGCACTTTGTGATCTTCGACCGCTCACTGGTCGCGCAGGTGGACGCTGGTGACGGCGACCGCACACGCGGCGCACGCCCACACCGCGTAGACGGTCCAGGCTCCGCCAGTGCTCCATGGGAACGCGATCGGGGAGTAGTCGACATCGGTGAGCCGGTGCCATGCACGGTAGGGAAGGGTGTGCCCGGCGACCGCCGACCAGTGGCGGCCGTCGGTCAGGAACAGCGGCAGCACGAGGAGGATCACCACCGAGGTAGTGATGGTGGAGGCGGTGTGTCGGATGACGGCGCCGAGCGCGAGGCCGGCGAGCGCGCACACCGGGGCGAGGAGTGCGGAGGCCAGGACGACACGGAAGGCTCCCGGGTCACCGATGGAGACGCCCGCGTCCCGGCGATCGAGAATGGCCTGCGTCACAGCGAACGAGACCCCGGCGACGAACGCACCGAAGACGGTCGTGACCACGGTGACGACGACCGCCTTGGCCGCCATCACCGAGCGGCGGGCCGGAACGGCCGCAAAGGTCGTTCGGTTGGTGCCCGTGCTGTACTCCCCGACGATCATCAGGGCACCGATGGCACCGATGGCGAGGGCCATGAGCAGGGCCGCGTTCGAGGTGAACGCCTCGTGCAACGCTATCCCGTCCTTCTCGAACGCGGCTTCAAACGCGGCGCGGTCCTTCGACGCCTGCTGCGTCCAGTGGCTGTATGTGTCATAGGCGGTGCCCGCGTTGAAACCGATGACGGCCAGGGCGGTGGCCCCGTAGGCGATCCAGGTCGAGCGCAGCGAACGGTGTTTGATCCACTCGGCTGCGACCAGGTCGCGGAACCGGGCGCGGGGTTCGCGGGCGGATCGTCCGCCGGGAACGTTCGTCGCCGTGGTGGTGGTCGCGGTCATCGGGGCTCTCCTCCGGAGAACTGGACACGGTCGGCGGTGAGTTCCATGAACGCCTCCTCGAGCGAGGCGGAGCGGGTGCTGAGCTCGTGCAGCGGGAGGCCGTGCCGTCGGGCGATCTCACCGATCCGTACTGCGGTCAGGCCGGTCACGGTGAGCTGCTCGCCCTCCACGTGCACGGCCGCGCCCTCGGCCGTCAGCAGGTCCCTCAGGGCGGTCGCGCCGGGCGTGGTCACGGTGACGCTCCGCCGGTCGCCGCGGGACGAGAACTCCGCGAGGCTCTCCGCCGCGAGCAGTTCGCCACGGCCGATCACGATCAGCTGGTCGGCGGTGTGCTCCATCTCCGACATCAGATGGCTGGAGACGAACACGGTACGGCCCTCGGCGGCGAGCCGTCTGAACAGCTCACGCACCCACTTCACCCCCTCGGGGTCCAGGCCGTTGAGCGGCTCGTCGAAGAGCAGCACCGGCGGGTCGCCGAGCAGTGCGGACGCGATGCCGAGCCGCTGTTTCATGCCGAGCGAGAATCCGCCGATGCGGCGCCCCGCGACCTCGGCGAGACCGACCTCCCGCAGTACCTCGTCCACCCGGCGCCGCGGGATGCGGTTGCCGCGTGCCAGCGCGGCGAGATGCGCCGCCGCACTGCGCCCGCCGTGCACGTCGTGCGCGTCGAGGAGGGAGCCGACATGACGCAGGCCGCGAGGGCGGTCACGGAAAGACCGGCCCTCAATGGTGGCCGTGCCGCTGGTGGGCTCGTGCAGGCCGAGGATCATCCGGAGCGTGGTGCTCTTGCCGGAGCCGTTCGGCCCGAGGAACCCCGTCACCTGCCCCGGGCGCACAGAGAAGGTCAGGTCTTCGACGGCTGTCGTGCCGCCGTATCGCTTCGTGAGTTCGTTGACTTCGATCACGGCGCCCACGGTGCCGTTCGCCGCCCCCGCTCGTCGTCGGACCGGTGCTGACAATCGCCGGGCGCCGGTGTCGACCCTGGTTGTACGACCGCGGTCCGATGCCCCGTCGCGAGTACGCGTTTACGATCGCGGCATGCCCGCCTCCTCACCTTTGCCGTCGCCGCTGCTCAAGCGCGTACCGCCGGGCCTGTGGACGGGACTGGTGTGGGTCGCGGCAGCGGTGCAGCCCATCGTCCAGTTCGTCCTGCTGCCGCCCCGGCAGGGGTACTCCTACAGCTATCCCCGGGACGGCCTTGACTCGCTGACGGCTCAGGCTCTGCTCGCCCTCGCCTTTCTGCTGGTCCTGACCGGCAGCGCGCTGCTGCGCCGCCGGACGGCGGTAGCGTACGGAATGGTGTTGGCCGGCACGGTCGTCTCGTCGGTGGCCTGGCGGCAGATCGAAATTCCGCCCACGCAGTTTCTGGGGTTGGACGCCGCCCTCTGCTACGTCGCCGCCACACGCCCCCGGCGCACCGCGATCACCGCGGCCGCCGGGGCGCTGGGCGTGCTCGCCGGATTCCTCGTCCTGCGGTGGATCACGGGAGGGGAATCCGGCACCGCCTCGGAACCGTTCGTCGCCCTGACGGTCGTCATCGCCTGGCTCATCGGCAACTCGGTGCACCAGGCCCGCGCCCACACCGCGGAACTGCACGCCCGGGCCGCCGCCCAGGCGGTCACCGCCGAACGGCTGCGGATCGCTCGCGAGATGCACGACACGGTCGCCCACAGCATCGGCATCATCGCCCTGCAAGCCGGAGCCGCGGCCCGCGTCGTGGAGACACAGCCGGCCAGGGCCCGCGAGGCGATGATCACCGTGGAGCACGTGGGGCGTGAGACGCTGGCGGGACTGCGGCGGATGCTGGGCGCCCTGCGGCAGGCCGACCAGGAGCAGGAACCCGCTGCCCAGGGGCAGGAACCGACCGGCCACGACCAGGGGCGTACACAGGCTCCGCTGCGACCGGCCGCCGGCCTGGCGGATCTGGAACGGCTCGCCGCGACGACCACGGCCGCCGGTGTCCGCGTGGAGGTGTGGTGGCAGGGCGAACGCCGCCCGCTCCCCGCGGACGTGGACCTCGCGGCGTTCCGCATCGTCCAGGAGGCGGTGACGAATGTCGTGCGGCACGCGGGTGCCGATGGCTGCCGGGTGAGAGTCGAATACCGCGAGGACGAGCTCGGCATCGAGGTCGTCGACAGGGGAAGGGGCTGCGGCACGAATGCGAAGACCCCGGACACCGGATTCGGTCTGGTCGGCATGCGGGAGCGAGTCGCTCTGCTGCATGGCCACTTCGCCGCAGGGCCGCGTCCGGGGGGCGGCTTCCGGGTAGACGCCCGGCTGCCGGTGCCGACAGTGGCAGGGATCGAACCCGTAGCGAAGGCTGGAGCCAGATGACCGTCCGGGTGGTACTCGCCGATGATCAGCCCCTGGTCCGCGCCGCCCTGCAGATGGTCATCACCGACACCGCGGACGTCCAGGTCGTGGGTGAGGCCGGAAACGGCGCCGAAGCGGTCCGGCTGGCCGGGGAAGTCACCCCCGATGTGGTGGTGATGGACATCCGGATGCCCGGCATGGACGGCATCGAGGCCACCCGCCTGATCACCACCGGTACCGGCACCGCACGCGTTGTCGTGCTGACGACCTTCGATGACGACGACTACGTCTACGGAGCGCTGCGCGCCGGCGCGTCCGGATTCCTGGTCAAGGACATGGCCCTGGACGACATCCTGGCCGCAGTCCGTATCGTGGCCGCCGGTGACGCCCTCATCGCACCGAGCGTCACCCGCAGACTGATCAAGGAGTTCGTCGGCCGCCCTACAGGGACGCCGCCACGGCGGACGGAACTCGAGCGCATCACCCACAGGGAGCGTGAGGTGCTCACCCTGATCGGCCAGGGCCTGTCCAACGCCGAGATCGCCGACCAGCTCTTCATCAGCGTCGCGACCGCCAAGACCTATCTGACCCGGCTGCTCGCCAAGCTCGACGCACGTGACCGGGTGCAACTCGTGATCCTCGCTTACGAAGCGGGGCTGGTGGCACCGTCCCACTGAGGGAACTCGTTCGCGGTCCTTCAGCGGTACTCAGACGGCTTGGCCGAGGCCGGCAGTGGTCGGTGCCTGCTCGCGCAGCGGGGTGAAGTCGACCCATTCGACGACGTTTTCGCCCGTCTCGCCGATGCGGGCGTCGATGTGAACGACCTAGCGCTTGACCTCTTTGCCGTTCTCGTCGACGTAGTGGTCCCTCCAGTACACGTCCCACTTGTCGTCGACCTTCTTGGGGACCTTGCCCTCGGGGTAGCGCACATAGCCGTCCCCCGGTTCCTCGCCGTTCGGCACGCACGCGCCGCCGCCCTCGGGGCCGACCCCTATGACCGGGTACTCGCCGCCCCTGCATTGGTTCTCCTCCATCGCCGAACAGCCTGTCGTGAGCAAAACGGTCACCGCCGCGGCCACGGTTCCGGCGGCGAGACTGCTGCGGCGTCGGGTGGGATGCATGGTGGGTTCCTTCTCCTCGTCGGTGGGGACCACCCTCCTTGCGGTAGCGTGCGCCGGTCATGAGTACACGTACTCAAAGCGCACTGCCCGGTTCCGCACTGCCCGGTTCCGTGCTCCCCGGATCGGGGCGGTCCGCTGGGCGGCCGTCCGTCAGGTAGCGCCCGCGCAGGCGGGCGAAGGCGGTGGGGCTCGGGCGGTGCGGCAGGAAGTCCTTGATCAGCTGGGCGCATTCGAGCGGGCTCGCCGTACCGGTGTCGCACTCCAGGTCGTATTCGCCGTGGCGGTGGACCATCTCGTACTGGTGCGCGGCGAGGCCCGGCGGGCGGTCCCCGCGGGCCTGCTCGCGGCGGGTCAGTTCGTCCAGCGGACAGTGGACGCCCACGAACAGCACGTCCTCCGGGCGCAGCACCGAGAGGCAGTCGAGCAGCCGCCAGGGCTCGCTGAGGACGTGGTCGACGACGATGTCGTTGCCCACTTCGGCCATGGCCGCGATCGAGCGGTGGAATCCCATCCTGGTCCGCCGCAGAGCCGTGTCGAGGTCCTCCGGTCCGAGGTTCCGCTTGGTGCGCATCGCGTTGAAGCCGTCCACCGCCATGTGGAAGAAGACACCGTCGTCCAGGACGTTCAGCAGTTCCCGGGCGATGCTCGACTTCCCGGAGCTGGATGTGCCGTTGAGGAAGATGATCCGGCCAGCTGTCATACGGGCATGATCACACGGCCGCCGCCGTGGCCGGTTGTGCCGTCCGGCCCGCCGAGGCGGTTGTACCGTTCCGCCGCGGAGGCGGCCAGCGGAGTCGGCCCGCGGGGCCGATTCGGCGGCGTGACAGCCGAGCTGCTCGGAACAGGGGCCCAAGCCCGGAGGCCGACCTCCGGCACTGCGTTCGGCGGTGCGCGGCACCACGGCTCCCGTGTGTCACAGGGCCGGTTGCCGGGCCGTAGCACTGCGGCTTTCCTTGTAGCAGAGGGCAGTTGACGCGCGGAAGCGGGACGAGGGGGCGCGATGGCGGCACAGGCGGCACGTGTGGAAGTGATCGGCGTGGGCGCTCTGAATGTGGACTACATCGCCTCCGCGTCCCGGCTGTCGCAGCGTATGGCCGAGCGCGTGCACGAATCGGTGGCGCGGTTCGAGTGGAACACCGAGGGGCCGGTGGACCAGACGACCGTGGCGAAGGCCATCGAGCGGCTGGGCAGCGCCGCACTGGACGCCTCGCTCGGCGGGTCGGCGTGGCTGACGATCTACACCCTCGCGCAGTTACGGCTCGATCTGCGCCTCGGCTATGTGGGGGTCGCGGGGCGGATCGAGACTCCGGGGCTGTCGTTCCTCGGACAGATGGACCAGCTCGGCATCGACCGACGCTGGGTGGCCCGCCGCCAGGATCTGACCGCCGGTGTCTGTCTCTCCCATCTGGACGATGTCGAACGGGTCATGCTCACCCATCCGGGCGCGAACTTCGCGATGGCCGATCATCTCCGTCAGCACGCCGACGCCGTCGCGTCGTATCTGGCGCAGGCACGGCTGGTGCATGTCACCTCGTTCCTGGACGAGAGGACTCCCGGCGTCCTGAGCGAGGTGCTGAAGGAGGCGAAGTCGCGGAGCAGGGGCATGCGCATCAGCTTCGATCCCGGATTCGACTGGGCGCAGCACCCCACTCCGGGGGTGGAGGCGATCCTCGGGATGGCGGATCTGCTCTTCGTCAACCACCGGGAGCTGAAGGCGCTGGCGGGCTACGCGGTGGGCGAGTCCGACGACGTTCTCGCCGCCCGGCTGCTGGAACGCGCTCCCGCGACAACGCTGTTCGTGACCAAGCGGTACGACGCGGTGGATGTGTTCCGGATGGCGGGTACGGGACTGCTCGCGCGGCGCTTCCGATTACGGCGGCCCATCAGGGAGAGCGCCGTCGAGGACGCGACCGGCGCGGGAGACGTGTTCGCCGCGTCGGTGCTGGCCGCCGTGGCCTCGGGTCGGTTGCAGGTCGAACTCGGGGCCCGGATCGGTCTCGATCTGTCCCGGCAGCGCGCGGCCCGAAGATCGTGGCGCAGTACCGGTGTGCGCCATCTGGCGGAAGGGCTGGTGACGACGCCGGAGGATCCGGCCGGGCCGGGGAGCCGTCCCAGAGCGGTGCTGGTGGCGTCCGAGGGGGAACAGGGCGGAGAGGAGCTGGACAGGTTCCTCACACAGGACCTGGAGTTGAACGTGGACCGGGTCGATCTGTCGCCGGCGCGGCCGGGAGCGGGGCAGCCGAAGCCGGTGTCGATGGAGCGAATGGCGCGCTGCGGGTTCGCGGTGTGCGTGCTGACGGCCACCCAGGCGATGGCGGGCGGCAGCCGCCGGGCCGGGGAGCGGCTGGTCCACCAGGTCGGGCTCTTCCAGGGGTGTTACGGGTTCGGGCGGGTGGCGTTGCTGACGGAGGAGGGCTGCGAGGCCCCGTCGAACATCGCCGGGCTGATTCGGCTCGATTTCCCGCCAGGCCGCGTCGAATCGGTCTTCTGGGAGTTGGAACGGATGTTGGCCAGGGAAGGCTTCCTCGAGGAGAGGCGTCGATATGACCGGTGATCCGCGCGACCCGCGCGCGCTGCGGGACACGGCGGGCCCGCACGGCCCCGGCACCCCGCTCGGGGAGACGGGAGATCCCGGCGTTCCCCCCGGGGAGGCGGGAGATCCCGGCGTTCCCCCCGGGGAGGCGCGAGATCCCGGCGGCCTCGGCCCTCCTCCCCCGTACCCCGGCGGCTCTCGCGGCCCGGAGGAGTCGGACCAGGTGGACGGTCCAGAGGGGTCGGACAGCGTGCCCGGCGGCCCGGAGGGCGTGGGGTCGCGCTCGCCGTACGACGGTTCCGGGTTCGCCCTGGACGTCGTCGGTATCGGGGCCCTGAACCTCGACTACATCCACAGCGCCGACCACCGCTCCGGCGAGCCGGGCCGGAGGCCGCTGACGAGCCGGATAGCGAATCTCGTGCCGGAGGGGCAGCCGGTCCCCGAGTGGGGAACCGAGACTGCCGTGGACGAGGACATCGTGTACGCGGCGCTCGAGGCCGCCGACACGACCCGGCTGCGGACGTCGCTCGGCGGCTCCGCGTACAACGCACTGCACACCCTCTCGCGACTCCAGCTCGATTTACGGCTGGGATACGTCGGGGTGGCGGGCCGCGTGCCCGGTCCCGGTCTCAGCGCGGTGCAGCAGTTACGTGCCGACGGCATCGAGCACGCCTTCGTCGGCGAGCACCCCCGGCGGCTGTGCGGGGTGTGCTTCTCCTTCACGGAGAACGGTGAACGGACCCTGCTGACGCACGCGGGCGCCAACACCACCATGGCCGCCTTCCTGGAGCGGTCGTTCACTCCGCTCGTCGAGTATCTGTCCCGCGCCCGGATCGTCCATGTGACGAGTTTCCTCGACCCGGACACCCCGTATCAGCTCCTGGCCCTGCTCCAGGCGGTCAAACGGGCCAACCCGGCGACGCTGATCAGCGTCGATCCGGGCCATGTGTGGAGCAGCGGCGCGACCGGGCCCGTCGGGGGCATCGTGGCCATGGCCGACTATCTCCTGTTGAACCACCGGGAGTTCCGCGAACTCGGCTCGCGGAGCACGGAGGGGGAAGAGGTGCCGGATGCCGGAAACGCGCCGGGCGTGGAAGGCTTGCCGCCTGCCGACGAGACCGCGGGCGCGGAAGGCCCGGCGGGCGACGCGGACGAGAATGTCGCGGCGCGTGTCCTCGCTCTGCTGGACAGCGACCGCGCGCAGGTGGTGGTCAAGCGCCGCTCCGGCATCCATGTGTGGCGTCACGACGGCACCAAGATGCTGGACGACTTCTATCCGCAGCTCATCCTCGCCGACGACGAGATCGAGGACGCGACGGGCGCGGGCGATGTGTTCGCCGCCGGACTGCTCGCCGTACTGGCGGGCGACCGGCTCCAGATCGAGCTGGGGTCCCTGCTGGGCATGACGCTCGCCCGTCACAAACTGCGGTACGTCGGCAGCCACGGTCACTCCCAACTCGCCAAGGTGACGGCCGACTTCATCGGTTCTCTCACCGGGGGCCGACGGCCGGGGACCGAACCCGAAGGCGTCTTCATCGCCCATGGGCGCAATCCGGACTGGCTCGCGGTGAAGACCTTCGTCGAGCAGCGCTTCGGTCTGCCCGTCTACTCCTTCGAGTCGAACTCGTGGGGCAGCCGCCCGGTCACCGAGGCCCTCCAGGACTATCTCCAGCGCTGTGCGTTCGCGATCTGTGTGCTCACCGCCGAGGACACCACGGGCGAAGGCACCCGGATCGCCCGCCAGAACGTGATCCACGAGATCGGTCTGTTCCAGGGCCGCCACGGCTTCGACCGGGTCATGGTGCTCGCCGAGGAAGGCTGCCTCTCGCTGCCGGACTCGACCACGGCCCGTACGGCGACGTTTCCCCGGCACGCCGTCGACAAGGCGTTCTGGTATCTCGACCGTGCGCTGCGGGATTCGGGGTTCACCCATATCTGAGCCCGGCTCGGGTGGGGGGATTCGAGCCGGGCAAGGAGAGGCGCGAGGGCCTCCGGGTCAGATGCCGCCGGTGTAGAGAAGGCGGTTGGGTGAGTTCTTCGAGACGGTCAGGGTGTTCTTCGTGGACTGGTCGGCCAGCCAGATCGCGGTCTGCTCGGGGGACGCCGACGGGATGGCCGACTTGTAGAGGGCCGCGACGCCCGCGACATGGGGGCTGGCCATCGACGTGCCGTCGAGGGCGACGCTGCCGCCGCCCAGCCTCGCCGAGATGATCGCGCGGCCGGGGGCGTAGATCCACAGGCAGGGGCCGTAGTTGCTGAAGTCGGTCTCCACGTCCTTCACGTCACTCGCGCCGACGGTCACCACACGGTTCGCGCTCGCGGGCGAGACGGTGCAGGCGTCCTTGCCGTCGTTGCCCGCGGCGACGACGGGGAGGATGCCCTGGGCCTCGACGTTGGTGACCGCGTTGTTGACGGCGACGCTGCGGTCCCCGCCGAGGGAGGCGTTGAGGACGGCGGGCTGCCTGGCGTTGCGCGCGACCCAGTCGAAGCCCGCGATGATCCCCGACCAGGAGCCCCGGCTGTCGCAGCCGAGGACGCGGACGCTGACGAGGGTCACCTGGCGGGCCACGCCGTAGTCGGCGCCGCCGACGGTTCCGGCGACATGGGTGCCGTGGCCGTTGCAGTCCGCGCCGTTCCGGCCGTCGCCCATCGCGTCGAAGCCGGGCACCGCGCGGCCCTGGAACTCGGGGTGCCGGTAGTCGATCCCGGTGTCGACGATGTACACCGTGGTGCCCGAACCGGTGCGGTTGACGTTGAACTGCTGGTTCAAGGGCAAGTACGGCTGATCGATCCGGTCGAGCCCCCAACTGGCGGCCGGGACCGGGGCTCGGCGTGCGGACAGGGCGCTCGCGGAGGCGGTGCCGTCCTCCTCGACCGCCTCGACGCCCGGCAGGGCCCGTACGGCCTCCAACTGGAGCGGCGACAGCTTCGCGGCGAAGCCGTTGAGAACGGAGGTGTAGGTGAACAGCGGCTTCACCGCGGGTCCGGCTTCCTTCGCCGCCGACTCGGGGCTGACGCCCTTCTTGACGGTGACGATGTACTGGCCCGGAATGGGCGAGGCCGTGCGGCGCAGCGGGGCCGGTTCGCTGCGGGGCGCGCCCGCGGCGGCGGACGATCCCGTGGCCGGAGCCGTGGCCGGGGCGGGGGTCGCGGAAGCGGTCGCGGCGAGGGGGACGGCGGCCGTGATCAGGGCGACGACGGTGGCGGTCAGAGCGCGGAGCCTGGTGGGGGTCGGCATGGGGACGAGACAATCAAATGAAGATCGGATCGGCCACGACCTGCCGTGGTGGCGGCCGGGTTCGGGCGGGACTCCATCCCAATGGGCCGCCGCCAGTCGCACCAGGTACTGCGATCGCCTCTGGAGCGGCGGTGGGGTATGCGGTCGCCGTAGGGACAGCCGGGGCCGAACGGTCACGGCGTCGTCCCCGCCCCCGCACCAGTCTGCGTATGGCGGCCCCCTCGTGCACCGGCGCAGACCCGCCGCGCTGCCGCGCGGGACGCGGCTGCCGCTGCACCTCCGTCGATGCCCCCGGGATCCCTGCGGCGACTGATGCGGGAAGTGTACAGTTCCGTACATGAGTGACACTTTTCCGATCACTGAGGCGCGGGCCAGGTTCGGGGCGCTGGTCCGGCGGGCCTCCCATGCCCGTGAGCGGATCACGATCACGGACCACGGGCAGCCCGCCGCGGTCCTCATCAACCCGCAGGAACTCGCCGATCTCGAAGACGCGCTCGCGCTCGCCCTCTACCGGGAGCGGCAGGCATCCGGCACGACGGCGGGTGTACCGCACGCGGACGTGCGCGCCCGGCTCGGACTGGACCCGGCCTCTTGACGTACACGGTCATCTGGGACGAGGCCGCCATCGACACGGCCGCCCTGTTCCTCAAGGACGACCCCGGCGGGCTGAGCCTGCTGATGGACGCCGTCGACCTCCTCGCCGACCAGCCCCGGCCCAACGGCAGCGCCGAGTACGGCTCGGCGGACCTGCGCCGCATGCACGTCGGCCGGTACCGGGTGCTGTACAAGATCACCGACGCGACCGTCACCGTCGTGATCATCCGCATCGGCCGCACAGGCTGACGTCCCGCGCTTCACCTGGAGCCGTGGTGCCGCCCCGGACATCGCCGTAGGCCGTTTCGCTTCCCCCAACCGGGTCTGCTGGGGCACGATATGACCAGCGATCAGGCGCGTCTTGGGGGTTTGGTGACGGTTCGGATACTGGTCGAGGGCAACGGGTTCCAGAGCGCCGCGGCCGAACTCGCCGCGTTGGACGGCGTCCACGACGACGTGGAGCCGGTGCCGGGCGATCCGACGGTCAAGGAGCCGGTGCTCGTCACGGTCGCGGCGATCGTCGGGATCACCGCCGGGTCCGCGGCGCTGGCCGAGCAGATCATGAGGTGGTGGAAGCGCTGGAAGGGCCGGCCCGACCGGCCCGATCGGGTGGTGGTGATCATCGACGGACGGCGGACCTCTCTGGACTCGCTCGACGAGGCCGCCTTGGCCCGGCTGCTGGCGCCACCGCCGGAGCTGGACGACTGACTGGCCCGGCGACCGGGGGCGGCAGAGCCATGGAACAGCGCGAACGCAGCATCACCATCTCCATCGAGCGGCTCGGCACCGATCAGGCCGTGCTGCGCTTCGACTACGGGCCCGGCACCGAGCCCGCCGAAGCGCCCGTACCGCTGTCCGCGATCGCGGACATGCTGGAGCGTGCCGAAACCGACTACTACGCCGCCCTTCCGGTCGACCCGGAGGAGGCGCGCACCCTGCTGGAGTCCTACGGAACCAAGCTGTTCACCTTCCTCGACACCCCGGAGCGCCGACTCTCCGGCTTCATCGGGCGGACCCGCGGATCCTGGGATGTGCTGGTGCTGGCCGTCAGTACGGGCGCGGGGTTCGCGCATCTGCCGTGGGAACTGCTCCACGACGGCAGCGGGTTCCTGGTCGCGTCCGCCAACCCGGTCGTCCCCGTGCGGAAGGTGGAGGGCGCGGCGACGGAACGGACCCCGCAGAGCCGTCCCCTGCATCTCGCCTTCATGGCCTGTGCGCCGGAGTCCGCGGCCGGGGCGCTGGACTACGACGCCGAGCAGGCGCGGATCTGGGAGGCCACCCGGCGCTTCCGGATCGAGCTGGAGGTGGAGGAGAGCGGGGAGCTGGAGCAGCTGCGCCACCGGGTGCTGGAGTCCTCGCGCGGTGACGTCGACGTCGTCCATCTGACGGGGCACGCCGTGCTGACCGAGGACGGTCCCCGCTTTCTGGCCGAGGGGCCGCACGGCGAGGAGGTCGCGGCGAGCGCCGAGGACATCCACGACGGCCTGGGCCGGTCCCCGTCCGTGGTCTTTCTCTCCGGCTGCCGTACGGCCGAGTCCCCGGAGGCGGGGGCCGTCGCCTCGCTCGCCGAGTCGCTGGCCGGGAACTCGGCCCCGCTGGTGCTGGGCTGGGGGCGGCCGGTGCCGGACACCGCCGCGACCGGGGCCGCCGCGGTCTTCTATCAGCAGCTGGCGGAGGGGCTCTCGCCCGCCGTCGCACTGGCGGGCACCTATCGGCGGCTGGTGCGGGACTCGGTGCCGTACTGGCATCTGCTGCGGATGTTCGTACGCGGCGGCCTGCCGGGGCCGCTGGTGACCCCGGCCAGAGCGCCGGGCCGGGACCGGGTGGTCCGCAGGGCGCGCGCCGGGTTCGCCGGGCAGCCGCTGGACCCCGGACAGTTCGTCGGGCGGCGGCGTGAGATCCAGCGGGCGCTGCGGCTGCTGGACTTCAACGACGACTCGGCGTCGGCCGGGCTGATCGTCCACGGCATGGGCGGGGTCGGCAAGACCACGCTGGTGCACCGGATCCGGGAGCGGCTGTTCGACGGCGCGCGGCACACCCTGTGGCTGCACGGCTATCTCGACGAGGGCGCGGTGCTGGGCGCCGTGAAGGACGATCCCCGGCTCGCTCCCGCGCTGGACGATCCCGTGCCGGGCAGATCGCTGCGGCGGCAGCTCGACTCGTTCCTGGACCGCGCGCCCAATCTGCTGATCGTGCTGGACGAGTTCGAGTTCAACTTCCGCCGGGACCGGCTGAGCACGGACCATCTGCGGCTGGTGGACGGCCGTCCGGTGACCCAGCCGGACGCGGCGTCGGTGCTCTCCGATCTCATCGACGCGGTCCGCCGATCGGACACCGCGCACCGGATCGTCGTCACCAGCCGGTATCTGCCCGCGCTGGACTGCGTACGGCATCTGCGGCCGATGGAGCTGCATCCGCTGCTCGAACCCGACTTCGACCGGCTGGTGGAGCGGTTACAGCGGCCGGGCCCGCTGGACCCGGCCGTGGTGGGCTGGGCCCGGCAGTTGGCCGGGCAGAATCCGCGGCTGCTGGAGTGGCTGTTCAACGTCGCCCGCAGCCATCTCGACGTCGGCATCGACGAGCAGGCGCTGCGGTCCCAGTTCCGGGACGTGCGCGGGGAGTTCCTGGAGAAGAACATCTTCGCGCCGATGCTGCTGGACCGGATCGACGCCGAGGGTCGGAAGCTGCTGGAGGCGGCGGCCCCGTTTCTGCTGCCGGTGCCGGCCGCCACCCTCGCCCGGCTCACCGCCGCCGATCCCGAGGAGACCGGGCGGAGGGCGCATGAGCTGGCGGGGCTGAGCCTGCTGGAGCGCACCCGGTCCGAGGGCGGCGGAACGCGGTTCCGGCTGCCGCTGGTGCTCGGGCCGATGTTCGCGCGGACGGACCCGGAGGAGCGGCGGCGGAGGGCGGCCCGGAGCGCCCGGTCCCTGGCGCTGGAGCTGGGCGACTTCCTTGAGGAGCCCGACGCCCGGCTGCTGGACCACGGCATCCTGCGGGAGGTGCACCGGCTGTCCGCGGAGGGCGAGGTGCCGGAGCTGACCGTGGACACCGCCGTGGTGCTGGCGTCGGTGGAGTACAACTGGATGCGCTTCGGCAAGTCGGCCGCGATCTGCCGGGAAACGCTCCAGCGCGCGCGGGTGCACCGGCTGTTCCATGTGCTCGCCAACGCGGAGAGCGAACTGGGCCATGCCGCGGACGCCGATCTGTACTTCGAACGGGCGCTGGAGCTGTGTCCGCCCGACAACCCGCGGGACCGGGCCGCGATCCTCGGCTCGTCGGCGGCCGAGGCGCTGCGCCGCGCGCCCGAGAAGTGCTACCGGCAGATCAACGAGGCCGTCGCGCTGTCACGGCTGCACGGCCGTGACTCCACCCTGGCGCACGCGCTGTCGGTCCTGGCCCGGTACTACGCGACCCACGGGGACGCCCGGGAGCGGGCGGGCATCCCCGGGCTGTACACCGAGGCCATGGCGGCGGCCCGGAAGGTGAGGGACCGGGGCGTCGCGGTGGCCGAGGTCCGGTACGACCGGGCGCTCATCCAGTATCTGCGCGAGAACGACGTCGACACCGCCAACAGTGAGATGCGGGCCGTCCAGCACGATTTCCGCCGGCTCGATCTGCCGCTCCACCTGTCGATGGCCTTGCAGGAGCTGGCCTCGGTCCGGCTGAGCCAGGACCCTCCGGACCCGGACGAGGCGACCCGGCTGGTCCGGGACGCGATCAAGCTCAATCAGCGGCTGCGCTCCGTACGGGTCGAGTCGGGGGCCGAGTTCATCCTCGGGGACATCGCCATGGTCCGCGAGGACTACGACACGGCGAGGAGCCACTACTCCGCCGCGCGGGATGTGAGCCGCGCCATCGGCGATCAGTTGCTGGAGCTGGCGTGCCTGATGCGCCTGTTCCATCTCCATGTGCAGTCCGACGGCTGGGAGGCGGCGCAGAGCCGGCTGCGGGAGGCCGACGCGCTGACGGCGACGTTCAGTCTGCCCGATCACCGGATCGACCTGCTGCTGGCCTCCGTCGAACAGGATCGCCAGGACCCCGGCCATGACATGACCTATGTGCTGGAGCGCGCCCGGGAGGCCGCCTCGCTCGCCCGCGAGACCGGTCTGCGGCATGCGGAGATCCGCGCGTGGGGCCTCTTCGCCGATGAGGCCGAGGCGTCGGATTCGCTCGTTCCGGAGCTGGTCCCGGCGCTGGAGCGGCTGCTGGAACTCCAGCGTACGGCCGAGGACCGACGTACGGCCGAGGACCGAGCAGGGGTGGCGGCGACCCTGCGGAGGCTGGGCGAGGCGCTGCTGGCCGCCGAGCGGTTCCCCGAAGCCCGTCCGCACCTGCTGGAGGCGATGGCACTCGCCGAGGAGACGCGGGACCGCTACGCGTCGGCGAGACTCCACGAACTGCTGGGAATCTCGGCCCGCGGGACGCGGGAACTCGACGTCGCCGAGGAGCACTTCCGCCGCAGCGTCTGTCAGTGGCTGGAACTGGGCGAGTATCCCGGCGCCACCCTGGTGCTGCGCCAACTCGCCTCGGTCCGGCTGTCGCTGGCGTCCGAGGCGACACGGTGGACACTTCTCGCCGCTCGCTCGCTGTGCCGTCTGGTGCCCTCCGGGTACACCGAGAGCCTGATCCTGGAGGATCTGGCCACCCTGGAGGATCTGGCCGTCGCGGAGAACGACGGAGCCGAGTCCACTCCGGAGGCCGTGCGCTGGCGGGAGGCGGGGCGGCGGGCCTTCCACCGAGGGGCCGCGGTGCGCGTTCAGATGGCCTCCGACGTGGTCGAGTACTTCGACCCGGACGAGGGCTCGACCAGCCTGCGCCGGATCGAGACGCTCCGTGGCGAACTGCTGGCCGAGGAGCAGTGGCGGCTGCCGTCGGTGAGCATTCAGGACGCGGAGGACTTCGAATCCCGGCAGTACACGATCAGCGTCTGGGGCGAGGACGTCCACACCGCGACCCTGATCCCGCCTGCCGAGCGGACGGACCGCTCCCGCGCGCCGGCCGACTCGTTCGACCCGGCAGACTCGTTCGACCCGGCCGACCCGATGGACCCGATGGACCCGATGGACCAGGTCATCGCGGATCTGAGGGCGGTGGTCGGCCGGTACCGGGAGAGGATCGACGCCGGTGAGCCGCCGCCACCGCCGGAGCCGGACATCGAGGACCTCCCGGCGGCGGACGTCCTACGGGTACTGCGGCAGCCGGGAGGCGAGCGGCCCCCGTGGGCCCTGGAGCCCTGAAGGGGGCTGAAGGGGCTGAAGGGTCCACGGGGGCCGGGGGAACCGGAGGCCGGGGGGACCACCCGGCCTCCGGAGAGGAGCAGGGGCCGGAGGCCGGCCAGAGGTCCCGCAGACCCTGCGGTCCCCTGGCCCGGTCCCCCGGTCCCCGGGGGCTATCGCACCGGTACGGTCCGGGACCCGTCGGACGGGCCCGCCGACGGCTTCTCCGTCGGCTCCGCGCCCTCCGAGCCGTCCATGTGCAGCTCGGGAGGCTGCCGGGTGAAGAACCGGGTGGTCACCGCGAGGATGACGAGCCCCGCGCCCATCCACACCAGACCGACGACGAAGGTCGTCCCGGTGAGGCTGGTCCAGAGCCAGACCGTGCTGGCGAAGCCGAGACCGGGGAGGAGGCCGTTGGTCAGCAGCGACTTCAGGCCGGTGGAGCGGTTCGCGCCGAAGAGGTAGTGCTTGATGACGCTGAGGTTGACCATCGAGAACGCGGCCAGCGCACCGAAGTTGATCATCACGACGGCCTGGTCGAGGGTCAGGACCACGGAGAGGAACGCCACGGCCGAGACCGCGATCAGCGCGCCCACGGGGGTGCCGAACTTCGGGTGGAGCCGGCCGAAGAGGCGGTTGGGCAGCAGGCCGTCACGGCCCATGGAGAAGATGATGCGGGAGACGCTGGCCTGGGAGACCATCGCGGAGCCGAAGCAGCCCAGCACATAGACCGCGGTGAACGCCCCGCTCAGCGCGCCGCCGCCGACGGTCCGCATCAGCTCGGCCCCCGCGGAGTCGGGGTTGGTGAAGTCGTTGTCGGGGCGGACCAGCGAGCCGACCCACGCCACCAGGATGAAGAGCCCGCCGCCGATCGCGGTCGTGAGGATGATGCCCAGCGGCACGGTACGCCGGGGGTTGTGGGCCTCCTCCGCGAGCGTGGAGACCGCGTCGAAGCCGAGGAAGCTCAGCGCCAGGATCGCCGCGCCGCCCGCCAGCAGGGACCACTGGCCGGACTCCGGGACGAAGGACTGCAGAGCGTCACCGGCCGGGACCTCGGACTTCACGGCCGACAGCGCCACGAAGACGACCAGGAGAACACCGGTCACCCCCATGATGATCGCGGTGATCCGGCTGACGAACTTCACGCCGAGGACGTTGAACAGCAGCACGACGAGGAGGGCGAGCACGCTCCAGACACCCTGCGGAACCCCCGGGAACTGCGCGTGCAGATAGATGCCCGCCAGCAGGAACGAGACCATCGGGAGGAACAGGTAGTCGAGCATGAGCGTCCAGCCGGTGAGGAACCCGACATGGCCGCCGAAGGATTTCTGCGCGTACTTGTACGCGGAACCCGCCGTCGGATAGCTGCGGACCATTCGCCCGTAACTGTGCGCGGTCAGCAGCATGACGCCGAGTGCCAGAACGTAGGCCGCGGGCAGATGTCCACCGGTCTCGTCATTGACGATGCCGTACGTCGTGAAGACGGCGACGGGCGACATATAGGTGAGGCCGAACAGCACGATCGCGGGCAACCGCAGCACTCTGGTCAGCTGAGGTGGTTTGTGCGTGGTGGGACTCGTCACCGGCTTGGTTCCTCTCCGCGCCCGTCGGTTCAACGGGGGTTCAATCGATTCCCGAAGGGTGGCAAACCACGGCGGTGACCGATATACGCAACTGTACGTACAGCCGCGAATCACGAGCGCCAGGCCCCCAATACAGCCGTGACCTGGGACTCCGTACGTAATCTTACGGAGTTCGCGAAGCGTGCCCCCGCGGTTAACGTGTTCCTTGATCCCTTTTTGGAGAGAGGACCTCGTATGTGGCCTGCTGGCTATCGGGCGGCAATGGCGCTCACGGTCGACTTCGACGCCGATGAATTGTGGCTCGCCGAGGATCCCGCGAACGCCGCACGCCCCGGAGTTCTCTCCCAGGCCCGGTACGGCGCGCACATCGCGGTTCCCCGACTCCTGGATATGCTCGACCGGCTCGAAATCCCGGCCACGTTCTTCGTCTGCGGCGGAGACGCGGAAAGATATCCCGAGATCGTCGAATCGGTGGCCGAGCACGGTCATGAAATCGGGCACCACGGATTCACGCACCGCTCCCCGCACCTCATGGAGCGGGACGAGGAGGCCGACGAGCTGGAGCGCGGGCTGACGGTACTGCGCCGCTTCACGGACCGGATCGAGGGGTATCGGTCGCCGTCCTGGGACATCAGCCCCAGCACCCTGGATCTTCTGGTCGAGAACGGCTTCACCTACTCGTCCAACATGATGGACGCGATCATGCCGTACGCCCACCGCGGCCATGACCTCGTCGAGGTGCCGGTGCACTGGTCCCTGGACGACGCTCCCCACTTCTGGTTCGACGCGTCGAGCTGGGACCGGACGATCAGGTCGTCGCGCGAGGTGGCCGAGCTGTGGAGCGAGGAGACGTCCGCCATCCACGAGACGGGCGGGCTGGTCACCCTGACCGTCCACCCGCAGATCATCGGGCGTCCCGGACGGCTGGCGATGCTGGAGAGGTTCCTGACCGCCGTCAGGGCGGACAACGGCGACGGCGTCTGGTTCGCCCGGTGCCGCGAGGTGTCCGCGGCCGTCCGCGCGGCATCCGGGGACAGCGCCCCGGCAGTCGCCGCCGCGGGGGCGCTGTCGTGACCGGGCGTGACGCGGAGACGGCACGGCGTACCGCCGTGGTCACCGGCGCCGCGCGCGGGATCGGGCGCGCGGTCGCCGAGCGGCTGCTGGCGGAGGGCTGGAACGTACTCCTCACCGACGTCCACCCCGAGGTGGAGGCCGCCGCCCGCGACCTCGACGCCACCGGGCGGCGCGCGGTCGGTCTGGTCGCCGATGTGTCCCGTGCCGAGGACGCGACCGCGATGGCGCGGACCGCGGTGGAGGCGTTCGGCGGCGTCGACGCGCTGGTGGCGAACGCGGCCGTCGGCGGGCCCGAGACCCCGCTGCTCGACACGCCCGACGACGAGATCCGCCGGGTGTTCGACATCAACTTCTTCGGGGTGCTGCACGGCATCAGGGCCGTACGGCCACTGCTGGAGCGGTCGAGCGAACACAAAGGTTCGAAGGGCACGGAGGGCACGGACGGGCACGGGGAGGAGGTTGGTCGCAAGGGGCGGATCGTCGTCATCGGCTCGCTCTTCGCCCAGCAGCCCACCCCCGGCGCGGGCGCTTACAGCGCCTCCAAGGCGGCGGTGCAGTCGCTGATGCGGACACTCGCCGTCGAACTGGCCCCGGCCTGCACGGTCAACGCGGTCGCGCCCGGCTATGTGATGACCGAGATGCACAGCGAGGAACTCGCCTCGCGCGCCCGGCGCAGCGGCCGTTCCTTCGAACAGGAGCGGTCCCTGGTGGTCGCCGAGGTGCCGCTCGCCCGGCACGGCACCGGCGCGGACGTGGCCGACGCCGTCCACTATCTGCTGTCGGGCGCGGAGTACGTCACCGGGCAGACCATCAACGTCAACGGAGGGGTTCTCACCTCATGAACACGCAGCGACGGCTCGTCGTCACCGGCTCCCTGTCGGGCATCGGGCGCGCGACCGCGTCCATCGCCTCCGGGCTCGGCTGGTCCGTCATCGGGCTGGACCTGGTCGAGGAGGGGACGCGTGAGGACGACGGCCTGGTCACCCACCACTGCGACATCACCGACGAGCGGTCCGTGCGGGACGCCTTCGACACGGTGGACCGGTCGTGGGGCGGCCTCGCGCCGCACGCGCTGGTCCACTGCGCCGGGATCTACCGGTTCGGTCCCGCGACGCGGACGACCGCGGCGGAGTGGGACACGGTCGTGAACATCAACGCCCGCGGGTCGCTGCTGGTCGCCGCCGCTGCCGCCGAGCGTATGCAGCGGGCCGGCGAGGGCGGCAGCGTCACGCTGCTTTCGAGCATCGCGGCCGTGCGCGGCGACGCGGGCGAGCCCAGTGCCGCGTACAGCGCCAGCAAGGGCGCCGTGGTGTCCCTGGCGCGTCAGCTGGCCGTGGAGTGGGGACCCGACGGGATCCGGTGCAATGTCGTCGCGCCCGGAGTGATCGACACCCCGATGACGACCGTGTCGCGCGACCCCGAGGCGTATCGGCAGGTCCTCCAGCGCATTCCGGCCCGCAGGCTGGGCACGGCCGACGAGGTCGCGCAGGTCTGCGTGTTCCTCGCCTCGAACGAGTCCGCGTATGTCAGCGGCACTGTGATCGCCGTGGACGGAGGGCAGAGCGCCTCATGAGTACGACACCTTCTTCGGCACCGCGGTCCACACCGCACGCGGCTCCGCGGACGACTCCGCGGACAGGGGCTCTGAGAGAGACGGCGGCGGCCGGTGCGGGCGACGTCCCTCTGGTGATCCGTGCGAGCGGTGGAGCGCGCGGTCGCGGCCGGCAGTACGGGGCCGCCGCCCGCGACCGGATCCTGATCTCCCTGGAGAACTACGAGCGCGTCTACGCGAAGTTCGCCGATATGAACTGGGATGCGGCGACCGAGCTGGCCGAGACGTTCGTCCCCGTCATCGAAACGTTCGAGGCCGACTATCTGGAGGAGATCCAGGGCATAGCCGAGGGCGCGGGAGTGTCCTTCGCCGACATCCTCGCCCTGAATCTGCGGACCGAGATCCTGTTCTCGGGCAAGGCGCGCAAGATCGCCGCGGGCGGGCCGCCCGCCGAGTGCACCTCCTTCGCCGATCTGCGCGGGCCCGCCCCGATCGTGGGCCAGAACTGGGACTGGATCCCCTTCTCGCACCGGACCGTGGTGGTGCTGGAGACCGAGCCGACCCACGGCCCCCGGTGGGTGTCGGTCGTCGAGGCCGGGCTGCTGGCGAAGTTCGGCATGAACTCGGCGGGCCTGACCGTACTGACGAACGCCCTGGTGACCTCATTGGACGTGGGCGCTCCGGGCATGCCGTACCACCTGCTGCTGCGGGCCCTGCTGGAGACGGAGTCGGTGGACGCGGCCGAGGATGTACTGCTCTCCGTCGACCGTGCCTCCTCGGCGAACTATCTGATCGTCGGTGACGGGCGGGCCGTGGACATGGAGACCCGTCCCGGCTCCGCCCGGGACGTCAGCCGGCTGCCGGTGGGCCCCGGCGGCTATCTCGTTCACGCCAACCACTTCATCAGTGACGACGGGGCGTTCGCGTCGAACGGCACCGACCACGGGCCGCGCGTCATGCCGGACACCCTCTTCCGACAGGAGCGGGCGATGGCGATGGCGGACCTGATGCCGAGGCCGTCGGTCGCCGGATGGCACGAGGTGCTCAGCGACCACGAGAACTACCCGGACGCGCTGTGCTGCCATCCGAACCCCGAGGAGCACGAGCTGGCGCAGGGTTCGACGGTCGCGAGCGCGGTGATCGAGCCGGATCGGCGGACCATGCATCTGGTGCTGGGGCATCCGTGCGAGGTGCCGAGGGTGTCGTACGACTTCACGGGCTTCTTCGCCGGGAAGTCGTAGGACGGACGCGCGGCCCAGGGCGGGCACGGCCCAGGGAACGGGCGCGGAGACGGCGCGGAGACACGGCCGGGCCCGGTTTCGACCGGGGCCCGGCCGTGTTGTGTCGCGGCTGTGTGTTGTGTCCCGGCCGTGTGTTATGTCCCGGCCGTGTGCTGTGTCGCGGCCGTGTGTTGTGTCGCCGCTGTGGTGTCACTCGGCAGGGTGTGGCTCCGGCTGCGCGGTGTGCTCGGCCGGTGTTCCGGTCCGTCAGGCGACGGAGAGGATCTCCTGTCCGCCGCCGGACAGGCGGTACGTGAGCGTGGGCTGCGACAGGCTCTGGTCGCCCGAGTCGTACGGGTAGCCCGTCACCGACTGTCCGGGGTCCGCGAAGAGATACGTGCCGTTCACTCCCCGGTACGCGGACTCCCGCAGATAGCCGCCGACGGCCTCCGGCGAGAACGATCCCGTGATCGAGAAGGCCGCGTGCAGCATCCTGATCTGGTCGTAGGCCGCGCTGGCCTGGCTCCGGCCCGGCGACGCGCCGAACGTCCGCTCATACGCCTCCGAGAAGCGTCGGCCCAGCGGATCGTCCGGGCGGCCCGTCACGGTGGACCAGACGACCTGCCCGCCGCCGTGCTCGATCCGGCTCGCGAACCCCGGCACGGACGGGGTGTAGATGTGGTACGTGAGCTGGTTCGGGCTGTGCCGGGTGATCGCGTTCTGCAGTTCGGCGGCCGTCTCCACCGAGAGATGCGAGAGCACGACCACATCGGGCCGGTCGTCCAGGACTCCTGCGATGAGGGCGTCGACGTCCCCGACGGTCAGCCCGACGCGGTGGGTCGAGGTGACCTTCCACCCCACCTTCCGTACGCGGGCCTCGAAGCTCTGGTCGGTGACGGCGCAGCCGTACCCGTCGAGTTCGACCACGGCCAGCCGGTGGGCGTGGTCGCCGGGGGCCGGGCGGGTGCGCAGATAGGACAGGAGCGCCGCCTGGTAGGTGGTCTCCGAGGGGCAGGTCTGGAAGACGTGCCCGTACCGGCGCGGGTCCTCGCGCACGGCGTCCACACTGCGCGTCCAGGTGTTGGTGTGCAGGAACGTACGGCCGAAGTCGGCGGCGAACTCGAAGACGGCGGGGCTCAGCGCGCTGGCGTAGCTGCTGGTGATGGCGTCGACGTCGGCCTCGGCGAGCGTGGCGAGCCCGGTCCGTACCGAGTCCTCGTCGAGGGGGTCGATCCGGACGGTGACATGCTCGATCGACCGGCCGTAGTCGTGGCGGAGTGTGTTGATGTCGCTGACGGCGAGGGCCGCGCCCTGGGTGGTTTCGAGGCCGTCGGCGGCGAAGGCTCCCGCGACGGCGATCGTGCCGATCCGCAGGATGTCGCGGTTGCCGGCCCGCGCCCTTCGGCGGGTGGGCACGGCGACGGCGGTCGCCGTGGCGGCATGGCGTTCGACGTCGAGCACGCGGACGCCGGAGCGGTGCTCGACGCCGCCGGGGATCGGCAGCCGGATGAGGTCGCGGTCGACGGCGAGGGCGCTCACCCCGGCCCGCGAGTCCTGGCCGAGCTTCTTCAGCAGCCGTTCTACCTGGGTCGTGACCGTGCGGACGCTGGTGCCGAGACGGCTGGAGATCTCCCGGTTCGACAGTCCGAGTGCGACGAGGGAGATGATGTCGATCTCGCGGGAGGTCAGTCCGGACGGCGGGCCGGGCAGCGGGCTCAGAGTGAGGGTGACGGTGTCCGGGGACGCCGGGCGGAGTTCGAGTCCGCACCGGGCCCAGCGGCCGTCCTCGTGCCAGAGGAAGCGGGCGGAACGCAGTCCGGACTCGTGGAATCCGGCGACGCGGCGCAGCAGGGCCGGGCTGAGGCCGTCGGTCGCGATCGCGGTGGCGTCGGCGGGGTCGGCGGGGTCGTCGGTACGGGTCGCGGGGGCGTCGACGGAATCGCCGGTACGGGTCCCGCTGGTCCCGGTCGTCGCGGCGGGGCCGCGCGGCGGGCCGACGGCGGTGGGGCTGATGCCGATGTTCCAGGACTTCTCGGCGTCCATGCCCCGGACGGGGGCGCTGTCCGGTCCCCCCGTGGCAGCGGTGAGAGGGTGAAGTGATCGCACGGCGACTCCTCCATTCGTCGGACCGGTTCGCGACTTCCCCCTCGTCCGCGCGACAGAATCCTTGCGTAACGAACGATAAACTGCCAATCCCGCTCAGGCCAGGCTTGTCCTCCGACAGCCTACGGCAGACGGATCCGCAGGTCAGAAGCCTGATGCGGAAGGTTTGGGGATCCTGTTCCCCGCCGGAAGGTCGACGGGGAGGCGGTCGGCGTCCGGCCCCGGACCGTAACGGATCCGTCGTACGCCGCTTCCGCAGCCGTGTCCTCGCGGGCGTGCGTCCGCGACGCGAAGAGGCCCCCCGGCCCGGATGTGTCCGGGCCGGGGGGCCTCACCCCTGAGCGAGGCGGGCTCGGGAGCGGTCGCTTCGGCCGCTCGCCTCACCCTTCCCCTCTCGCTCCCACGCCCCCTGGCGTGGCTCTACTGGGCGCTGCCGATGTCGGCGGCCCAGGGGTAGGTGAGCTGGACCGAGGAGATGGGCGCCCCGGTCAGCCCCTTCTTGAGGAAGAGCGGGTTGAACGGTGTGTACAGCGGCATCCAGACGACCTCGTCGACGGCGGTCTCCTGGGCCTGGGCGATCAGCTTCGCGCGCGCGGCGGTGTCGGCGGTCGCCTTGGCCTCGTTGATGAGCCGGTCGAACTCCGGGTTCGACCACTGGGCGAAGTTGAAGGTGTCGCCCGTCTGGAGGTACTGGTAGATCGCGGTCGGGTCCGGGTAGTCCGCCTGCCAGAGCGAGAAGAGCATGTCGATGCCCTCGCGTGCCTTGGCGTCGCTGTACAGGGCGTTGTAGTTGTCGGCCGGGAGGGTCTTGATGTCGACCTTGAGGCCGATCGACTCCCCCGCGCGCTTGACCTCCGTGCCGATGATCGGCATCTCGGACTGGGAGCCGGTGACGGCGATGGTGATGGCCTCGGCGGGCGCTCCCGCCTCCTTGACGAGCTTCTTCGCCGCCTCCAGCGGGCCGCTCGGGTCGGGCAGGGCGTCGTAGGCGGCCTTCAGCTCCTTCTGGGCGTAACCCCAGGTGCCGGGCGCGGCGGGCGCCTTGAGCGGTTCGGCGGCGCCGGACACGGCCGCGCTGATGATGCCCTCGCGGTCGACGGCCATGGAGAGCGCCTTGCGGATCCTGACGTCGGCGAGCGGGCCCTTGAGGTCGGTCACCATCCCGACGTAGCTCCCGGAAGTACGGCCGAAGTAGAGCGAGCCCTTGTCCGTGTTCAGCAGCTTGGCGTAGCCGGACGCGGGGACGAACCAGGAGCCGTCGAGTTCGCCGGAGAGCATGGCGGTGGTGCGGGCGGCGGGGTCGCGGATGAACTCGAAGTCCACCTTCGCGGGCTTGGCCGTGCGCTCCTTGTCCCAGTAGCCGTCGAAACGGTCGATGGTGATGGACTTTCCGGCGGACCAGTCCGCCAGCTTGAACGGGCCGGTGCAGTCGACCCCGCCGTCCGGGCGGCCGAGCTTCTTCCCGGCCTTCTCGGAGGCGGCCTTGCCGATGACGCGCCCGGCCGGTGTGGCCATCGCCTGGTTGAACTGGGCGTCCGGCTTCTTCAGCCGTACGGTGATCTCGTTCTCGCCGCTCGCCTTGATCGACTCGACGTTCTTGTAGACGGCGTCGTGGTAGGAGCCGAGCGACTTGTCGAGGTTGCGGCCGAGGCTGTACGCGACGTCCTCGGCGGTCATCTTCGCGCCGCTGTGGAAGGTCACCCCGTCGCGCAGCTTGTACACCCAGGTCAGCGAGTCGGGGTTGGTCCAGGAGGCGGCGAGCGACGGCTGGAAGGTGAAGTCGGGGTTGATCCTCAGCAGGCTCTCGCAGACGTTGGCGAGGACCTCCATCGGCGGGAAGTCGTTGCTGTAGATGGGGTCGAGCGACGAGGGCTCCGCGTACAGCGCCCACCGGAGGGCGTCGACGTCACCCTTCGCGGCAGGAAGGGACTCGGTGAGCTTCGGGGTGCTCGCGCCCTTCTTCCCGGCGCTGTCGACGCCGCCGCAGGCGGAGAGGGCGAGGGCCGTGCAGGCGGTCAGCGAGACGAGGACCGTGGTCCGGCGTCGCTTGGTGTAGCGGGACATGGCATTCCTCCACGAGGCGGCGGACGTCACTTGGCGGCGAGAAAGTCGCGTCGCGCCCGCGACACGTCGGCGGGGTCCCAGCCCAGACGCGGGACGCTGGACAGCAGGAGTCGGGTGTAGGGGTGCTCCGGGTTCTCGAGTACGTCGGCCGTGGGGCCGCTCTCGACGACCGAGCCGCGGAACATGACGATCACGTCGTCCGCGACCCAGCGCACGACCTCCAGGTCATGGCTGACGAAGATCAGCGCGACCCCGGTGTCCCGGCGGATCTCGGAGAGGAGGTTGAGGATCTGGGCCTGGATGGAGACGTCGAGCGCGGCGACCGCCTCGTCCAGCACGAGCAGCCGGGGGTTGGCCGCCAGCGCCCGCGCGATCGCGACGCGCTGCCGCTGGCCGCCCGAGAGTTCGCGCGGCAGGGCGGCGGCCTCCCGGACGCCGAGCCCGACCTGGTCGAGGAGTTCGGCGCGCCGCGCGGCGGACGCGGCCGGTTCGAGGCCGGAGTGGAGCTTCAGGACCTCGTCGATGGCGTCGCCGACGCTCTGGCGCGGGTCCAGGCTCTGGTACGGGTCCTGGAAGACGAGTTGCACGGTACGGGCGCGCTCCCGGCGGAGCCCGCGGCTGCTGCCGGTGCCGATCTCCCGGCCGTCGAAGTGGAGACGGCCCGAGTCGGGCTCCTCCAGTCCGACGATCAGCTTGGCCGTGGTGGTCTTGCCGGAGCCCGACTCCCCCACGATGCCGAGGGATCCGCCGAAGGGGACCTCGAAGGAGACGTCGTCGACGGCGACGATCCGGCCGTGGTCATAGGTTCTGCGGAGTGCCTCGACCCTGATGACGGGGTGGGTGGCGGTCACGGCCGCTCTCCCTTCGTGAGCGGGCGGAACGTACCGGAGCCGCCGGAGCCGCCGGAGCCGCCGGGGTCGGCGGATTCGCCGGGGCCACTGGGGCTGCCAAGGTCGGCGGGGTCGGCAGCGCCGCCGGGGCCGCTGGAGCCGTCCGAGCCGCTGGGGCCGCCGCCGGACGGGGCGGGCTTCCCGAGCGGGTCCGGCGCGGCCTCCCCCGGTCCCGCCTCCGCCAGATGGCAGGCCACCTGGTGCCCGTCCTGGTGCCCGCCGACCAGCCTCGGTTCGGGCGCGGTCTCCCGGCAGTCGTCACCCGCCTTGGGGCACCTCGGCGCGAAGGCGCAGCCGCCCTCGACCTCGTACAGACCGAGCGGCCGGCCGGACACCGCCTGGAGTTCCGTGCGGTCGGGCGCGGGCCGGGCGGCGAACAGCGCGGCCGTGTAGGGGTGCCGGGGCCGGTGCGCCAGCTCGGTGGCGGAGGCGACCTCGACGATGGAGCCCGCGTACATCACATGGATGCGGTCGCAGCAGGAGGCGGCGAGATCGAGGTCGTGGGTCACCAGGACGATGGAGAGCCCGCGTTCGCGGCGGAGCCGCAGCAGGATCGACATGATCTCGGCCTGGGTGGTGACGTCGAGCGCGGTCGTCGGCTCGTCGGCGAGGAGCAGTTCCGGTTCGCTCGCCAGCGCGGCGGCGATCATCACCCGCTGGAGCATTCCGCCGGACAGTTCGTGCGGGTACTGGCGCATATGGCGGGCCGGGTCGGGCAGGCCGACCTCTTCGAGGAGCCCGGTCGCCGTGCGGGCCGCGTCCTGCTTGGACATGCCCTGGTGGATCCGGAGCCCTTCGGAGAGGAAGACGCCGATGCGCTGGAACGGATTGATGTGGGCGCGCGGGTCCTGGAAGATCATGGACGCGGTCCGCGACCGCAGCGCGACGAGTTCCTTGGCCGAGGCCCCGAGGACATCGCGTCCCGACACCCGTACCCGTCCGCCGACGTCGGCGTTCGCGGGGGTGAGCCCGACGGCCGTGCGCAGTGTCATGGACTTTCCGGAGCCGGATTCGCCGACCAGTCCGACGATCTCCCCTCTGGCGCAGGAGAGGGAGACGGAGGCGAGGATCGGTTTGACGTCCTCACCGCGGCGGACCGCGATGGAGAGGTCCTCGACCTCGAACATCGGACCGTCCGTGGTGGCGTCCGTGGCGGCGTCCGCGGTGCGCCCGGTACGCGTGGTGGGCGTGGTGGGCGTGGTGGGCTGGATGCTCATCGGTCGGCCCTTCTGATGCGGTCGGCGACGCCTTCGCCGATGAGGCTGAATCCGACGACGGCGATCACGATGAGGACGCCGGGGGCGAGCGCCGACAGGGGCGCGCCCTGGAGCAGCGCGACCTGGCCCTCGGAGATCATCGCGCCCCAGTCGGCCTGCGGCGGCTGGACGCCGAAGCCGAGGAACGACAGGCCGGCGAGGTCGATCATGGCGTAGCCGAAGCAGAGGGACGCCTGGGCCAGGACCATCGGCGCGATGTTGGGGAGCAGATGCCGCACGATGATGGAGCCGGAGCCGAACCCCTGGATCTCCAGTGCGCGGATGTAGGGGCGGTGCCGTTCGCTGAGGGCGGCGCTGCGGGTCATCCGTGCCATGTACGGGGTGTAGGCGATGGCGAGGGCGAGCACGGTCGCGTTCAGTCCGGCGCTGAGGACGGCGACCAGGAGGATCGCCAGCAGCACGCCGGGGAAGGCGAAGATCAGCTCGATGACGCGGGAGAGGACCGTGTCGACCCAGCCTCCGCGCCAGGCGGCGATCACTCCGATGGTGACGCCGAGGACGGTGGCGCCGACGACGACGCCGAGCGGGCCGAGCAGCGAGGTGCGGGCACCGTAGATCAGCCGGGACAGGACGTCACGGCCGGACTGGTCGGTGCCGAGGAGGTGGTCGGCGGAGGTGCCCTGGAGGGCGTCCGCGAGGGAGACGGCGTTGGGGTCGTGCGGGGCCAGCCAGGGGGCGAAGACCGCCACGAGGACGAAGAGGGCCAGGACCCCGATCGACAGGGTCATCGTCCTGCTGCCGCCGAACCGGCGGGAGAAGCCCCGGCGGCGTACGAGAGCGGACTCGGTCATGACCGCCATCAGGCACCCACCTTTCCACGCACCCGCGGATCGACCAGCGGGTAGACCAGATCGACCAGCAGATTGCAGAGCGCGAACACGCCGACGATGATCAGCACGATCGCCTGGGTGACCGGGAAGTCCTTGGCGTTGACGGACTGCACCAGCAGCGAGCCCATCCCGTTGAGGCCGAACGCGGTCTCGACCAGCGTCGTCGTCACCAGCAGCCCGGAGACGACCAGGCCGGCGAGGGTGACCACGGGCACGAGCGCGTTGCGGAAGGCGTGCCGCCAGATGATCCGGCGCTGGGGGATGCCGCGGACGCGGGCGGTCTCGACGTACTCCTTGCTCATCTCGGCGAGCATGGAGGACCTGGTGGAGCGGGCCACGAGCGCCGCGGAGGAGAGCGCGAGCGCCACCGCGGGGAGGGTGAGATGCCAGATCCGGCCGAGGAAGCCCTCTCCCGCGCCGAAGGCGGGGAACCAGCCGAGGGTGACCGCGAAGAGCGAGGTCAGCCCGATCGCCACGACGAAGGACGGCGTTCCCATGGCGACCGTCGTGCCGATGATCGCAGCGCTGTCGACCTTGCCGCGCTTCACGGCGGCGATCACGCCGATGACGATGCCGGAGGCGAGGATGAGGACGGAGGCGTACGCGACGAGCGCGCCGGTCGTGGCGACGCGGGACCCGATCAGATCCCCGACGGGCTGGCGGAACTGGAGCGACTGCCCGAAGTCCCCGGTGACGATGCCGCCGAGCCAGGCCAGATACCGCTCGAAGAAGGGGTCGTCCAGCCGGTACTGGTCGCGGATGGCCTGGAGGGTGTCGGCGGTGACGGAGTTGCCGCGCGCCAGGAACGACTCCGGGGATCCGGGCGCCAGGTACATCGCCGAGAAGACGATGAACGAGGTGGCGAGCATCAGCAGCACCAGGGCGCAGAGCCGTTTGGCGAGGATCCTGAGCGCGCCGGTGACGGCCTCGTTCATGAGGAGGCTCCCAGGTCGGCGGCCCACGGGTAGTGCATCTGGACGTAGGAGGCGGGGGATCCGGTCAGCCGCTTGTTGAGGAAGAGCGTGTTGTACGGGGCGTAGAGGGGGATCCACACCAGTTCGTCCACGACGATCTTCTGGGCGGCGGTGACCAGGTCGGCGCGCTGCTCGGGGTCCTGGGTCTTGCCCGCCTTGACGACGAGGTCGTCGTACCGCGGGTTCGAGAAGCCGGAGAAGTTGTAGAAGTGGCCCGTCTGGAAGTACTGGTACATCTGGAGCGGGTCGGAGAAGTCGGTGCCCCAGCCGGTCAGATAGAGGTCGATCCCCTCACGGGCCTTCTTGTCCGTGTAGACGCCGTTGTACTGGTCTGCGGGGATGGACTTGATCCGGACGTCGAGGCCGATCTTCTTGGCGGCGGACTGGATCTCCGCGCCGATCACCGGGACCTCCGCCTCGGCGCTGGTCGTCGCGACGACGATCGGCTTGCCGGGCGCTCCGGCGTCGGCGACGAGCTTCTTCGCCGCTTCGAGGTCCTGTTCGGTGACGGTCAGGCCGTCCCACGCCTTCTGGTACGTCTTCTGGGCGTAGCCCCATGAGCCGGGGACGGCGGGCGCCTTCTGGGGTTCGCCCGCGCCGCTGATGACGGTGTCGATGATGCCCTTGCGGTCGATCGCCATGGACAGGGCCTGGCGGATCCGTACGTCCTTGAGCGGGCCCTGGGTGTTCATGACGATGGCGTTGAAGCCCTGGGTGGACTCGCCGTAGTAGACGGTGCCTTTGCCGCTGGTCGACAGCCGCTTGAGGGCGGACGGCGGGAGGAACCAGCTGCCGTCGATGGAGTCGGACAGCAGCCCGTTGACCATGGCGGCGGGGTCGCGGACGAAGCGGAACACGACCTCCTCGGCCTTGGCCTTGCGGGCGGGGTCGAAGTACTCGTCGTCGCGTGTCAGCGTCATGGACTGGCCCTTCTCCCATTTGCCGAGGGAGAACGGGCCGACGCAGTTCACTCCGCCGTCCGGTGTGCCGTACGCCTTGCCCTTGGCCGTGACGGTCGCCTTGCTGTCGACGATTCCGGCGGGGCTGCTCATATACGAGTTGAAGAGGGCGTCCGGCTGCTTGAGCGTGACGGTGACCTCCAGCGGGCCGGTGGCCTTCACTGAAGAAACGTTTTCGTACGCGCCGGACCAGAAGGACCCCGCCTTGGCGTCGAGGTTGCGCCCCAGGCTGAAGGCCACGTCGTCGGCGGTCAGCGCGGTGCCGTCGTGGAAGGTCACGCCCGGCCGCACCTTGTAGACCCAGCTGGTCGGGGTGGGGTTCGCGACGGACTCGGCCAGCGCGGGCTGGACCGACATGTCGGGCGCGAGCCGCATGAGCCCCTCGCACACGTTGGCCATGATCTGGCCGGTCTCGAAGCTGGCGTTGTAGATCCAGTCGAACGACGAGGGCTCGGACGACACGGCCCAGGTGACCCGGTCGAGCGGGCCGGACGGCTTGGGGGTCAGCTCGGTGACGGTGAGCCCTTTCCGACCCGCGGGTTTCTTCTCCTGGCTGACGCCGGAGCAGGCGGTGAGGGCCAGCGTCCCGGCGACCAGGGTGACGGTGAGCCGTCTTGCGCCGACGGAGACGGGGATGGCTTTCAAGGAAGTACCTCCGCGAGGGATCGGGGTCACGCAGGGCAGAAATCAGCGGAAATCAACAGGAGTTGCGGGCAGCGGAGGAACCGTCCCGGCGGGGTACCACCAACATCTCGGCTGCGCTGCGGAGCCATCGTGCTCGGGCTTGATGGCGGCAGTTAACACCGGCCGATTGCCAGGGTCAAGACTCTGAAAGAAACGTTTCTTTCAGAAAAAGAAACGTTTCTTTTCCGTCCGGCATCCGTCATGATGCTGAGCCATGGCGGTCGCTCACCCTTCCGCCTGACGAACCGTGCATTCCATCCACCGGAAGATTTGTGATGACTCAGCCCTGGATTCTGGTGACCGGGAACGGCGCCTTCGGCACCTCGGCGAGCCGGACCGAGCTGCACTACGCCGACAACCCCAGCTCCGCCGTGGCGCTCGCGCTGAACGGCGAGGAGATCGGCGGCCACCGCGTGGTGGGGCGCAGCCTGATCTGGGACAAGCGCCCGGAAGAGGCGCTGCTCCCGCTGCTCGGCGACGGCGAGCCGCCCGTGGCGGTCGTCTCCTGCGGGGTGTTCTCGGGGCGGACCACCGTCACGGTCGAGCGCACCGCGGTCAATGTCGAGGACTTCCAGTTCGCCGAGGACGGGCGGCGCCCGGCCGGTGACGCGCTCTACCCGGACGGCCCGGCCGCCTATCTGTCCACCCTGCCGATCAAGGCCATGGCCACGGCGATGCGCGAGGCCGGCGTCCCGGCGCTGATCTCGAACTCCGCCTCGACCCACGGCTGCAACGCCGTCATGTACACCGCACTGCATCTGTCCGCCCTGCGCGGGCTGCCCGCCCGGTGCGGATTCGTCCATCTGCCGGACACCCCCGAGCATGTGGCCCGGATCGGGCACAACGGGCCGAGCATGGGCCTCGACCTCCAGATCTCCGCCCTGCGGGCGGGTCTGACGGCGGTGGTCGCCAACCCGTCCGACATCCGCGTCCCCGCCAATGAATGGGAGTGGTGAAGCGCCATGCCATCCGAACTCGACCTGCTGATCCGGGGCGGCCACGTCCACGGCCGCGAGGACCTCGTCGACCTGCATGTACGCGACGGGAAGCTGACCGCCGTCGTACCGAGCGGCGCGGACGCCCCCGCGGCCTCCGAAACCCTGGAGGCCGACGGCGGCCTGGTCTCGCGGTCCTTCACCGAACCGCACTACCACCCGGACAAGGCGTACAGCCGCGCCCTCGCGCCCGCCGACGCCCGTGACTCCTTCGAGCGCGCCCGGCTCACCAAGGCCGGCTTCACCGTCGAGGACGTGACCGAGCGGGCGACCCGCGCGCTGAGGCTGGCGTCCGCGAACGGGGTCACCAGGCTGCGCGCCAACGTCGACGTGGACTCCTTCGCCGGACTCCGCGGCCTGCACGGTGTGCTGGCGGCCCGCGAGCGGGTCGCGCATCTGATGGACGTGGAGATCGTGGCCTTCCCCCAGGAGGGGCTCGAACGCGATCCGGAGTCCCGCGCACTGCTGGTCGAGGCGCTGAAGTCCGGCGCGGATCTGATCGGCGGCTGGCCCAACGTCGAGGAGGGCATCGAGGCCCAGCGGGCGAGCGTCCGCGAGGTCTTCGATCTGGCGGAACGTTTCGACGTGGGTGTGGACATCCACGCCGACTGCATGATCGATCCCGCCGAGACGATGCTGGAGTTCATCGCCGAGGAGACGATCCGGCGCGGCTACCAGGGCCGTGTCGTGGCGAGCCACTGCTGCGGCCTCGAGGTGTACGACGACGCCGACGCGGCCCGAGTCGTCGCGGCGGTCGCGGAGGCCGACGTACGGATCGTGGTCGTCCCGCTGAATCTGCTGGACGGCGGCCCGCGCGGGCTCTCCCGCCCGCTGGAACTGATGGCGGCGGGCGCGGTCGTCGCCGCGGGCAGCGACAACATGAACGACGGCTGGTATCCGCTGGGCACTCTGGATCCGCTGGACCGCGCCCAGATGGTGTTCTTCGGGGCCGGTTTCCACGACGAGGGCGCGGTGGACACCGCCTGGGAACTGGTCTGCGGGCAGGCGTCCGCCGTACTCGGGGGGCGTCCGGGTGACATCGCCGTCGGCGAGGACGCGGACCTGGTCCTCCTCGAGGCGCCGGACCGGGCGACCGCGATCGCCAATATGCCCTCCTCCCGCACCACGCTGAAGCGCGGGCGGGTGGTGAGCCGCCGGAACACGGGCAGCCGCACGGCGGAACCGGTGGCGCCGTGACGGCGCGTTCGCCGGGCGAACCGGCGCGCGGGCGCGGGCCGGCGGGGCGGGGGCGCGGGCCGGCGGGGCGTGCGGGGAACGGGGGCGAAGGCGGGACCGAGGCCGGAACCGGCATCGGGGCCGACACCGGAACGGTCGCGTACGGCGGGAGCCACCGCACCCCGGAATCCGGCCACCACACCTCCGTCCCCCACACGAGCACCCAACCCGGCACCGGCGCCGAGGCCGAAACGGGTACCGAGGTCGGACGCGAAACCGAAGCCGGCACCAGGGCCGGCGCCGGACCGGTCGCGTACGGCTTGGACCACCGCACCGCCGCCACCGGCACAAGCACCGGCACAAGCACCGTCACCGGCACCGGCACGTCGCGCGAACCCGTGGCGTACGAGCACGGATCCCGCCGGGCGACGCCGCGCGCCGACCTCGCCGTCGTCGGGGGCACCGTGGTGACCCCCGACGGGCCTCGGGCCGGCACGCTCCTGGTCGACGCCGGCCGGGTCCGGGCGATCGTGCCCCCGGACACCCCGGTCGACGCGGCGGAGACCATCGACGCGACCGGGCTCCACATCACCCCCGGCGTGATCGATCTGCATGTGCACTTCGACGTGCCGGGCATCTCCCTCGAAACCGACTTCCACACCGGGACCCGGTCGGCCGCCGCCGGAGGCGTCACCTTCGTCGTCGAGCACCCCTTCTCCGACCCGCCGACCACGACCGCCGCGCGCTACCGCGCCAAGGTCCGGCGGGCCGAGGCGGGCGCCGTGGTCGACTTCGGGCTCTGGGGCGCGCTGACCGCGCCGTCCCTCGCGGAGATGGCGGGCCAGCACGATCTCGGCGCGCCCGGCTTCAAGGCGTTCCTCCCCGAGAACGACATGGGCTTCCCGCCCGCGACCGAGTCCGATCTCCTCACCGGAATGGCGACCGCCGCCCGGCTCGGGGCCCGGGTGCTGGTGCACGCCGAGGACCGGGACGCGCTCGCGAGCGGCGAGGCCCGGCTGCGGGCCGACGGCCGCACCGACTTCGCCGCCCTGCTGGAGGCGCGGCCCCCGGCCACCGAGATCGACGCCGTACGCGACGTCCTGCGGCTGGCCCGCCGCACCGGCTGCGCCGTCCATCTCGTCCATCTGTCCACGCCCGAGGCCATCGACCTGGTCGCCGAGGCGCGGGCGGCCGGTCTGGACGCCACCTGCGAGGTCACCGCCCACCATCTGCTGCTGAACGCCGACGAACTGCCCGAACTGGGCGGCTTCGCGGTGTGCGCTCCCCCGCTCCGGGACGCGCACCGGGTGGAGCTGCTCTGGGACCGGGTCCGGTCCGGGCGGGTGCAGGCGGTCGTCTCCGACCACTGCCCCTACGGCCGGGCCGAGAAGCTCGCCGCGTCCGACGACGTCTTCGGCTGCCCGTTCGGCATCCAGAGCGTCCAGGAGTACGTCCCGCTGGTCATCAGCGAGGCGCTGCGCCGCGGCATGTCGCCGGCGGAAATCGTCCCCCTGCTGACGAGCGGCCCCGCGCGGATCGCCGGCGCCGCCGCGAAGGGCGCTCTGCGGCCCGGCATGGACGCGGACTTCGCCCTGCTCGACCTGGACGCCTCCTGGACGGTCAGCGCCGAGAAGCAGCAGCACGCGGCGGAGCGCTGGTCCCCGTACGACGGCCGCACCAGCACGGTGAAGGTCGTCAGAACCGTCGTGCGCGGCCGCACCGTGGCCGTCGGCGGCGACGTCGTCGCGCCGAAGGGCACGGGCCGCTTTCTACCCCTGTCCGGGCCGGTCGGGCCGGTCGGGCCGGTGGCACGGACAGCCGATCAGGACGAGGAGGAGACGGCATGCCGGATCTGATCGCTCCCCCGCCGGATCTCACCCGTGGCGCCGCCGAGTTGGTACGGACGTGCCTCGCCGTCACCGGCACGGACCGGGTGCTGGTGCTGACCGACCGCCGCACCCGGCGGCTGGCCGAGGTCATCGCCGGGCAGGCGCGGACCATCACCACGGCGACCGTGGCCGAGATCCCCGACATCGCCGCGGGCTACGAGGCGGCCCGGCGGGAGATCGGGCGCGTCCTGGACGCCTGCGAGCCGACCGTGACGGTGTTCGCGGCGGCCGATCCCGGTGATCTGCTCGCCTGGGATCCGACGTTCTGGGCGCACCTCGAACGCTTCGGCGCGCGCCACGCCCATATGCCCGCCCTGGACGACGCCTGTCTCGGCATCGGCATGGCCGTCGACTACGCCGAGGTCGCCCGGTTCACCCTGGGCGTACGCGATGCGCTGAGCGACTGCCGGTCCATACGGATCACCAGCGCCACCGGCACGGATCTGTCCCTCACCTGCGACCCGGCCCGTCCCTGGACCCCGTTCACGGGCCTCTACCAATGCGGTGGCCAGGGCGGACGGCTGCCGCAGGGCGAGGTGTTCTGCACCCCGCTGACGGCCGACGGCGTCCTCGCGGTCTCCGTGGTCGGCTACCCGTTCAACGCCGAGTCCGGCCTGCTCGCCGAGCCGCTGCTGATCGAGGTCGCCGACGGTTCGGCGGTGGGCCTGCGCCATCCGGACACCGCTCTCGAATCGAGGCTGCGCGACTGGCTCGGCGACGCCCCGAACGGGCTGCGCCTCGGCGAACTCGCGCTGGGCACCAACCGGAAGCTGCCCGCCATCACCGGGAATCTGCTGTTCGACGAGAACGTCCCCGGTGTGCACATCGCCTTCGGCCACCCCTTCCCCGAATACACCGGCGCGGACTGGGAGTCGCCGGTCCATGTCGACATGGTCGTCGAGCGCCCCACCGTCCACGCCGATGGCCTCGCCGTGCTCGCCGCGGGCCAGTACCGCGTCTGAAGCCATCCGAAGCCATCCGAAGTCATCCGAAGCCGCGCACCAAGGAGTTGACATGACGTCCAGCCCAGCCATCCACCATGTGAGCGCTAACCGCGGCCGGGTCCGTGCCGCGTACACCCTCATGTGTCCGGAGAACCTCGTCGAGAACGCGCTGCCGCATCTGAGGGATGTGATCGCCAAGCCGCTGGCGACGCCGCGTTCGCTTCCGGCGCGCTTCGGTGAGTATCTGCTGGAGTTCGAGGCCGGGGGCCGGAGCGTGCGCCCGCTCGGCGCGGGCTTCGAGAACTTCCTGTACGTCCTCGACGGCGAGGCCCTGGTGCGGGCCGGCGGGGACTCGCACACCCTGAAGCCGAACGGATACGCCTTCTTCCCCGAGGGCGTCGAGTTCGAGATCGAGACGCCCGGCGCGTCGCGGGTGCTCTGGGTGAAGCGCCGCTACGAGCGCGCGGACGGCGTCGAGGGGCCGGAGACCGTCGTCGGTCACATCGACGATGTGGTCCACCACCCCGACGAGACCATCGGCGGCACCTACGCCCCGCTGCTGCCGCTCGACGAGCGCTACGACATGGCGATGAACTTCATGCGGTTCGACGTCGGTTCGCGGTTCGAGATGGTGGAGGTCCACCACCAGGAGCACGGTCTCTACATGCTCGAAGGCCAGGGGCTCTACTACCTCGGCGACGACCATCTCGAAGTGTCGGCCGACGACTTCATCTACATGGCCCCCTACTGCCCGCAGTCCTTCTACGCGACCGGATCCACCCGCCCGTCGTACCTCCTCTACAAGGACATCAACCGTGACGGCTTCTGAGACCCCCGCTCCTGAGACCTCCGCTTCCGGGACCCGCGCTTCCGGGACGCCCGCGGACCTGATCATCGAGGGCGCGACGCTCGGCGCCGGGACGTCCGGGACATCCGGGACGTCCGGGACGTCCGGTGCCGAGCGGGTCGACGTCGTCGTACGCGACGGGCTGATCACCGCACTCGGCCCCGGCGCCGCCGCCGGAGTCGCCGCCCGTGAGCGGATCGCCGCGAACGGCGGCCTGATCGCACCTCCGTTCACCGAGCCGCACAGCCACCCGGACAAGGCTCTCAGCCGCCGGTCGATCGGCCCGCTGGGGCTGCCGACGCGGCTGACGGAGCGGCCGGCGCTGATGCAGCGGCAGCGCGATCTGAAGGCCACCTTCACCAGGGAGGAGGTCGCCGGGCGGGCGGGCGCGTTCCTCCGGCTGGCCGCCGCGCAGGGTGTCGGCACGGTCGCGGGCCAGGCGGACATCGACACGGTGACCGGGCTGACCTCGTTCGAAGGCGTGATGGACGCGCGGGAGAAGCACGCCGATCTGGTCGATCTGCGGGTGACCGCGTTCCCGCAGGAGGGTCTGCTCCAGGATCCGGGCGCGTACGACCTGGTGGCCGCCGCGCTCGCCTCGGGCGCCCACCGGGTCGGCGGCTGGCCCAACAACGAGCGGTCCTTCGAGGACCAGCTGGCCCATCTGGACCAGGTCTTCGAGCTGGCCGAGCGGTTCGGCGTCGGCATCGACATCAACATCGACTACTTCACCGACCCCACCGAGCGGCTGCTGGAACCGCTGGCCGAGCGCACCGTCGCGCACGGAATGCAGGGCATGGTCAACGCGAACCACGTGGGCGCGCTGGAGACCTACTCCGACGACGACGCCCGGCGGGTGATCGCCAAGGTCGCCGAGGCGGGGATCGCGGTGACCGTGTGCCCGTCGAACCTCGGCGGCTCCTATCCGTACCGGGGTGTCTCACGGGCGAACCAGCTCCTCGCCGCCGGGGTGACGGTCGCGGCCGGAACCGGGAACTTCCAGGACAACTGGGAGCCCTTCGGCAATCTCGACCCGATGGACACGGCCCGGCTGGCCTGGCACGCGTTCCCGCTCGCCGACGAGGACGACAAGGGCATCGAGACGGCGTGGCGGCTGGTGTCGGACCACGCGGCGAGGGCCGCCGGGGTGCCGTACGGCGAGCTGCGCACGGGCGGGCGGGCCGACTTCGTCGTCCTCGCGGCGACCACGGTCACGGACGCCCTGCGCAACGAGCCCGGTCCGCGCTGGTTCGTCCGCGGCGGCCGGATCGCCGCCAGCCGTATGGGCGAGCTGTGGACCGCGCCCGAGCCGGCGGGGGCGCGCTGAGTTCCGTACGACGGGGTACGGCGGGGTACGGCGGGGTACGGCCCGGATCCGTGCGGCGTCCGTACGGCCTTCGTGCGTCCGCCGTACGGTCTCCGTACAGCCTCCGCACGGCGGGGAGCGGGCCGCGAACGGCGTGGACGTCGGGAACGCCCGGAGAACCGGGAACGTCGACCGAGTGAATCCGGACTGTCGGCATCCACCCATCCCCCGTCGTACCGTAGGCAGACGCGGGCTCTCGCTCAGCACCCACCCGCGTTGGTTCATGTTGATCCGTGTTGATGTCGAGCAGGGCTACGAGTGAATCTGGTGGTTCCGTGGTGAAGGTGTCCAAGTCCGCAGGCGGGCGGGTGACGATCCGCGATGTCGCCGCGGCCGCCGGGGTCTCGGTGACGACCGTCTCCGACGCCCTCAACGGCAAGGGCAAACTCCGCCAGGAGACCCGCGAGCGCATCAGGGCCACCGCGACCTCCCTCGGCTACCGCCCCAGCCGGGTGGCGCAGGCGTTCCGGCAGGGCCGTACGGGCACCATCGCCCTGGTCCTGCCGCACCGGGACGTCAGCGGCAACGAGTACGAGATGATCGGCCTCGACTACTACATGACGATCGCGTCGGGATCCGCCCGCGCCGCGTTCAGCGAGGGGTACGCCCTGATGCTGACGCCGAGGATCAGCACCGAGGACGAGTGGCGGCTCATCGGCCCGGACGGTGTCGTGCTCTGCGACCCGGCCGCCGGCGACCCCCGTATCGACATGCTGGAGAACATGGGCATCCCCGTCGTCTCCATCGAACGGGACCCGGACCGCCCCGAGCGTCCCTTCTACGTCTCCGGCGACAACGAGCAGAACATGCGCGACCTGCTCGACCATCTGCACCGGGAGGGCGCGCGCCGGATAGCCCTGCTCTCCGCCCGCTCCTCCTGGGCATGGACGCTGGAGGGCGAGCACGCGTACGAGTCCTGGTGCGCCGAGCGCGGCCTGAGACCCTTCGTCGCCCATGTCTCCGTCGACCGCTTCGAAGCCGACTCCTACCGCGCCGCCTGCGCCCTGCTCGACGCGGACGAGCCACCGGACGCGCTGATCGCCTCCGCCGAGCAGTACAGCGAGGGCGCGACCCGCGCCTGCCGGGAGCGGGGTGTGCGGATCCCGGAGGATCTGATGCTCGCGATCGGCATCGACAACCGCTTCGCCCAGCAGTCCGACCCTCCCATCACGGCCATCGATCTGCGCCCCGCCGACCAGGCGGGCGCGGCGGTCGACATGCTGCTCAAGCGGCTCAACGGCGAGACGGTGGAGAAGCCGTCGGTCGTACCTAGCAAGCTGCGCGTACGGGCCAGCACCCGGCGGTCCTGACCACGGGGTCGCGTCCCACGGTGTCGGGGGCGGGGGACTGCCCGTACGGCGAGGGCGAACGCGCCGGACGCCACGGGAGAGGCGGGTACGGCGACTCCGTACGCCTGGGAGCCGAAGCCGCAGCCGCAGAAGCAGCCGCAGCCCACGAAACGGACCAGCGGACCGCACTCCCCGAGTGCCGCCCCGCATCCCGTCGCGCCGTCCCACCCCGGAGCATGGCCGGCTCGCGCAGGCCACGCGGACCAGGCAGGCCACGCGGACCAGGCAGGCCACGCGGACCATGCGGACCGTACCCGTGGGGCCCTCAACTCTCGGGGAGCCAGCCCCTGAGCCGCAGTTCGTCCCGGAACCGTCCGTAGGCGTCCTCCAGAGCCGTCCGTTCTCCGCTCACCGGCTCGACCAGAGCCCCCGCCCCGGCCCCGGTCATCGCCTCGGCCGCGGCCGACACATGGGGATGAAGCGTGCCGGTCGCCGCGAGGACCGCCGCGCCGAACGCCGTCTCAGCCCTGTCGGCGACACGGATCGGCCGGTCGAGGACGGTGGCCCTGATCGCCGTCCAGACCGCGCTGCGGCTGCCGCCGCCCGCGGCGTGCAGCGGGCCGGACACCTCGATGCCCAGCTCCTGGACGCGGTCGAGGGCCAGCCGTTCGAGGAAGGCGACGCCTTCGAGCGCCGCCCGGTGCGCGTCCGCCTCGTCGGCCGGGTCACCGAGGCGGAATCCCCGCGCCTCGCCGGAGACGAAGGGGAACCGCTCGCCCTCGCGGAGGAGCGGATACCGCACACAGGAGGCGGGGCCCCTGGCCGCCGCCGCGCTGTCCAGCGCGGGCAGGCGCACGGGATCGACGGCGGCCAGGGCCTCGCCGCCGGTGCTGGACGCGCCGCCCGGCAGCCACCAGCCGTGCGGGTGCCGATGGCTGTACAGGGCTCCCGCCGGGTCCCGCACCAGCTCCTCGGACACGCCCTTGAGCACATAGGTGGTCCCGAGCACCCCGACGAACCGGCCGGGCGTGACCGCTCCGGTGGCCATCTGCGCGGCGCAGCCGTCCGTCATCCCGAGCCGGACGGAACACCCTTCGGGGAGCCCGGTCGCCTCGGAAGCCTCGGGGCCGACGACGCCCGCCTGAGTCGTGGGGGCCTGTACGTCGGGCAGCAGCCCTGCGGGGAAGTCGAGTGCGTCGAAGACCTCGCCCGCCCACTCCCCCGTACGCGCGTCGTAGCCGGACTTGAGCGTGTGGCTCCAGTCCGCCGCCACCGGATGGCCCGTCAGCATGCGGCCGAGCACCTCCGGTGTGTGCAGGAGGTGCCGCATGGCAGAGCCGTAGGAGCGCCGGCACCACACCGCCCGGCCCAGCGCGGCCGTCGGTCCGATGGAGAGGCCGAGCGCGTTCCAGCGGGCGTCGCCCAGTTCCCGGGCCCGCGCGTTGAGGGCGGCTGCGCGCCGGTCGTCGTACATGAGGGCCGGACCGAGCGGTTCCCCGTCCGCGCCGACCGCGACGATCGTGCCGGAGGTGGCGGACACGGCCACGGCCACCACCTCCCGCCCACCGCACGGCAGCGCGTACGTGGTGCGGCGCAGCGCGGACCGTGCGGCGGGCCACCACAGGCGGGAGTCCTGCTCGCTGGTGCCTCCGGCGCCGCGCAGAGGGGCGGGCAGTGGGGCCTGTGCCTGAGCGAGCACCCGGCCGTCCGCGTCCACGCACATCGCCCGTACCGAGGCGGTGGCCACGTCGACGCCGATCACGGCCGGGCGGTGGAGGGTGGGCCGATGGGGTCCGCTGCTCATGGGTGAGAGTGACGTCCTTTCATGTCTCCCGTACAGAGCCGGAGGTGCGGCGTGTCCGTACGGGGGGTTCGGACGTCAGCCGAGGGCGGTCGGAACGGCTTCACACGCTGCGTCACGCGTCCACGACCGGGCCGCACCCATGCGCGTTAAATCCACATGCGATCCAACATCGCGGAAGAGCGCGCTCACCGGGCGGCGGAGGCCACGCTCACGGCGGTCTGTTCGCGCAGCCGCGTGAGGAGGTCCTCCCCCACGCCGGCGTCCACGACGAGGTGGTCGAGATCGCCGACCGGACCCACCCGGTGGAGGGCGGTGCGGGCGAGTTTGGTGTGGTCCATGAGCATGACCTTCTTCGCGGCCGACTTGAGCATGGCCCGTTTGACCAGCACGACGTCCTGTTCCTGGTGGTACGCCATCCGCGAGTCGAGCGCCGAGGTGGAGACCGCCACCAGGTCCACGGAGAGCGCCTCGACGGCCTCGACGCAGGACACTCCGAGGAACGCGTCATGCGTACGGGAGTACTCGCCGCCCAGTGCGATCAGGCGGATCCCCTCCCGCTCGGCGAAGACGTCGACGACGCGCCGGGCGTTGGTGACCACCGTGAGCGGCACCGTGTCGACGAGGAGTTCGGCCATCGCCAGGACCGTGGTGGAGTCGTCCAGCATCACCGACATGCCCGGCTCCACCAGCCCGGCCGCGGCGCGTGCTATGGCGTTCTTCTCCGCCGCGTTCACCCCCAGCCGGTAGTCGAGGCTCGATTCGAGCACGGTGGACGGCAGGGCGGACGCGCCGCCCCGGAACCGCCTCAGCACACCACGGCGTTCGAGGTCGTCCAGGTCTCGGTGGACGGTCATCAAGCTCACGCCGGTGAGCTGCGCGAGGTCGACGCCTGTAGCCGTGCCGTGCTCCACCACATGGTCGGCGATCAGCCGTCTGCGCTCTTCGGCGGATGTCTTGGTCATGGACATCAGTGTCCCGCACCATGGGATCGCGTCCCGCGGGAGGGAACCCCGGCGGGCATGTGGGCGGAAGCGTCGGATGGAGCGTCGGCGGGCACGCGCGTGGGCACGTTGAGCGCGCGCAGCGCCGTGCCGGAGCCGGAGATCTCGATCTCCGTGACCGCGCAGTCGTCGAGCCGCGGGAAGATCCGCCGGTACCGCCCGAGCGGCAGCCCGAGCAGGTCGCAGAGGGCGATGCGCAGCAGGGTGTTGTGGGCGACGACCAGGACCCGGGCCCCCTGATGTCGATGTGTCAGCTCACGCAGGGCGGCGCTCGCCCGTGCGGCGGCGTGGGACGGCGGCTCGGAGCCGGGGAACGCGCCGGTCTCGGCGTCCTCGCGAAAGCGCCGTACCGCGTCGGGGTCCTCGCGGGCCATCTCCTCGACGGTCCGGCCCTCGCCCCAGCCGAAGTCCACTTCGCGCAGCGCGTCGACCACTTCCGGCGCCAGGCCGAGGGCCGTCGCCGCGGGCCCGGCCGTCAGCCGGGCGCGGCTGAGCGGTGAGCAGGCGATCGCGTCCACTCCGGACCGGGCGGCCCAGGTCCCGAGGGTGACCGCCTGGGCCCGGCCCTTCTCCGTCAACGCGACGTCCGTGACGCCGGCGTAGCGGTTCTCCGCGTGCCACTCGGTCTCGCCGTGCCGTACGAGCAGGAGCCGCGACGGCCTAGAAGGACGAGAGAGCCGAGGAGTCAGGGGGTTCGGGGAGGTCAGGGGGTTCGGGGAGGTCGGGGAGGTCCGAGAAGTCATGGAGGGCCCTCCTGGTGACGGGAGACACGGCTTGCGGGAGACAGTTCCGAGGCGATGCGTGCGTGGCGAAGGCGTGGTGCGCGAGGGACGACCGGCAGGCCGCGCGAATGACAGGCCGAATGTGTGATGAGCTTTGATCTTCACGTTCCCGCTGTTAAATTTAACAGACAATCCGCAGCCTGCGCCCTGGATGGCCGAGGGGCACGGCTTCGTCGGCTCTTCCCGCAAGAAGGACTAGTCCTTATGCGCATCCTCGCCGCAGGCGACCATTTCGTCCGCCCTGAACTGATTCGTACGGCCCTGGTCCAGGAACTGTCGCGCACCGGCCGGAACTCCCGTGAACCGGGTGATTCCAGTGCGCCCACCGCACTCGCCGGTTTCACCGGGTTCGCCGAATCCCCCGAGTTCACCGAACTGACCCTGCCCTGGCCGTACGAGCCGTTCGGCCCGGTCGCCCAGGTGCGCGAGGCGAGCGGCACCGAGGACCAGCTCATCGAGGCGCTCGCCGAAGCGACCGTCTGCGTCACGCAGATGGCCCCCTTCACCGAGCGGGTGTTCGAGGCGGCGCCCGATCTCCGCTTCGTCGCCGTCTCCCGCGGCGGACCGGTCAATGTGGACCTCGACGCCGCCACCCGGCACGGCGTCGCGGTGAGCTTCGCCCCCGGCCGCAACGCCCCGGCCGTCGCCGAGTTCACCGTGGGCCTGATGCTCGCCGCGATGAGACGTATCAGCTCCGCCGACTCGGATCTCCAACACGGCTCCTGGCGGGGCGATCTCTACTCCTACGAGGAGGGCGGCATGGAGTTCAGCGGGGCGACCGTCGGGCTGATCGGCTACGGAGCGATCGGCCGTATCGTCGCCCGGGTGCTGCTGGCCTTCGGCGCCAGGGTCCTGGTGGCCGACCCGTACGCGGATCCGATCGCGACGGCGGCGGACGGCGTCGAACTCATCGGAGTGGACGACCTGCTGCGCCGGAGCGTGGTGGTGAGCCTGCACGCCCGCCTCACCCCGCAGACCCGTCACCTTCTCGACGCCCGCCGGCTCGGCCTGCTGCCGCACGGCGCGGTCCTGGTCAACTCCGCCCGTGGCGGCCTCCTCGACCACGCCCCCCTGCCGGACATGCTCCGCAGCGGCAGGCTCGGCGCGCTCGCCCTCGATGTGTACGACATCGAGCCGATTCCGGACGACTGGGCCCTGCGGAACGTGCCGAACGTCCTCACCACCCCGCACCTGGCGGGCGCGACCAAGCAGACCGCCCACCGCGCGGCGTCGATCACGGCCGCCGAGGTCGGCCGGTTCGTCCGGGGCGAGACGCTCGCGCACCCGGCCAATCCGGACGTGCTGCTGGCCGGGCGAGCATGACCGTCCCCCGCATGGGAACCCGCACGGGAGACGCGCCGCACCAGGAGAGGAAGCGGAGTTGAGCACCGTCGTCGGCGTCGACATCGGGACGTCGGTCACCAAGGCCGTCATGTTCGACGACAAGGGCAGGCCGCTGGCCTCGGCCTCCCGGCGCTCCCCGCTCGACCGGCTGTCCGGCGGGCGGGTGGAGCAGGATCTCGACACCGTCGTCGCCGATGTCTGCGACGTGGTGCGCGAGGTCACCTCCGCCGTCTCCCGGCCCCCGGACGCCGTGGCACTCACCGGCCAGGGCGACGGGCTCTGGCTGCGGGACTCCGACGGCCGGGCCGTGCGCTCGGCGATCTCGTGGATGGACGCCCGCGCCGCGGACCTGGTCGCCCGCTGGCTCATGGACGGCACGATCGGGAAGGCATACGCGCAGACCGGATCCGGCATGTTCCCGGGATGCCACGGACCGCTGCTGGCCTGGCTCCACGAATACGAACCGGAGTCACTGGACCGGGCCGCGGTCGCCGGGTACTGCGTCGACGCCGTCGCCGAACGGTTCACCGGAGAGATCTGCGTCGACGCCTCGGACGCGACACTGCCGTTCCTCGATCCCGTGACCCGTTCCTACTCCCAAAAAGCGCTGGCCGCGTGCGGGATCGAGAGCCGGTCGCGGCTCCTTCCGCCGCCCGCCGACCCCGGCACCGTACTCCGGCTCAACAGACTGGGCGCGGGGCTGCTGAACCTTCCTCTGGGGCTGCCGCTCGTGGCCGGCCCGTACGACCTCCCCGCCGCTGCGATCGGAAGCGGAGTACGGGAGACCGGAGACGGCCTGCTCGTCCTCGGCACCACCCTCGCCGGCCAAGTCCTCACCGACCGCGTCGAGATGGACGCCACCGCCGAACCGGCCGGGATGTGGCTGTGCACCCCCAGGCCGGACCGGTGGCTGCGCGCGATGCCCGCGATGGTGGGAACGGCGGCACTGGAGTGGGTGCTCGGCCTCGTCGGCGCGAACACCGACGACCTGGACGCCCTGCTCCGCGAGAGCCCGCCCGGAGCACGGGGCGTCTCCGCCTTCCCCTTTCTCTCCGAGGCCGGCGAACGGGCCCCGTTCGTCGAGCCGTCGGCATCGGGACGGTTCGACGGGCTGAGCCTCGGCACCGGCAGGTCGGACGCCGTCCGCGCGATGTGCGAGGCCGTCGGTTACGCGGCCCGGCACTGCCTGGAATCCGCCGGACTGACCGGCGCACTGTCCCTGTCCGGCGGAGGCGCACGCTCGGTGATGTGGGCTCAGCTGATCGCCGACATTCTCGGCCGGCCGGTCCGCATCCCCGCGGAACAGCAGGTCGGCGCACTGGGCGTGGTGTCCGTCGCCAGAGACTCCCTGGGCCACTCGCCGCCCTCGTGCCTGGGCCGACACGAGGTCGTCGACCCCCACACGGATGTGCGCTCACGGTACGAGGACGGGTACGAGCGCTACCTCGCCGAGTTGACGCGCGCCCGCGCGCAGTGGGCCGACCGCACGATGTCCACGCCGGGCGTGCCACGCGGTATGAGGTGAACCGGTACGCCTCCGCCGCCACCGGCCGGAATCGGAGCATGTGCCCAGGCCCAAGCGCACGCGGCCCGGCGGCGGGAACGCGATCCCGTGTGCCGTCACTTCCACAGGCGCGCGAGGAGCAGCACCAGGGTGTCGGCGACGGTGGCGTCGGGGGTGTCGGGGTGATGGAGTGCCCAGCCGTCGAGGGTGCCCAGCAGCGCGCCGGTGGCCAGGGTGATCAGTTCGGGGCCGGGGTCGGGGCCGATGAGGCCGATACCGCGGGCGTTGGCGACGGCCTGGGCGATCCAGGCGTCGCCGTCCTCGGCTCCCGGGGGCCGCGTGGCGAGTACGGCGCGGTCCTCCGGGTGGGTGCGCAGGTGCTCCAGGAGCCGGACGGTGCCCGCTCGCATCTGCCCCCACAGCTCGTCGGGGGTCGCCGCCTCCGTCCAGGGGCCCAGGGCGGCGAGCGTGCGGGCGGCGGTGTCGGCGGCCACCTCGGCGAAGAGGTCGTCCTTGCCGTCGAAGTAGTGGTAGGCGGAGGTCTTGGAGATCCCGGCTTCGGCGATGATCCGGTTGAACGAGGCGGCGTCCTTGCCGTCGCGTGCGAAGTGCGTACGGGCGATGGCGAGGATGGCCGCCTTCGTGTCGTCGGGCAGCCGGTGGAAGCGGGGCAGGGCCATGGGGTCCTCGTCAGGGGATGCTGGAGACGACCGGTACAGCCGTCGGCCGGGTGGCGAGCGCGCGGTTCACGCGGACCGTCGTGATCCAGTGTGCCGCCCAGAGGGGAATGGCGACCCCGCCTCCCACGTATCCCGGAACGCCCGGGAACAGCGACAGGATCTGGAAGGCGCACCAGCCGTACCCCAGCGCCGCCCACCGCCGGACGGACACTCCGGGCAGCCGGGCGTCGACCGCGAGGGAGGCGGCCACATTGCGGACGATGAAGAAGTCCTCGGTGAAGTTGTAGGGGATCGCGAACATCCACCACACCGACACCGGTCTCGCCGTCCTGTACTGGGGAGGTATCAGGCGCAGTGTGCGTTGCAGGGCGCGGCAGTACAGGGCGACGAGACCGAAGAACACGGCGACCGCGGCGAGAGCGCCCGCGATCCCCAGCGCGGCGACCTCGCCGAGGATACCCAGTCCCCAATCGGGCGCCCATATCGGATAGCTGAGGAGGACCGTGACGAGAACAGTGCCAGCGGTTCTGACGAAGATTGCCATATCGGCGAGTGTACTGCCAGTACACCCTGACAGTACGCACCAATGGTTCAGGATCGGCGGCCGGGGAGCCCGACGCCTCCCCGGGCGCACCCGGCCCGCGAACACCGCACCGCTGGAGGCCCCTCACACCCGAGCTTGTTCCTCATCGACGAACAGCCGTGGGCATGGCCGAGACCGGTGCGAGCGCCGGACCCGTTCACCGGGGGAACGGATACGGCCTCACCGAGGGTCGTCCGGACTCCGCCGCGCCGTCAGGCCGTCACCCTGAGATCAGGGCTCCGCGGGCGAGTTCACCGACAGTCGCAGCACCAGAACCCCATCGCCCAGTCCGACGGCGAGGAAGCCGTCTGCCTCGGCGAGAGCTGTAACCGGGTAGCGAACCGGGATCTCTTCGACGGGACGATAAGTCTCGGGGTTCCACAGACGCACTGTGGCGTCATCGCCCGCCGTGGCGAGAAGAGTGCGGTCACCCGCCGGGACGGCACACAAGGCCTTGACGCGGCGGGAATGGCCTCTCAGTGTGCGTGTCTGCCCGCCGGTCTCGGGGTTCCACAGGCGCACTACGCCGTCGTCTCCCGCCGTGGCGAGGAGCGAGCGGTCGCTGGCCGGTACGGCACACAGCGCTCCCACCCGGTCGCCATGCTCCAACGTGCGCACATGCTCGCCGCTGACGGGATCCCACAGACGCACTGTCCTGTCTGCGCTGGCGGTGGCGAGGAGAGTGCGGTCGCCCGCCGGAACCGCACAAAGGGCCGTGACCTGGTCGGTGTGGCCTTCCAAGGTGCACACGTGTTTGCCGCTGACGGGATTCTGCAGGCGCACTGTGGTGTCGAGGCCCGCGACGGCGAGGAGAGTGCGGTCGCCCGCCGGTACGGCACACAGTTCGACAGAGCCGGCGTGACCTTTCAGCCCCCGTATGTGTTTACCCCTGGCGGGATCCCACAGACGCACTGTGTCCCAATAGGTGGTGGCCAGCAGATCGCGACCGCCCGCTGCCACGGCGCACACCCCGAAAACGCCGGGAACGATCTGCAAGTTGAACACGGCGAGTTGGACGACAGGCGGGATTGTGTTCGCGAGCCTGTTGAGCGTTGTGGGGCCCCGGTGCAGTGAGCGTGTCTGCTTGCCGGTGGCGGGATCCCACAAACGGACCGTGCCGTCGTTGCGGCCTCCGGCGAGGAGGGCGCGGTCGCCCGCCGCTACGGCACACAGCACGTTCACCCGGTCGGTGTGGTCTTTCCCCCTGACGGGAATCCCTCTGGCGTCGGGATCCCAGAGGCGTACGGTGCCGTCGTCGCTGGCGGTGGCGACGACGGGGTGGTCGCCCGGTACAGCGCACAGCGCATTGACCCGTTCGGTGTGGCCTCTCAGCGTGCCTGCGTTCCTGCCGGTGACGGGATCCACCATACGTACCGTGCCGTCGTCGCCGCTGGTGACCACCAGGGGAAGCTCGCTGGACACCACGGAGCCACTTCTCATGAGCTGAACGAGAAACTCGCCGTAGTTCCTCAGGGGGCGTGTCCGCCTGCCCGTGGCCGGATTCCACAGCCGTACCCTCCCCCAGCCGTCGACGATGGCGAGGAGAGCGTTGTCGTCCGCTGATACGGCACACAGCGCTTCCACCCGGTCGTTATGGCCTTTCAGCGTGCGTACAAGCTCGCCACCAGCCGGATCCCGGACTCGCACGGTGCCGTCTCCGCAGCCGACGGCGAGGAGAGTGCGGTCACCCACTGCCACGGCGCGCAGGGCGCTCACCCCGTCGGTGTGGCCATCCAGCGTGCGTACAAGCTCGCCACCAGCCGGATCCCAGACCCGGACGGTGTCGTCTCCGCCGGCGGTGGCGAGAAGATCGCGGTCACCCACTGGTACGGCACACAGCGCTTCCACCCGGTCGCCATGCCCCAACGTGCGCACATGCTCTCCGCTGGCGGGGTCCCACAGGCGCACTGTTCTGTCCGCACTGGCGGTGGCGAGGAGAGTACGGTCGCCCGCCGGTAGAACACACAGCGCCTTCACCCGGTCGGTGTGGCCTACCAGCGTGCGTACATGCTCTCCGCTGGCGGGATCCCAGAATCGCACGGTGCCGTCGTCGCCCGCGGTGGCCAGGAGGGTGCGATCGCCCGCCGCCACGGCACACAGCGCCCTGACGGCCCCCGTGTGGCCTTCCAGAACCACCTCCTCGAAGCGGGGAGTCACCTCTGCCCACATCGCCTGATAGGGCGCGGAGAATCTGTTCTCCCGGTACGTCGAGCCGAGGTGCTCCTGTGCCTCGGTGACGCTGAACAGGGCCGCGCGAACAGATGGGGTCGCATCGATGGCACGGGGAGTCTTGCGGAGCAGACGCGCACGGACGAGGGCGTCGGGTGAGGAGGCCACGGCGGCTGCGGGTATCAGGCGGCGCAGGTCGGCGTGGAGGGGATAGACGTCGTCGGCCAGCAGTTCGTCGATGACGCCCCCGCGGGCGGCATGCCGTGGCAGGGAGCGCAGGAGGTAGTCCGGTGCGCTGTGCCAGCCTCCGGCCAGGCCGTGGGAGAGGAAGCCTCGGGCAAGGGAACGCTCATCGGTCCGGATTGATCCGGCTTCGGTCCTGGCATGCAGAAGCGTGTCGTTCAGGGCCTGGTGGAAGAGCCGGTAGACCCCGGACGCGCTATCGGGGGCACTGGCCTCCACGAGGAAGTTGGCCGCGGAGGAGCGGGCGAAAGCCACCAGGTGGTCCTGGGGCAACGCGGTGCCGGTCAGAGAGGCGATGGCGGTGCGCCAGAGGTCCGGGGAAAGACCTGGCGCCTCGGCGTAGGCCAGGGACGTGAGGACGTCGACGGCGGAGACACCGCAGATCGGCGGCAGCCGCGTGAGGTAGTCGCGCAGGGCCGTGTCCACGGTGGGTGCGGGCGCGGACGAGATGCGGGCGGGGGCGATCGGTTGACGGTCGTGCAGGCCGTGGGAGTGGGCGATCAGACCGGCGATCAGGAAATTGCCGTCCGCCCGCGCTGCGATCGCCTCCGCCACCGGGACTGCGACATGCCGGTCGGCATAGGGGTTGCCGGGACGTTCGTTCCCTGTCAGTTGCAGGGTCGCCAAGGCGTACGCGGTGAGATCATCCTGCGCGAAGTAATCGGGAGCGTCCAGATCCAGGATCTCCGCCCCGGCCCCGAAGACCGCCAGCAGGTCACCGTCGTCGTCCGTGGCCCTGCTGCCCACGACGATGCGCACGTCCAGATCCGCGCAGGTCTTCACCAGGGGCAGCGCGATCTTCCTGATGATCACGCGGGCCTGTGCCGGGGTGGTGGCCTCGTCCAGCGCGTCGATCACCACCCTGAATCCTCGTCCCGGTGAGTCGGCGAGTGACGCGCGCAGCGCGGGAACCAGGTCGCCGACGTCGTCCGGCAGAGCGGCGGAAGCGGCACGGGCGATCTCCCGGGCGACCTCCAGAGCCGTTTTACCCTTGGCATGCACCGCGCAGGACACGGAGTGCACAGGCGCCCGCTCCGCGGTGTCCTCCGGCGGAAGAGCCGCCGAGATGTGCGGGTCGGCGGTGGTGACAATCCGTCCGAGCACCGCGGACTTACCCGCCCCCGGAGAGCCGGTGACCACGAGAACCCGCGGCCGGGGGACATCACCGGTGATCCACGAGACGATGGCGGCGAGGGCGACGGTGCGGCCCCGGAAGCGGAAGCCGCCTTGCGTGTCCACGCTCACCCCGCGGGCCCGTGGCCTCCAGTGCCGATCCGCTTCCGGATCCGTCTCCAGTGACCACCCCCAGGCGGCCAAGGCGCTCTCTCCGGCAGCTTCCACCGACCAGTCTGCGAGCTGGTGCAGCTTCTGCTCCGCGAGGTACCGGTTGATCCACCGCAGGGTCAGAGCGCGCGCGTCGCCGGTCTGTCCCCGAGCCTGGCCGACCATGCCGACCACGGCCTCGTATCGCGGCGACCACACGGCCGCGCCGCTGTAGCCGGCCTGGACGGGGTACCGAGATCCGGTGTCCAAGCGTATCCAGCCATAGCCCAACGCCTCCCCGACGATGCCGTCCGAAGAGTTCCCCAGCATCCCGTCGGGGAACCCGAACGACCACCACGACCGGCCGACGAGGTCGTCCGGGGACGGCTGACGCAGCCGGGCGGCCAGTTCGTGGGGGACGTCCTCTTCCAGCACCAGCAGGGCCACGTCCTGGACCTCGCGCTGCTCATCCGGAGGCGCGATCACCTCGCGTACCCGGACGCGGCGGTGGAACAGTTCCTCCGCCTTGGGGAAGGCGACCCACAGTTCTTCGTTCCGGTCCCATCTCGGGCAGGCCACGTGGGCGCATGTGAGGACCCGGCGGGAATCGACCAGGAATCCCGAGCCCAGGGGCTTCCCGTCGCGACCGCTCGGGTGAATGGCCGTCACCCAGACGTCGGAGCCCGGTCGTGCCCCTCGTCCGGTCGCTGCGTCGTTCACTCTCGGTTTGGTCCCCCGGCGGCTTCGGAGGGGTGCCAGGTCAACGTGATCTCGAAGTTGGCCTCCGCCGCGGTCTTCGCGACCAGCCAGTTCGCGGTTCCGTTCACCTTGACGCCGAACTTCACCTCCACCGCGGCGGGAGCCAGTTCGGACACGCGGTCCAGCACTGTCCGCGCCGCCTCCACCGCCGGCCCCACAGCCTCACGGACCCGGCCCACGGCTCCGTCCGCGCTCGCCTGCTGCCAGTCCTCCGGCGAGTCGACCTCGAACCGGACCACGGCGCCCTCGTCCAGCGCGTACGACACCACTTGTGACGGCATGCGTCCCCCATCCCCGTACCTGAGCCGAGCGTACTGAATCCAGCCCACCGAAACCCCCGATCGAACCAACTCAGAGAAAAAGGGAGTGGAGTTGGCCCGATCCGACGATTGCCGCGAGCCCGCGCGCGACAGAGTCGGGCTTCCGCCGTCCGATGTCCTTCCCGTTACCGGCACGCTGTTCCCCGGCCCGGCGTGAACGGGCGTACGCCGCACGCCGGGCCCCGAACGGCCCCCGCCGAGGGAAGAGCCTCCCCAACCTGTTCAGTCGGTGACGTCGACGCCGTAACCGCGCGCCAGCGTCGCCAGACCGTGGTCGTATCCCTGGCCGACGGCCCGGACCCGCCACTGCGCGCCGCGCCGGTAGATCTCGGCCAGGAGCAGGGTGCGTTCGGTGGTGGCGGCGTCCAGCGTGGCCTGGGCCAGGACCTTCTCGCCGGTGCCGGGAGAGACGGTGATCTCGACGGCGCCGACGTCGGCGAAGGTCGCCGTTCCGTCGATCGCGGCGGCGATGACGACCTTGCGGGCCGCGTCGGGCAGCGCCGCCAGATCGACGGTGACGGCCTGTTCGGTGGGGCCGTCGGTGGCCAGGCGGACCGTGCCGTCCGGGCTCTGCGGGGCTCCGTAGAAGACGAAGTCCTCGTCGCAGAGGACCTGTTCCTCGTCGTCGACGGTGAAGGCGACGACATCGACCTCGCCGGCGGTGTGGTGGCTCCAGCTCGCCCCCACGGTCCACGCGGAGTCGTCCTCCGGCAGATCGGCGACACCGCCGCGCGGCAGGACCCGTCCGGACGCGGGGTCCGGTGGTACGGCGCCGGGCACGGGCCGCTGCGGCGAGCGGGCGGGACCGTCGAGCCAGGAGGCGTCGTGAACGGGCAGGCGGCGGGCGGTGATCCGGGGCAGCCTGCGGTCCTCCTCGCCTCCGGGCAGCAGCACCACGTCCGTGACGCCCGCGGAGAGGTTGACCGCCGCCGCGCCGCCCAGTTCGACCACTCGGGAGCGCAGGGAGGAGGCGTGGTCGTGCGGCCCGCCCAGGACGAGGACGCGCCGCCGGGACAGCGGTCCCTCGGCGTCCGAGTGCGGGCGCGCGTCGGCCCGGCCGGGGGCGGGAACCGAGGGGGTGCGGTCCTCGTGCCGTACGCCCGGACGTACGGCCGCGAGCAGCGCGAGGAAGACGTCCTCGGTGATGCAGGGGGTGCCGACGGCCCGTGCGTCGGATGCCTTGGCGGTGCCGGAGTCCCGGTCGTCGGCGATCAGGACGCTGGTGTGCCGGCTGACCGTGCTCATGACGTTCAGCCCCTCGGCGACGGAGCGGGCGACCAGTTCCTCGCGCGAGAGCCGCATCTCGCCGGTGAAGGCGATCTTCATGCCCTGGACGAGAGGTGCGCCGGGGGCGAGACGTCCGGGGTTGCGGAAGGCACAGGGCGTCTTCGGGATGCGCGGCGGGAAGCCGGAGCCCTGCTTGGGCGGACAGGCCACCAGGGGCAGGTCGATGCCGAGTTCCTCCGCCGCGTCCAGGGAGCGGCGCAGCACCCCGGCCAGCACGCGGGCGTCGTCCAGCGCGTCGTGCGCCCGTTGCTGGGGCACGCCGTAGTGGGCGGCCAGGGAGGCCAGTTTCAGATCGCCGGTGGGAGGTGAGACCCGGCGGTTCAGCGTCAGGGTGCACAGGCGCTGGGAGACGGGGAGCCAGGAGCGGGCGCGGGCGAACTCGTGGGCCAGGAAGTCGTAGTCGAACTGCGCGTTGTGAGCGACCATCACGCGGTCTCTGAGCAGTTCGCCGACCCGGTCCGCGACCTGCTCGAAGGTGGGTGCGCCGCGCAGCCGCTGGGGCGTGAGCCCGTGGATGTGGACCGGTCCGGGGTCGACGCCGGGATCGAGGAGCGTGGAGTACTCGCCCGTCGGCTCGCCCGCCGCGTTCAGCGTCAGCACCGCGACCGACAGCACCCGGTGCTGATGCGGCCTCAGCCCGGTCGTCTCGACGTCGACGACGGCCCATTCGTCGTGCGCCGGGGATGAGGAGGAACGGCCGTCGAGGGCGGATACCACGTTCATGGCGGACAGCATTCACGGTGATCGTGCCGGGCTCAACCGGTTTGGGACATCCCGCATGTCCGGGAATCTCCTGACATCACATCACGCCTCTCACCGGCATCAGGAGCAGCACCGGTCACATCCGATCGGCCCGGTGGGAGGCGTGTCGAGGCACGGCGCAGGACCTGTCGGGCGCAGGCCCCTGTCGGGCACGGGCCGGGTCGCGGCGGTCCGGTCGAGTGGACCGGCGGGGGCGGGCGGGGGCAGTCGGGAGCGGGCGGGTTGGTCGGGGGCGAGGCAGCCGGGCCGCCTCCGCCATGCACGCGCAAGGCTCGGGGCCGCCCGCCGCTCGGGCCGGCTCCTCGGCAGGAGTCCCCGTACGCGCCGAGGGGCACCCGACAGGGGCCCTCGACGGGTCACTCCGTCGCCGTCGCGCCCTTCTCCTTCTCCTGCCGGTAGATCGCGTCCGGCCCCTGCGCGGCCCGCCACTCCTCGTAGCGGTTGACCAGCTCGGGGATCTCCGCCCACAGGAAGGCGTACAGATTGTGCATCTCGCGGATCCTGGCCCTGGGCGCGTCGCCGAGATCGGGGTCGGCGAGCCTTTCCTTGAGCAGTTCCAGCACGCTGGAGAGATACCGTTCGCCGTCGCGGTAGACGCCCACCCAGGCGTTGTCCGCCAGGACGAACAGGTCGCGGCGGGTCTCGGGCGAGACCGTTCGCTCGACCAGGCCGAGACGGATCAGCAGCCTGCCCATGGTGGACACCGTCGCCGAGCTGGCGCCGAGCCGGGTGACGAGGTCCTTGCTGGAGAGCCGGGGTTCGTCGGCGATGAGCAGGACGCCGAGCATCCTGCCCGCCATCCGGGGCACCTGGCCGGAGAAGAGTTCGGCCAGTGCGTCGGCGAACTCCAGTTCCCCCTGCGCCTTCCGATCATCTTGAGCCATGACGGGACCATACCAATGAGTGTCGTTCAATCAATACTGAATTACATTTTCTATTGACCAAACGATGCTCACTCTTCAATAATCACCGCACCGCATCGTCGGACACCAGGAGCGACCGTGGCTCAGCAGCACCATCAGGCGGAACTCGACACCCTGGCCGGGGAGTACTTCGCCGGAGAGATGGCGTACGACCCGTTCACCGCGACACTCGTCGGTGTCACCGGCCATGCCCATGAGGTCCCCGACCCGTCCCGCGAGGCGGCCGAGAAGCACCGGTCGGATCTGTCGGCCCTCGGCGCCCGGCTGGCCGCCGTGCCCGCGGAGGGGCTGGAGGGGGAGGACCGGATCACCCACCGTGTGCTGGCCCGGCTGATCGAGAGCGGGGCGAGCGAGATCGCGCACGGCCTCGACGACTTCGTCGTCTCGGCGAGCATCGCGGCACCGCAGAACCAGGTGTTCCAGTCCCTCGCCATGACTCCGGTCGACCAGGAGGGCCCCGCGGCCTTTCTGGAGCGGCTGTCCGCGCTCCCCCGGTTCTTCGACGCGTGGCTGGCGCGGAATCTCGACGCCGCCGGGGAGGGCCGCCGTCCGCTGCGCGGCGGCGTGGACGGCGCCGTCGCGCAGCTCGACGCCTATCTCGCCGCCGGTCCGGACGCCGATCCCCTGCTGCGCCCGCTGGAGGGTCTGCCGGAGGCGGACCGGGCACGCGAGATCGTACGGAACCTCGTCCGTCCGGCCCTGGTCCGGTTCCGTGACGGCGTCGCCGGGCTCGCGGCGGACGGCCGGCCGGACTCGGAGGCCGGGGTGTGCCATGTTCCGGGCGGGACCGAGGGGTACGCGGACGCGCTGGCCCGCCACACCCGGCCGGGCCTGGGCGCGGAGGAGATCCACGCGTACGGTCTGGAGTCGGTACGGGCGCTCCGCGAGGAGTTCGCCGAACTGGGCGGCCGGGTGCTGGGGGTCCGTACCGCCGACGAGACGCTGACCGCGCTCCGCGAGGACCCGGCGCTGCGGTTCTCGCGGTCGCAGGAGATCGTCGCCCTGGTCGAGGAGGCGCTGGAGCGGGCCCGCGAGGCGGTTCCGCGCTACTTCCACGCGTACGACATCGCCGACTGCGTGACGCGCGAGATCGACCCCCTGGAGGCCGAGACCGCACCGCTCGCCTACTACCAGCCGCCCGGACCGGGCGGGCTGCCCGGCACACACTGGATCAACACCATCCGTCCCGAGACCCGGTTCCGGTACGAGTACGAGGCGCTCGCCTTCCACGAGAGCATTCCCGGCCACCACCTCCAGATCGCCGTGGCGCAGACGCTGAGCGAACTCCCCGAGTTCCGGCGGAAGACGGTCAGCAACACGACCGCGCATCTGGAGGGATGGGGGCTGTACACCGAACGCCTCGCGGACGAGATGGGCCTGTACAGCTCGGACATCGCCCGCTTCGGGATGCTCTCCCTCGACGCCGTACGCGCCTGCCGACTGGTCGTCGACACGGGCATGCACCACCTCGGCTGGTCCCGTGAGAAGGCCATCGCCTATATGCGCGACAACACCGCCACCACCGAGACGAACATCCGCAACGAGATCGACCGCTACATCGCCTGGCCCGGCCAGGCCACCGCGTACATGATCGGCCGCCGGGAGATCCTCCGGCTGCGGGAACACTCCCGTGAACGGTTCGGGGACCGCTTCGACATCAGCGACTTCCACCACGAGGTCATCGGGCACGGCAGCCTGCCGCTCGCCGTCCTCGACGAGCTGATCAGCGACTGGGTCGCCGCCGCCGTCTGACCCGTCCGGTCGCGGAGCCCGCGCGACCGGGGCGGAACGCCGACCGCCTCCCGTTCGCCGGGGCCGCGCCCCGCTCTCACCACACGACACTGCACGGGTACGCCACCGGGCTTTTACGGCGGCGCACGGCGTGGTCCGGCCCGGAAGGCCGGGCCGCGTGCCCGGCTCCGGGGCCTGGCTCCGGAGCCCGACGGGCCCGGCCTCCCGGCCCCGACTTCCGGCGCCCCGGGGCAACCGGACCGCCCGCCGCCGGACCCCGCCTCCCGAACCCGGCCTCCCGGCGCCCCGGACTCCACCGCGGGACCTCGCCGCCGATTCCCGCGGGCGAATTCAGCCCACCGTTCCGCACCACCGCGGCACACGGGGACGTCCCAACCCGGCCGCTCCCCGCGAACCGGCCCCACCGAGCCGCCCCCCAGCCGCCCCACCCTCACCCACCCCGTGGAGGACCCATGTCCGACAGACTCGCGACATCTCCGGTCGCGTCAAGACGAACCGACCGACTGGTCATCGGACTGATCGGTCTGCTCACCGTCGTCATCGGCGCGCTGGAGAGCATGACCATCCCCGTACTGCCCGTTCTGGGGGCGGATCTCTCCCTCACCACCGCGGAAGCGGCGCTGATCCCCAGCACCCTGGTCATCACCGGCGCCCTGGCAACGCCGATCGTGGGCTCCCTCGCCGACCGTTACGGCGGCCGGGTCCTGCTGCTGGGGGTGTCCACGCTCGTCGTCGCCGGCGCCGTCACCTCCGCGCTGGCCGGCTCCTTCCCCCTCCTCGTCGCCGGACAGGCGCTCCAGGGCATCGGCGCGGCCTTCGTGCCGCTGGGCCTGGTCCTCGTGAGGGAACGTTTCCCCGAGGAGAAGCGCACCATCGCCGTCGGGTTCGTCGCCGGGATGTTCACCCTCGGCGGCGGCGCCGGTGTGGTGCTGGCCGGGCCGATCACCGAGAACCTGTCGTGGCGGTGGATGTTCGCGCTGCCCGCCCTGGTCATCGCCCTGGTCGCCCTCGCGTCCGCCTGGGCGCTCCCGAGGAACGCGCCCCGGGCCGCCGCCACCTCCGGAAAGATCGACTGGGCGGGCCTCGTCCTGCTCGCCGGCACCCTGTTCTCCCTGATGCTCGCCCTCACCGAACTGCCCACCGACGGCTGGTCCTCCCCGAAGGTGCTGGGGCTGCTGGCCGCCGCGCTCGTCCTCGGAACCGTGTGGGTGCTGGTCGAGCGCAGGGTGAGCGCCCCGCTGATCGACGTCGCGCTGCTGCGCCGCCCGGTCATGATCAGCACCACCTTGGTCGCCATCGTGCTCGGCATGGGGTACGCGGTCGCCTACATGGCGATCCCCCAACTGGTCGTCATGCCGAAGGAGACGGGCTTCGGGCTGGGCGGAACGGTCTCCGACGTCGGCCTGTATCTGTTCCCGGGCGCGGCGATCGCGGCCGTCGCCGGTCCGCTGGCCGGTATGGCCGGCCGCCGCGTCGGCCCTCGGGCCGTCCTGATCGCCGGTCTCGGCATCGCCGTGGCCGGGTCGCTCGTCGGAGCCTGGGCGCACGACTCCGCCTGGCAGCTGATTCTGCTCTTCCTGCTCCTCGGCTTCGGCGTGGGCGTCGGCCTCGCCGCGCTCTACAACGGGATCCTGGACTCCGTCCGCCCCGACGACACCGGGAAGGCGACCGGGCTGAACACCGTCGCCCGCTCGGTCGGCCTCTCCCTCGGCCTCCAGGTCTCCGCCGCGGTCCTCTCCCGCTCCGCGGAGGGATCACCGACCGGACTGCCCACCGATGCCGGCTACACCAACAGCTTCCTGGTGGCCGCCGCCATCGCCGCGGTCGCCATTGTCTTCACCTGGGCCGTGCCCGGCCGCCGTGCCGCCGGGCCCGCCGCCCCGGCCGCCTCCGACAGAGCCACCGGCGTCCCGGCCTGACCGCCCACGGCCCGGCCCCCGATCGTGCGGCCCGAACGGGCCTCGCACCGAACCAAGGAGACGTCCATGACCGTGGACACCTCAGCAATCGACCGTCCCGCAGCGGAACTCCTCGACGCCGTGGCCGCGCACCGGGACGGCGCACTCGACGCCCTCGAGAACGCGCTCCGCGCGGCCGGGGGCCCACTGCTCGAACGCCTCCCCGGCGGCGGCTGTCGCGTCACCTTCGTCCGTATCGGGCCCGCCGAGCACGTCGAGGTCGCCTCGCAGCTCACCATGGACGGGGACGGCCGCGCGCAGTCGATGGAGCGGATCGCCGGCACGGACGTCTGGCACCTGTCCGTCCAGGTCTCCGACGACCGGCTCTCGGTGACGTACACCTACGCGGTCGACAACGAGTACGCCCTGATGCCCGTCGGCGAGATCATCGCCATCATGCAGGCGGGCAAGGGCCCCGAACTCCTGAAAGAGTCCGAACGCGCCTCCCGCGCCGACCCGTTCAACCCCGACCGCCTGACCTCGCTGCTCAACTCCGCGGTCGACACGTCCGGTGAGGTCTCCTACGACTCCGTGCTGACCCTGCCGGGCGCGGACCCCGAGACGTGGTTCGGGCCGAGCCGCGCCCCCGGCACCCTCACCGATCACCGGATGCGCTCGGCGGCCTTCGGCGACGAGCGGACGGTGACCGTCTACACCCCGGCCGGATACGAGCCGGGCCGGGGCGGCTACCCCCTGGTACTGCTGCTGGACGGCGAGTACCACGTGGATCACTACCCGGCCGTTCTCGACAACCTGATCGAGGCCGGGGCCATCCCGCCGACCGTCGCCGCGTTCGTCCGCAACAAGGACGCGATGTCGCGCATGGCGGAGATGTGCTGCAACCCCGATCTCGTACGGCAGTACGGGGACGAGCTGCTGCCCTGGCTGCGTTCCCGGTACGGCGCGGGCGAGGACCCCGCGCGCACGGTCGTCGCGGGTGTCAGCTACGGCGGGCTCGGATGCGCCTGGCTGGCCTACTCGAGGCCGGACCTCTTCGGCTGCGCCCTGCCGCTGTCCGCCTCCTTCTGGTGGGGCATGGAGGAGATGTTCGGCGGCGCCGAGGGCCGGTACGCCATGGGCCGGGACGACGAACCGGCGTGGCTCACCCGGCAGATCGCCGCCGCGCCGCCGCGCCCGGTCCGGTTCTGGATCGGCATCGGAACGCTGGAGACGCAGTCGCTCCCCGGTGGCATCAGCATGCTGAGCACCAACCGGCATCTGCGCGACGTCCTGATCGCCAAGGGATACGACCTGGGGTACGACGAGTTCCCCGGCGGCCACGAACAGGCCGGCTGGCGGCGGGCGTTCGCGAAGGGGCTGCGTCACCTCCTCGGGAACTGACCGGCGACGGCACGGCGACGACACCGGCGGCGGCGGGCCGGACCGGAGCGCGGCGGTCCTCCGCCCCCGCCGCCGATCGGGGGCGGACCATCGACACCCGCCTCCGGCCTCGGGGGAAGAACCCCCGGCCCCGCCACCGGCCGAACCGCCGTCGGCGGTCGCCCTCGGCACCGCCGGCGATCCGTGAACGGGCCAGGCATGGCGCGTTGGACGCCATGTTCACCAGGGCCTCCGCAGGGCCTGCCGAAGGCGCGTCCCCGGTCCGACGGGGCCGTCTCCGGCAGGCCCTGAGCGCTGCCCTCGGGAGTCCGAGTCCGTCCGTATCGTCGGCAAGTGGCGGAAAAAATGGCAGAATTCCCCTTTCGCTCCCGCGAAGGATGAGGTCAGATGATCATGGAACGCATGAACATCCGGCTCCGTCCGGCGGCTCACGCCGCCGAAGAGCGGTGGAACAGGAACAAGGGGAGAGATCCGGTGACACGTGAAGACGCTCCGAGAACAGCGTCCGAGTGGGTCGCCGAGCCGACCGCCCGAGCCCGCCTGTCCCAGGACCGGATAGGGGCAGGACGGTGACCCGCGGGCGGACCACCGGGCGGCAGGGCGACGCGAGGGCTGCCGCCGAGACCGTCGCCGGCTGGGCGGTACTGGTCCTCGTCCCGGCCCTTCTCGCCTTCGAGGCATGGATCGTGATGCTCGCCATCGGGGCCGTCCACAGCGTGGCGGCCTCCGTTCCGGCGTTCGGCTACGGCATGAGCGTGCTGATCACTCTGGGGCTCGATCTGGCGGCCGTCACGCTCATATGGCTCTTCTGGCGCTTCCGCGGATAGCACCGGACAGCACCGGGCATCCCCGCGGCCGGACGCCCACACAGGGCGTCCGGCCGGGAACCGGGGCGTCCGGGCGTCGCGACCGGTGGGCGGGTGCGTCGCCTTCCTTCGAGGGGGGTCGCGTCGCACTTCAAGGCCCGCACTTCAAGGCCCGCACTTCAGGCCGCGCACATCAAGGCCGCGCTCAGGACCCCACCTCAAGGCCGCGCACTTCAGCCGCCTACTTCAGGGAAGAGCCGAGCACCTTCTCCAACCAAGGGGCCACGAATCGCATGCCCGCCTCGGTGAGGTGGACTCCGTCACCGACCGGGTACAGGCGCTTGCCGTCGGGGGTTTCGCTCAGGCAGCCACCGTTCGGGCAGAGGAACGCGTCGAGGTCGACGAGTTCCGCCTTGCCGGCGGAGGACTTCACGAAGTCGTCCACCACATCGTTGAAGCACTGGCCCCATTCGGTGGTGATGGCTCCGTTGAACTGGCGCTCGTTCATGAGCAGCACCTTGGCCTCGGGCGCCTCCTTGTCGACGACCGCCACCGCGGAGGCGAGTTGCTTGAGGTAGCGGGTGCGGTAGGCGGGGTCGCACGCGTCCAGCCACTTGCCGTCGATGCGCTGCTCCACCGCGTCCCAGCCGACGTGGATCAGCACCGCGTCCGGTTCGGCGTTCTCCAGCTGGTCCTTCCAGAACTCGGGCCAGGCGCGGCACTCGTCCCAGTTCTTCAGCTCCTTGTCCTCCCGGTCGCGCACGGCGTCGGGCGACATGACTCCGCAGCCGCGCAAGCCGCCGTCGATCACGGCGTAGCCCTTCCCGTGCCGGCTGATCGCCGTGGCGAAGTCCTCGGCCATCGAGTCGCCGAGCGTGAGGACCAGGTGCTCTCCGTCCTTGCGCATGCTGTCCGCGATGTACGTCGGCAGGTAGTACGCGCCGAATCCCACGACGAGGGCGGCGGCGGTGAACGCCGGAACGGCGCGGGACGGACGCCAGTCCTTGATCCGGACCTGCTCGATCGAGTAGTGCATGATCATCGACAGCAGCCAGGTGAGGCCGGTTCCGAGAATGAACAGGTTGTACGGCTCAAGGTCCGGCCAGGCCATCAACAGGAGCCAGTACACGGGGAGGTGGAGCAGGTACAGGGTGTACGAGATCTGGCCGATCTCCATCAGCGGCTTGAAGGAGAGAAGCCTGGCCAGGGGGCCGCGGTCCGTGCACAAGGTGGCCGCGAGGACGGCGACCAGCAGGGCCACGACGGCGAGGCCGCCCTCGTAGAGCCACGGTTCGTGGTAACTGCCGACCTTGACGCTGACGTAGAGGATGCCGACCAGCGAGAGGATGGAGACGACGGAGGCGAGAGTGGTTCCGGCGTTGCCCCGAGTGCCCTTCCCCGAACTCCGGCTCGCCCGTTCCTGGACGAGGTGGACGACGAACGCCGCGGTCGCGCCCGCCATGAACGCCACGGCGCGGGTGTGGGTCGCGAGGTAGAGCAGGTCGCTGTTCTCACCGTTCCACAGCAGCGGAGCCACCAGGGCGGACGCGCCGAAGAGAAGAACGGTGAGCACAGCGACGGGCAGGACACGCCTGCGGCAGATCGCGAACGCCGCCATCAGGACCAGCGGCCACACCACGTAGAACTGTTCGGTGATGCTCAGTGACCACATGGCGGCCAGTGGCCGGATGCTGCCGAAGTGTTCCCAGTACGCGTCTCCGCGGGCGATCTGCGCCCAGTTGGCGATCTGGAGCAGAGAGCCGAGCGCCTGCTCGGAGACGGCACGGGCTTCCTTGAGCGGGCTGACGAAGTAGGCGATGGCCACGACCGCCCCGAGCGTGATCGTCAGGCCGGGCATCAGCCGCTTGAAACGGCGGCGGTAGAAGCGTCCGACGCGGATCCGCCCGTGGCGCTGGACCTCTCTGATGAGGAGAAGGGTGGTGAGGAAGCCGGACAGTACGAAGAAGGCGTCCACGCCGAACAGGCCGTTGGTGAACCAGTTGGTGTGGTACAGCAGTACGGAGAGGATCGCGACGCCGCGCAGGCCGTCGACGGCCGCGAAGCGGGACCGCATGGGCGCGGGATCCGGCTCGGGCGCGGGATCCGGCTCGGGCGCGGACGGCGCTTCGGGTGCGAGGGCGGCCACGGGCGCGGGGACGGGTGCCGCTTCGGGTGCGCGCCGCGGTTCCGGGTCGTCGCGCCGCGGTTCCGGCTCGGCGACGAGGTAGGGCTCCCCCGGAACGTACGGCTGCGGCTGGTACACCTCCGGCTGCGCGACGTACTGCTGAGCCGCAGGGCCGTACCCCTGCGGGTCATCGCCGTACCGCTGCTCCGGAACGCCCGGAACGCCCGGAGCGCCCGGAACATACGGATACGGCTCGTGCGTCGGCGGCTGATACTGCTGCGGCTGCGGCTGGTACGCCTCCGGCTGCGCGACGTACTGCTGAGCCGCTGGACCGTACCCCTGCGGGTCATCGCCGTACCGCTGCTCCGGAACGCCCGGAACGTACCGCTGCGGGTCGGGTTCGGCGGGGTAGGGCTCTCCCTGGGTGTACGGCTGTGGGGCGGGCTCCGCCGGTCCGCCGTACTGATGCTCGTAGTCGTACGGCCCCGAGGGGTCAGCGGGCGGCTGACGGTGCATGGCGTACTCCTGACGGCCGGGCAGCGTGCGGAGGGCAGGTCGTGGGTGCGGCGGAGACGCGTACGCTCTCGTCGTCGACGGTCGCGCCGCAGCCGACGCGCACGCCGGGAGGCAGCTCGTTGCCGGAGCCCACGCGGGCGCCGTCGCCGACGACCACGGCGTCCAGAACGGTCCCCGCGCCGATCTCGGCGTCGCGGCCGATCACCGAGTGGCGGACGGAGACGCCTTCGGCGATGCGCGCGCCGGGCAGGACGACCGTGCCCTCGACGACCGCCCCCGAGGAGATCCGCGCGCCCTCGCCGACGACGGTGCCGCCGCGCAGGACGGCCGCCGGGTCGACCAGGGCGCCGGGCAGCACGAGGGCTTCACCGGTCGGGCCGGGCAGCGCGGGGGAGCCGATCCGGCCCCGTACGAGGTCGGCGGAGCCCTTGACGAACGCGGCCGGGGTGCCGAGATCGAGCCAGTACGAATCGTCCACGACCCCCCTGACCAGGGCGTCGTCCGCGAGCAGTCCGGGGAAGGTCTCACGCTCCACGGAGACGACGCGACCGGCCGGAATCCGGTCGATGACCGAGCGGGTGAAGACATAACAGCCCGCGTTGATCTGGTCGGTGACGATCTGCTCCGGCCTCTCCGGCTTCTCCAGGAAGGCCGTCACACGGCCATCGGGGTCGGTCGGCACGAGACCGAACGCGCGCGGGTCCTGGGCGCGTGTCAGATGCAGGGTGACTTCGGCCCCGGAGGCGAGGTGGCCGTCGCGCAGGGCCGCGATGTCCACACCGGAGAGGATGTCGCCGTTGAAGACCAGCACCGGCTCGTCCGGGTCACAGGTCAGGTGCGCGGCGGCGTTGCGGATCGCTCCCCCGGTGCCCAGCGGCTCCTTCTCGGTGACGTACACCAGTTCAAGCCCGAAGTCCTCGTCGCCGAACGCCTTCTCGAAGAGTTCCGCCAGATAGGAGGTGGCGAAGACGATCCGGGTGACGCCGGCCTCGGCGGCGCGGGCCAGCTGATGCGCGAGGAACGGCACGCCGGCCACCGGCAACAGCGGCTTGGGTGTGTGACTGGTCAGTGGACGGAGCCGGGTGCCCTGGCCACCGACGAGGAGGATTGCTTCAGACATTGGGGTACGCCTTGGGTCGCGGTAGGGGTTGTCCAGCGGGGAAGGAGAGGAAAGAGGAGGAAAACTGGGTCACTGAGTGGCGGCGCTTCCGGGGCCCGCGTAGTCCGAGGTGAAGCAGTCCTTGATGGCCTTCTCCGTCGTCGGGCGGCCGGCGAAGTCGAGACGGGAGGCCGTCTTGTCGTCCGGGGGCGTGTTGGGGTCGTCCTCGAAGTAGATCGACCACCAGTAGACGCCGGACATACGCCGCTCTTCGACGACACGGCAGACGGCGGTGTACCAGTTGGCCTGCACCTTCGGGTTGAGCGCCCGCTTGTTGTAGAAGTCACCGGGTGCGTGGTACGCGCCGTTCATGGCGCCGATCCCGGCCTCGGCGAGGACGATCTTGGGGAGGGGGCCGGAGGACTTCTTGTCCAGCCAGGTGTTCCAGCCGTCGACGAGTGTGTCGATCGAGGCCGTGTCGGGCACCTTGACCGGGAAGTACGCGTCCACACCGAGGTGTTTCACCGGTACGTCGATCCGCCCCGCGACGTAGCTGTCCCAGTTGGCGTCGTAGGCGACCTCGCCGCCGTACAGCCTCTCGGCGGCGGTCACCAGAGCACTCCAGTTGGCGTCGCCTTCCAGGGAGTTGAGCTCGGTGCCGATCGCGAAGGTGGCCGCCTTCTGCCGTTCGGCCATCTTGAGGTACGGCGTGAGGAACTTCCGGTACGAGGTGAACCAGGCGGCCCTGCTCGCCGGCTCGATGTTGCCCCGCCATCCCGCGGGGGGATTGAGCGACTTCTCGTCCAGGATGGGACGGACCGTCGTGCGCAGCCCGGCCTCGCGGAACACCGACAGCACCCGCTCCATGCGTTGCGGGGACGGCGTCTTCGGGCCGCTCTTGAGCTGCGTGGAGGTCCGTCCACCGGTGTAGAAGGGGAAGGAGACGGAGACCGAGTTGGCGCCGAGGCGGATGAGGTAGTCCGCGTGCTTGCGTGCCTGGTTCCCGATGAACTCGTCGGAGTGCTTCGGGTCCTCCTCCCAGTAGATCTGTACGCCCCACTGGGGCTTGCCCGGCTTCCACTTGTCGGCCACCTGGCCGACCGGCTCCGTCGCGGCCCCCTCCTTCGCCGGAGCGTCCGGGGTACCGGCCGGTGTATCGGCCTGGGAGGGCTTCTCGGCGCCGTCGCGGACGATGTCCGGGAGGACGGAGCCGGATTCCCAGCGCACCGGGTGGTCGCCGAGGAACAACGGCGTCCCGACGACGACGAGGAGGATGAGCAGGGGAAAGACTGCGAGGAGTGGCAGCCGGGAGCGGGAACGTGAGCGCTTCATCAGGGGTGCTTTCGTGGTGAGTCGTTCGAGCAGCCGTACGGAACCGTCCCGTCAGGCGGGCTTGGCGATCACGACGAACTTGTTCTCCTCACGGCGGACGAACTTCAGGAACCCCTTGAAACCTCCGAGGCCCTCCAGGACGGAGAAGACGGGGATGAGCCCGACCACGACGATCGGCTCCCACCACTTGCGCCGTCCGTTGGCCGAGGCGATGGCGTTGAGCCGCAGCCCTTCCCAGTACGTCCAGATCACATAGGCGAAGTTGAGGGACCAGAGCACGACGATGGACTGGGTGACGGGTGAGGTGTTGAGGTCGCCCGTCACGAGGCCGATGAAGAGGACGGCGCCGATGTGCTGCAACGGGCCGAGGATCCAGGTCGCCACGCAGACCGAGAGGAACCACCGGTAGCGGAGCGGGATGGTCCGGTTGAAGCAGAGCGCGACGAGCCCCCATGCCCAGCGGTCCCGCTGTTTGACGAAGTCCCTGGTCGTGGCCGGCGAGGCGCCGTAGCAGCGTCCGTTGAACCAGTCGCTGCGGCCGGGGTAGCGGCGGCAGAACGTGAGGGCGAGCTGTGCGTCCTCGACGATGGCCTTCGGGCCGAAGTCCCACCCAATGGTCGCTTCTATCGAGGCACGCAGGACGAGCAGTTCTCCGTGCACGCCGGCGGCCGGCGTGCCGAGGCCGGTGAGGGCCCGGAAGCGCGCGATGTCGTCCGCAGGCCGTACCGCGTCGGCGAGCCAGGTGAAGAGGTTGACGGCGTTCTCGCGGGGGTACGTCAGGATGCCCTGGGCCATGTGCTTGGCGTCGTCCGGGTGGGCCCTGCGCTGGCGGTTGATGAACTGCGCGAGCGCGGCGGCGGTGTCGGGCCCCACTCCGGTGTCGTCGTCCATGTGGAGGACCCACACGTCGTCCAGGGCTTCGCCCTCTTCGATACGCAGCTCGTGGGCGTAGTTGTTGGCGCGGGCCTTGAAGCGGGTGCCGTTGGGGGTCTGGTACGCCTTCGGTACGGTCACCACCCGGATCAGCGGGTTCTGGGCGGCGAGCCGGTCGATCGACTCGGCCGCCTCGCAGCCCTCCTCCGTGAGGACGTCCACGCGCATGTACGGGAAGTACTCGGGCATGTGATCCACATACGAGATGACGGAACGTTCCAGCGCGGGGTAGGTGTCGTGCCGTCCGATCGTCGGGACGAGGACGATGAGGAAGTCCTGCTCGGCCGGAGCGGGCGGCACCGCGTTGTCGCTGCGCCGCACACGCCGGCGGATCAGCAGGGCGCCCTGGATGCCCACGAGCACACCGACCACGGGAAGGGACCAGACGACGGTCAGGACCCAGCTCATCGGGGAGTCGCTCGGCTTGTAGGCCCATAGCCCGAACGCCAGGAGCAGAACGAACGGCAGCAGAAACGGCAGGAGGCCCGGCTTCCACTCCGCGGTGCGCTGCGCGAGTTTCGCGCTGTGACGCGAGTGGACGCGACTCCTGTCGGCGACTCTAGGTGCCATTGCGGCTCAGCTCCGTGTCGATAACGACACCGGTCGGCCCGGAGACCGGCGCGACAGAGCATTCACTCCCGCTCCCCCACACCGGAACCCCACCTTCCGGCGTCTTCCCAAAAAGTGCGTATCCGCCCAGGCGTCCCCACGCCCTACTCGTGCGTCATACACAGGCGACTACTTTCGACCACCGCCGCCGCAAAAGTAAACACGAAAGTAAAGCCGTGCTCAAAAAGTGACCAAGAGTACAGCAGGTGCGAGAGTCGTCGATCAAGAACCATCAGAGATGATCATGCTCATTGAGCGCGGCGGAGCGTCCTCACGCCGGAACCCGTGCCCGCCCGGGTATCCCGGCCGCGGCACCCGAGCGCTCCCGCGAATGATGCCGCGCGTGGCGTGGAAGGAGGCGTTCACGACGACGCCGTGCCTGCGGAAACGCCGATGGCCGGGGCGGGTCCGAAGACCCGCCCCGGCCATCGCGCGGCCGTGCGTGGACACCCGCCGCCGTGGCGGGTGAACGCCTGCTCCGGGCGGTCGGGCCGTCCGGAGCAGCGCGTACGGACATGGTGCCGCCCGGCCCCGGAGCAGGTCAGGCTGCTCCAGGGCCGGACAGGTCTGTGGCCCGGCGCCGTCAGCCCGCCTTTCCGCGCCCGGACGGCGGTTCGCCGACCGCCGCCGGGACGGGGCCGCTGGGCCCGCCCACCCCGGCCAGGAGCGCGGCGCCGTGGCGGGAGCGCGCGGCGTTGAGCCTGCGCACGGCGACGGTGCGGTCCAGGACGAACTCCATGGTGACCACCAGCATCAGCAGGGCGCCCGCCACCAGTCCGGTGACGTAGGTGGGCGCGCCCGCGGCCGTCGCACCGGCGATGACCAGGCAGAGGATCAGCACACCGAGCATCACGTTGACGGCGTTGCCACGGCCGCCGTACAGGCTGATGCCGCCGATCAGGCACGCGGAGACGGCGCTGAGCATGAGCGAGGTGAATCCGCGCGGGTCGGCGGACGCGCCCTGCATACAGGCGATCGAACCGGCCAGTGCCGCGCAGCCCCCGGAGATCCCGAAGGCCATCGTCAGCGAGGCGTTCACGGGCACACCGGCCGCGCGGGCCTCCTTGCGGGCTCCGCCGACGGCGTAGATCTCACGCCCCCAGCGGGTGAAGCCGAGGAACAGGCCGAGCAGGACGATGACGCCGATCCCGATGAGGGTCGCGGGGGTCAGCGACAGCCACTCCACCAGCAGGGGGTCCGTCGTGGTCAGCTTGTCGAGGCCGATGGGCCGGTCGTCGGCGAGGACGAGCGCGAGCCCGCTGAATCCGATCCAGGTTCCGACGGTGACGACGAGCGAGCTGATCTGCAACCGGGCGATCAACAGGCCCTGGGCCAGACCGAGAACGAGTCCGCTCCCGGTGCCGATGAGGATGGCGGGGACGAGTCCCAGCTCACCGGCCCGGATCGAGATGACACCGGCCAGTGCGGCCATCGAGCCGACCGACATGTCCAGCTCTCCGGCGATCATCGTGACCGCGAGTCCGGCGGCCGTGATCCCGATGAGCGCGACACCGTCGAGGGTGCCGAAGACCGCCGCTCCCACGGTGAACTCGGGGACGATGGCGAACAGGACCACGATCAGTGCCAGCAGCACGCCGCCTTGGACGCCGTAGACACGGCCGGCTCTGCCCACGCCCCGCCGCAGGGTCGATTCGTTCATCGCATTGCCTTCCTACGGGCCACGTGCAGGAGGGAGACGACGGCGACCAGGAGGATTCCCTCGGTGAGGATCCGGACGCCGGTCGTCAGTCCGTGCAGCAGCAGGACGTTCTGGAGCACGACGATCACCAGGGCGCCGACGGCGGACCGGACCGCCGATCCCTCGCCGCCGCTGACCGCCGTTCCGCCGACGAGCACGGCGGCGACGGCGTCGACCGTGAGTTCCGTGAGGTTGTTGGCGGTGACCTGCCCGAGCTGGCTCGCGGAGAAGATGCCCGCGATGGCGAGGCCGACCGAGGTGATGGCGAAGGCCCAGGCGGTGGCGGTCCGTACGGAGATGCCGCTCATGACCGCGGTCTCGCGGTTGGAGCCGACGAGGAGCAGACGCCTGCCGGAGGTGGTGCGCTCGACGAAGAGCCAGACCGCGCCGGTGAAGCCGGCGAACACCCAGACCGGCAGCGGAATCCCGAGGATGTCGAAGGCCGCCAGCTCGCCGACGGACGAGGTCGGCGCCGACACCACGGCTCCGCCGGTGAAGCCGGCGACCGCGCCGTAGATCAGTGCTCCGGCGGCGATGGTGGTGACGACCGGGTTCAGTCCGGCCGCCACGGCGGCGCTCTGCAGCAGGCCGATCGCGACCAGGACCACGATCGCCAGGATCGCGCCGAGCACCAGTGAACCGCCGGTGGAGGCGACCCACATGAACAGGATCGACGCCAGCATCGCGGACTGTCCGGCGCCGAGCGAGAAGAGGTTGCCGGACAGGGTGATGGTGGTCATGCCGACCGCGGCGATACCGGTCACCGCGGTGTTGATCAGCACACCACGCAGGTTGTCGAAGGTCATGAAGTCCGATGTCGTGACCGCCGCCACGATGACCAGGAGGGCGAACACGGTGGGCATGGCCCAGCGGGTCAGCCTCTGGGAGGCTTCTTGCCGGCGCGCGACCAGCGCGCCGGCGGTGGTGTCAGTCATGACGAGCCCACTTCACTCGATGTCTCGGAACTCGATGTCTCGGAACTCGATGTCCCGGATTGCGTGCTCCCGCTGTGCATGACCTCGCGGACGAGCGTTTCCTCGGTCCACTGCTCCTTGGGGCCGAGCGAGGAGAGCACGCCCCGGTGGAACGTGCCGATGACGTCGCACAGGCCGTAGATCTCGCTGGTGTCCGAGGAGCAGACGACGACCGCCATGCCGTCGTCCGCCAGGGTCCGCAGCTGCTTGTAGATCTCGGCCCGGGCGCCGACGTCCACGCCGCGCGTCGGCTCGTCGACGAGCAGTACGCGGGGCTCGCAGCCCAGCCACTTGCCCACCGCGACCTTCTGCTGGTTTCCGCCGGACAGGGTGCCGACGGAGGATGCGAGCCGCCCGGTGTCCAGGGCGAAGCTGCTCGCGGACTCGACGGCGACGGTGCGTTCGTCGCGCCGGGAGAGGATGCCGAACCGGGAGACGCGTTCCAGCCAGGGCGAGGAGAGGTTCTTCTCGATCGACAGGCCGTCGAAGATGCCGTCCCGCTTGCGGTCCGGGGAGCAGTAGGCGACTCCCGCGGCGATGCCGCCGCGGCGGTTGCCGAGGTCGACGGACTCGCCGTCGAGTTCGACCCCGCCCGACAGCGTGGGCACGAAGCCGGCCAGCGCCTTCAGCAGCGCCGAGCCTCCGGCGCCGAGCTGTCCGGTGAGGCCGATGATCTGCCCCTGCCGGACGGACAGGTCCACCGGAGCCTCGACGCCGGGGGCCGTGAGCCCGTTGATCGCGAGCCGGACCGGGGCCGTGTCGTCCGCGCGGCCGTGTTCGGGGAACATGTCGCCGAGTTCGCGTCCCAGCATGCGCCGGACGATCTTCGGCGTGTCCAGGTTCGCGGTCTCCTCGGGTGCGGAGCTGCGGCCGTTGCGGAAGATGGTGACGCGGTCGCTGACCGCGAAGACCTCCTCGAGCCGGTGGGTGATGTACATGATGCTGGTGCCCTGTTCGGCCAGCGAGCGGACGGTGCTCAGCACCAGTCCGGCCTCGGCCTGGGACAGGGCCGCGGTCGGCTCGTCCAGGATCATCAGCGTGGCCGACCGGGCCAGTACGCGGGCGATCTCCAGCAGCTGCATCTCCGCGACGGAGAGTTCCTCGACGGGGGTGCGTGCGTCGAGGTGCCCCAGACCGACGCGCTCCAGCAGCTCCTCGGCGTTCCGGCTCAGGAACCGCCGGTTCCACCACAGTCGCGTGCCGCGCTGGCCGAGCAGCAGGTTCTCGGCGACGCTCAGCGCCCCGACGGTGCTGTACTCCTGCTGCACCACGGCGATGCCCGCGGCCTGGGACGCCGCCGATGTCGACAGGTCGACCGGACGGCCGTCCATGAGGACGGTGCCCGTGTCGGGGCGGACGAGCCCGGAGAGCACCTTGACGATGGTGCTCTTGCCGGCGCCGTTCTCGCCGAGCAGGGCCATGACCTCGCCCGGACGGACCTCCAGGGCGGCTTCCGAGAGGGCCTGTACGGCGCCGTAGCGCTTCGATACGCCCTCGGCCTGCAAGCGCAGGCTGGTGTTTGCTGACATCAGGACTGCAACTCCCGGATGGAGCGGCCCCACACCCGCAGCGTGTCGTAGTTCTGCGGGGTGATGGCCGGCTGCGGCATGTAGGTGAAGCGGCTCGGCGGGGTGTCGGCGACCGGGGGCTGGACCGGTGTCGCGGGGAGCTTCACGGTGTCGTCGACGACCTCGCCGGTCGCGCGGAGGCGGGCCACGGTCTGGACCGCGAGCATTCCCTCGATCACCGGCGACTGGAGGACCGCCGAGTAGATCTCGCCCCTGATCAGCGGCTGCTGGTCGCCGGAGAAGTCGCCCACCACGACGGTGACGTCCTTGCCGGGCTTCAGGCCGTACTGCTGGAGCGCCTTGACGACGCCGGTGCCGATGTTGTTCGAACCGGCGACGACGATGTCGATGCCCTGGCTCTTGTACTTGGACAGGACCTGGCTGGCGGCGGTGAATCCGCCCTGCGCGTCGGGGGACTTCGCGTTCTCGGTGGAGAGCACGTTGAACTTGTCGTCGCCCACCCGCTTGAAGAAGGCGTCGTGCCGGACGACCCCCGCCTCGTAACCGGAGGGGTAGGTGATCTCCAGAAGGTTGGGCTTGCCGTTCGGGCCGCGGAACTTCTTGCCGTCGGCCCGGGCTTCGTCCATCGCCTTGAGGGCCATCGTGCCCATCGTGTTCCCGATGTCCGCGTTGTCCTGCCCGGGGCGAGCGGTGACGTACGGCTCCGCCTGCGGGAGGACCCTTCCGCTGAGCTGGACCACGGGAGCCCTCGCGGCCAGCAGGCGGGCCGAGTTGATTCCGGTGTCGTTGTTGGCGGGCCAGTAGATGAAGGCCGCGGCCTTCTTGCCGGACGCGAGGAACTGGCGGACCTGCTGGTTCTGCTCGGTCTGATCGAACTTGTTGTCGATCACCTCGAGGCGGTAGTTCAGCCGGTCGGCCTCTTTCCTCATGGCCTCGACCTCGGCTCCCACGTAGTGGTTCGCCGTCGACACGATGAACGCGACGATCGTCGCGCGCTTGCCGTCCAGGCTTCCCGTGTGGGTGATCTTCGCCGGCACGACCGACAGGTCTGCGCAACCTGTCAGAAGCAACGTCATCGCACCGGCGACCGTCGTGACCGCGGCTCGGTACAAACGGGTCATCGTCGATCCTTCCTGCACCAGGCGGCATCGCAGCCCGAACGAAGCATTGGATTCATTCGGAGACGATATCCCGCACTTATCTCACTTAAAAGGACTTGAATTGCAACGATTGGATACACTCGACGGATCAAGATCACGACCTCACCGAGGAGTGCCCATGCCGAACGCGCCGGCGGCCGCCCTGGCCGTCAACCACGTAGGGGTGACCGTCCCCGACATCCACGCCGCCATCGACTGGTATGGGGAGGTCTTCGGATTCCGCTGCATCATGGGGCCGCGGGTACTCGCCCCGGCCGGGCACGCCGAGACCTCGGCGGTGCTGGGGAGCGGCTTCCGCGAGGCGTGGCAGGCGCACCTGCTCACCGCGAACGGCGTGGGCATGGAACTGTTCCAGTTCATCGACCCGCCGACCCGCGGACCCCGGCCCCCGCAGGAGCGGGTGCCGTATCTCGACCGCGGCTTGTGGCACCTGTGCCTGACGTACGAGGACGTCGAGGCCATGGTCGCCCGTGTCATCGAAGCGGGCGGCAGCCTGATCTCGGAGCCGTACGCGTTCGTGCCGGGACGTCCCTGGACGCTGGCTTACACCACGGATCCGTGGGGCACCGTCCTGGAGATCATGAGCCACAGCTACGCGGAGGTGTTCTCCAACTGGCCGCAGCCCGGGCAGCTGACCGCGCCCACCCTGGTACCGCGCCCCGAACCGGGGCACGAGGGCGGGGCGACGGCCGGCTGAACCGCGCGTCTGGCCGAAGCCGCCCCCGTGGCGGCTTCGGCTCGTGCGCGGGACTGGCATCGCACCGGACGGACATCGCGCCGTACGGACACAGCACCGGACGGACATCGCGCCGCCGGGCCGGACCGGGCCGGCCCGCGCGGAGCCGGGGTGCCCGGTCCGGGGGTGACGGTCGGAGGGGGCGGGATGCTCGGGGTACCGGGCACCCGCCCCTTCGGCCGTCTACAGCAGGATTCTCATCGGGTTCTCGATGATCTGCTGGAAAGCGCGCAGCCACCGGGCCGAGACGGCCCCGTCGAGCGCGCGATGGTCTCCCGAGAGGGTGACCGTCATCATGGTCGCCGCGTGGATCGTGCCGTCGTCGTCGACGACGGCGCGCTTGGACGCCGCCCCGACCGCCAGGATTCCCGAGTGCGGCGGGGAGATGATCGCGGAGAAGCGTTCGATCCCGTACATCCCCAGGTTCGAGATGGCGAACGAGCCGCCTTCGAGATCGGCCTGCTTGAGCCGTCCCTCACGGGCACGTGCCACGAGATCGGCGGCCGTGCTGCTGACGTCGCTGAGCGAGCGCCGGTCCACGTCGCGGATCACCGGCGTGACCAGGCCGTCGTCGAGCGCCACCGCCACGGCGATGGAGACCGAGTCGAATCTGCGGACCGCGTCGTCGGTCCAGATCACATTCGCCTCGGGGACCTCGCGGAAGGCCGCCGCGGCCGCCTTGACGACGAAGTCGTTGACCGAGGGCGTGACCGGGGTCGAGCCGTCCTCCTTGATGGAGCGGCGCAGTTCCAGCAGCGCGTCGACCCGGCAGTCCGCCACCAGGTAGAAGTGCGGGACCGTGCTCTTGCTCTCGGTGAGCCGGCGCGCGATGGCACGGCGCATTCCCGTGTGCGGGATGTCCGTGAATCCGGTCCCGGGCGCCGGGCCCTGGGACACCGGCGGGACCGGGTCCTTGGCGGGGGCCACGGCCGGGGCCTGTGCCGGAGACACCGCCGGCTGCCCGGCGGGTGCGGCGGGCGCGGTCTGGGCCGTGGCCTGCTCGTATCGTTCGAGATCCCGGCGTACGACCCGTCCTCCGGGTCCGCTCCCGGTCACCGTGTCGAGGTCGATCCCCCGCTCACGGGCCAGTTTGCGCACCAGGGGCGTCACGAAACGCCGTTCCTGGCCCCGCGGTGTCTGCGGTGCCGGTACGACCGCTGCCGCGGGTGCCGCAGGCGTCGCGGGGGCCGGGGGTGCCGCAGGTGCCGCGGGCGCGGTGTCGGCCGCGCGGCTCTCGGGCTCCGCCGGTGCCGTGGCGGCCGTCTCCGGTGCCGCGGCCTCCCCGCCGGCCGAGGCCAGCGCGTCCTCCGCCGACTCACCGGGGCCGGCGAGTACGAGGATCGGGGTCCCGACCCCGATCGCGACGCCCGGCTCCACGAGCAGGCCCGCGACGACGCCCTCGTGATCGGCTTCGAGGTCGACGGTCGCCTTCTCCGTCTCGACCTCGGCGATCGCCTGGCCGACCGTGACCGTGTCCCCGGGGGAGACATGCCAGGCGAGCAGGATGGCTTCGCTCATGCCGGTGAGCACTTCCGGCATACGGATCAGCGCCGGCATCAGACACCTCCGAGCGCGGCCTTGCAGCGCTCCAGCGCTGCCACGATGTCGTCGGTCTGTGCGATGGCGGCCGCCTCCAGCACACGGGAGATGCTCGGGCTGGACTCGGCGCCGGTGACGCGCTCGACCGGCATGTCGAGCCAGTCGAAGTAGCGGCGCTGGATCTCGTCCGCGAGCCATCCGCCGTAGGAGGTGCCCTGGGCTCCCTGCTCGACGATCAGCACGGCGTTGGTCTTGCGGATGCTGGCCCCGATGGTGTCCCAGTCCAGGGACGCGCGGTCCAGCCAGCGCAGGTCGATCAGATCGGCGTCGGTGCCGGTCTGCTCGATCGCCTCGGCCGCCTTGTGGACCATGTTCAGATAGCTGATCACGGTGAGGTCGGAACCGGTGCGGCGCAGCGCGGCCTGTCCGGGCGGCAGGATGTAGTCGAGGTCGTCCTGGGGGACGTCCTGCCGTGTCCCGTACAGATCGGCGTGCTCGATCACGAGGACGGGGTCGTCCAGCTGCGCCGCCGCGTTGAACAGTCCGATGTAGTCGGAGGCGGTGGACGGGGCGACGATCCGCCAGCCCGGACTGGTGGCGAAGATGCCGGCCGGGTCCATGAGGTGCTGGGAGCCGTAGCCGGTTCCCATCGCGACCTTGGTCCGCAGCACGAGCGGGACGGTGTTGTGTCCGCCGAACATGTGCCGGGCCTTGCCGATCTGGTTGAACACCTGGTCGGCGGCGACCCAGAGGAAGTCCGGGTACATGAACTCGATCACGGGCCGGATACGGCCGTCGAGCGCGGCACCGGCGCCGAGGCCGGCGAACGCGTTCTCGCTGATCGGGGTGCCCAGGACCCGGTCGGGCGCGACCTTGAGCGCCTGCTTCGTCACTCCGTTGGTCCCGCCACCGAGGCGGTGGACGTCCTCGCCGATCACGAACACCCGGGGGTCCTCGGCCATACGGCGTCCGAGGACGTTCGAGGCCGCGTCGACGAAGCGGACGGACTGGGTGGGGCCGTCGTGGCCGACGGGGTCCAGGACGCGCGCTCCGGCGAGTTCGCCGGCGTCGCCGCGGAGTCCTTCGTCGATGGTCACGGGGTCGGGCCAGAGCTCCGGACGGATCCGCCGCTTGTCCGGCGTCTCCGGGTCGGCCTCGACCAGTTCGCCGACGATCCGCCGCATGGCCTCCTGGGCCTGCTCGCGCACCCCGGCCGCGGTCGGCTCGTCGATCAGGTCGAGGCGGTGCATCTCCCGTTCGAGCCTGGCGATGGGGTCGCGCAGGCGCCACTCGGCCTCTTCGTCCTTCGTGCGGTAGCCGAAGGCGCTGCCGGCGTAGGCGCCGTTCTGGTGGAAGTAGCGGTAGACCTCGGCCTCGATGAGGGTGGGTCCGTCACCGGCGCGCATGACCTCCTCGGCCTGCTGCGTGGCCAGGTGCACCGCGAGGGGGTCCATGCCGTCGACTCGCCACGAGGGAATGCCGAAACCGGGGCCGCGCGCGGCGAGCCGGTCCTCGCGGGTGACCTCGGCGACGGTGGTGGAGACCGCGTAGAGGTTGTTCTCGATGAAGAAGCAGAGGGGGAGGTCCCAGGCGGCGGCCAGGTTCATCGACTCCAGGACGGAGCCGATGTTGACGGCGCCGTCTCCGAAGTACGTGAAGCTGACGTCGTCGGTGCCGGCATTCCGCTGGGCCCAGGCGTTGCCCGCGGCCAGCGGCACTCCCCCGCCGACGATGGCGTTGCTGCCGAGGGCGCCCGCCTCCAGCCACTGCAGGTGGATCGATCCGCCCCGCCCGCGGCCGAAACCTTGGGCGAGCCCCAGGATCTCGGCCAGCGTGCGGCGCAGCACCATGCTCACGTCGCCGTTCACCAGGTCGCCGAGGTCGGAGCGGCCGCCCGCGACGTGGGTCAGGCACTTGGCGAGGAACTGGTGATGGCTGCGGTGCGAGCCGTTGATCGCGTCCGAGGTCCGCAGCCCGATGACGGAGCCCACGGCCCCGCCCTCCTGGCCGATGCTCGAATGCGCCGGCCCGTGGACCAGCCCTTCGGACGCGAGCTCCAGAACGGTCTCTTCAAAGGCACGGATCAGGTGCAGCTGGCCCAGCATGCCGGCCAGCAGGGCCGGGTCAGCGTTCCGCCAGTCGGAACTGGTGGTGCTGAGCTGTATGCAGGACCGGATTGGATCCAAACGTCGCTGTCGTGGCATGGGCTTCCTCGCCGCTGTCGGTACATCTCAGACGCGTCACATACTGCGTCCAGTGCTGCACGCTACCCATCATGGGATCCAATAACAAGAGAATCTTACGGAAATGCTCGATTGACACCCTCATCCCGAGCTGTAATGTATCCAATGCTCTCGTCGTACTTGGGTCGCACTCGATCGGATCCGATCCGCTCGGCTCGATGCCGCCCGACGAGAGACGAGAGACGAGAGCTTGGATGAGACAGAGCCGGAGGAGATGCCATGGCGTTGCCTGGTCTGCGTGGAACCGAGCACATCGGATTCACCGTGCCCGACCTGGACGAGGCGGACGCGTTCCTCGTCGACGTACTCGGCTGTCAGCGCATCTACCAGCTGGGACCCTTCATCCACGAACACGGCGACTGGATGCGGGAGCAGCTCAACGTCCACCCGCGTTCGATCATGCGCAAGCTGTACTTCTACCGCTGCGGGTTCGGGCCCAACTTCGAGGTCTTCCAGTGGGAGCCGGGCGACGGCGACCAGCGGGAACAGCCCCGTAACAGCGACGTGGGAGGACACCACCTCGCGTTCTACGTGGACGACCTGGACACCGCCGTCGAATATCTGAGGTCCCGCGGGGTCCGGGTGCTGGGTGAACCCGTCGCCAGCGGCAACGCCAGCGAAGGACAGCGGTGGGTCTACTTCCTGTCTCCGTGGGGCATGCAGTTCGAGCTGGTCAGCTTCCCCCGCGGCAAGGCGTACGAGGCGGATGCGGAGGTGACCCTGTGGCACCCGGCCCGACCGGCGCTTTAGGCATCATGTCTCCATGACCGACCACCACTCAGACAGCACCGGGGCGACCTCCGCGTCCCCGGCCCCCCGCGCCTCGCGCCGGACCGACAAGGCGCGGTACGGGGAGACCAGCCAGCGCATCGCCGACGGCCTGCGCACGGCGATCCTCGCCGGAGAGTTGCCTCCGGGCAGCAGGATCCGGCAGGAGGAGATCGCAGCGCAGTACGGAGCCAGCCGCATCCCCGTGCGGGGGGCCCTGCGCATCCTGGAGTCCGATGGCCTGGTGAAGCTGATCACGAACTCCGGTGCCTGGGTGTCGCAGTTCGACCTCGGGGAGTGCGAGGAGTTCTACCGGATCCGCGAGGCGATCGAACCGCTGCTGATCAATGCGAGCGTGCCGGGCCTGACCGGCGAGACGCTCGACCGGATGGACGAACTCGCGGAGGAGATGGCGCGCACCACCGAGGTCGCGCACTTCCTGCGACTGGACCGCGAGTTCCACGTTCTGTCGTACTCGGGCGCGAAGACGGTCGTGCTCGACGAAATCGTCCAGCGCATGTGGAACATGACCCATCACTACCGGCTGATGTTCGCCCAGGTCTTCCTGGAGCAGGGCGACACGGTCGTTCACGACGAGCACCGCATGCTGGTCAGAGCGCTGCGGGAGCAAGACGCCGACCAGGCCGGCCTGGTCGCGCGCGGCCACATCCGCCGGACGCGTATGCAACTCGCCCGGCACCCGGAGCTGTTCACGTCCTCCCCTCCCAGCTGAACCGACTTCCCAGAAAGCACCTCAGATGACGTCTTCCCCGTTCGCGACCGCATCCTCTTCCATCGCCGTGACCGACCCCGCGACCGGAGCGGTGGTCAAGGAGTTCACGCCCCACACTCCGCAGGAGATCGAGCAGCGACTGCGCGCGGCCCACGACGCGGACCGCACCCTGCGCGACACCACGTACGCGACCCGTGCGTCGTGGATGCGCCAGGCGGCCGACCTGCTGGAGGCCGACCGCGACGAGATGGCGCGGACCGTCGTCATCGAGATGGGCAAGACCATCCGCCAGGCCCGCGACGAGATCACCAAGAGCGCGCGGACCATGCGGTACTACGCCGACCACGCCGAGGAGTTCCTCGCCGACGCCCCGCTGGACCGGCCGGAGACCGTCGGAGCCCGCCGGGCGCTGACCCGGTACCAGCCGCTCGGTGTCGTCCTGGCGGTCATGCCGTGGAACTACCCGATCTGGCAGGTGGTGCGGTTCGCGGCCCCCGCGCTCATGGCGGGGAACGCCGGTGTGCTCAAGCACGCCTCGAACGTTCCGGAATCGGCGCTCTACCTCGACACGCTCTTCACCCGCGCCGGCTTCCCCGCCGGGGCGTTCAGCACGCTGCTGACGGGTTCGGGGGCCGTCGAGGCGGTCATCGCCGACTCCCGGATCGCGGCGGTGACGCTGACCGGGTCCGAAGGCGCCGGCCGCGCGGTGGGTGCCGCTGCCGGGCGGGCGATCAAGAAGACGGTCCTCGAACTCGGCGGATCCGACCCCTTCGTGGTCTTCCCGAGCGCCGACATCGACCAGGCCGCCACGACCGCGGTCGCCGCGCGGATGAACAACAACGGCCAGTCCTGCATCGCCGGAAAGCGCTTCATCGTCCACACCGACGTGTACGACCGGTTCGCCCGGAGCTTCGCCGAGAAGGTCGCCGCGCTGAAGGTCGGCAACCCCCTCGACGAGACGACCGACATCGGTCCGATCGCCACCGTCAGCGGCCGGGACGAACTCGCCGAGCAGGTGGACGACGCCCTGGCGCACGGCGCGCGGGTGCTCGCCACGGCCGGGATTCCCGCCGAAGGCACCGGCGCCTACTACCCGCCGACCGTGCTCGAAGGCGTCGGCCCGGAGGCCCGGCTCTTCCAGGAGGAGGCGTTCGGCCCGGTCGCGGTGCTCTACCGGGCCGACAGCGAGGAGGAGGCCGTCGCGATCGCCAACAACACGCCCTTCGGCCTCAGCTCCTCGGTGTGGACCGGCGACACCGAGCAGGCCGACCGTGTCGTCAACGCGCTCCAGGCGGGCGCCGTCTTCGTCAACGGCATGTCCATCTCCCACCCGGAACTGCCCTTCGGAGGGGTACGGAACTCCGGTTACGGCCGCGAACTCGGCGCCGCCGGAATCCGCGAGTTCTGCAACATGAAGACTGTCTGGGTCGGCTGACCGCGTTCGGGCCTCGCGGCCCGGGCTCTCTCCGGAAGGTTCCACGCATCAGCGGCTCCGCCGCGACCGGGTCGTCCACGCCCGCCGCGAGTGGCGGAGCCGCTGAGCGCCCCGGTCCCGGCGGGGGCGTTCCGCGCGGCGGCCCGCACCGGGCCGCCGCCCGTACCACCTGCACGTCGGCTCGGCCCATACGACCGCACACCTGACTCGGCCCGTACCACCGGACGCCTGGCCCTGGCCCGTACCACCCGGACGCCTGGCCCTGGCCCGTACCACCCGGACGCCTGGCCCTGGCCCGTACCACCCGGACGCCTGGCGCAGCCCGTACGACCGCACGCCTGGCTCGGTCCGCCGCCCGTGCAACGCACACCGCACCGCACCGCACCGACGACAACGCGCCGGTGGTCAGACGGGGGCGTACTCCCCGCTCCCGCCGACGGCGGCGGGCGCCTCGGGCGGCGGGCCGGGGCGGTCCAGCGCGTCCCAGACCACATCGACCAGACGCTGTGTGGAGAGGCCGTACTTGTCGAAGAGGTACGGCACCGAGAGGGAGCCCTCCGCGAAGGTGTCCTGGAGCCCGACGCGCCTGAGCCGCCGCCCGATTCCCGCCTCCGCCATGACCTCGGCGACCGCCGATCCGAGCCCGCCGACGATCGAGTGGTTCTCGGCGGTGACCACCACGTCCGCCTCGGACGCCACCGCTCGCACGGTCGCCGCGTCGATGGGTTTGACCGCGGTCACGTTCACCACGGAGGCGAAGACCCCGGCCTCCTCCAGTACGTCCGCCGCGGCCAGCGCGGTCGCGACCATCATGCCGCTGGCGAAGAGGGCCGCGTCGCGGCCGTGGTTCAGCACACGCGCGTACCGGAGTGAGAGGACATGGTCCTCGTCGAAGAGGACGGGGACCTCGCCGCGCTTCAGCCGCAGATACACCGGTCCCGGCAGATCGGCGATGGCGCGGACGACCTGCGCCACCTCGATCGCGTCGGCCACGTCCACGACCGTCATGTTCGGCAGCGCCCGCATCAGCGCGACGTCGTCGATGGCCTGGTAGCTCGGGCCGCCCGGAGTGGAGACACCGGGCATGAAGCCGACGATCCGCACCGGCAGGGCGGGGTAGGCGATGGCGTTGGCGATCTGGTCGAAGGGCCGGCGGGTCGCGAAGGCGCCGAAGGTGTGGACGAAGGGGATGTGACCGCAGCGGGCCAGCGCCCCCGCCATGCTCATCATGTTCGCCTCGGCCATGCCCGCGTTCACGAACCGCTGCGGAAGCTCCGCCTGGAAGAGGTCGATCTCGCACTGGCGGGTCAGATCACCGCTCAGGCACAGGATCTCCTCGCGCTCGCGGGCCAGTTCCAGCAGTGCCGTCCCGTACGGCTTCTGACGAGCGGGGTAGGGCGGCCTACGCATGGAACAACGCCTCCAGCTTGCGGGTCAGCTCGTCGAGCGCCCGCTCCGCGACCCCCGGGGAGAGCTTGATGCAGTACCCGTCGGAGTCGGGCGGCAGGGAGTCGATGCCGTGGACCATCGAGGTCCGGCAGATGACGACGGCGGGCCGCTCGCGCTGGGCCAGCGCGGCGTCGAGCGCGCTCTGGACGGCGGTGATGTCATGGCCGTCGACGTCGGCCACATGCCAGCCGAAGGACGTCCACTTCTCGGCGAGGGGCTCGATCGTGGTGATGGTGTCGAGGGGCCCGTCGACCTGGTGGTTGTTGGCGTCCAGCAGCACGGTGAGATTGGACAGCCGGTGGTGGGCGGCGAACATCGCCGCCTCCCAGATCTGCCCCTCCTCCATCTCGGCGTCGCTGACCATCGCGAAGGTGTGGTTGTCACGGGCGCGCAGCCGGTCCGAGAGCGCGTACCCGGCGGCGGCCGACAGCCCCTGGCCCGGGGATCCGCAGGTGTAGTCGACGACCGGTGAGCGCTCGGTCCCGATCGCCCCGATCGAGGAGCCGTTCTTGCCGTACTCGGTGAGCGCGGACTCCTCCAGCAGACCGAGCGCGACGGCCGCGGCGAACGGGGCGATGATGTAGTGGCCGGGCGAGCAGACGAGGCGGTCCCGGCCGGGGCGCGCGGTGGCGAAGAGCGCGGCCACCTGTTCCGCGGAGGAGAGTGCCTGACACAGGTAGCCGAAACCCTGGGGCGCCACCATCTGTACGGCGCGCATCCGGATCTCGACGGCGAGCGCCTCGGGGTCGGTGACGGTCCATTGGGTGCCCGGATCGGAGATCCGGTGAGCAGTGGGCATCAGCATCGTCGGCGAACCCTTCTCACGAAAGTTGTGGCATAGCCACATTAAGTTTGCCCCTAGGGGCTGTCAACGCTGGACACAGGGCGGAACAGCCACCCGGAAACCTGACCTCCAGCGACCGCCACCGAGCCGCTTCATACGAGGTAGAACGGATGCTGGAAGCAGCCCGAGAGTGTCCGCCCCCACTCACTGACGGTCACCTGCCCCAGACTCTTGACCGCCCCTTTGACAAAAGGCACACTGTGAAAAGTGGATAGGCCACTAATCGAGGTAGTCAGGGCCGTCCCGTCGTCAGGGCCGTCCCATCGTGCCGCCAGGAGGAGGCTCCACCGGCTCCACGTACGACCACCTCTCACGCCTGCCACATGATGTCCGCATTTCCAGCTGTTTTCCACGATTCCCACCACGCGATCTGCCACCGAGGGGGCACCCGTGTCTTTGCAGGAATTCATCCCCACGCCGAAGTTCGAGGACTACAAGGAGCAGTTCAAGGACTTCTTCCTGCTGGAGCGCAAGGACGGCGTCATCGTCGCCAAGGCGCACACGCTCGGCGGACCGATCCAGCTGAGCGTCCAGAACCACCGAGCCCTCGGCCAGATGCTGAAGGTGATCGGCGCCGACCCGGAGAACGAGGTTCTCATCCTCACGGGCAGCGGCGACGAGTTCATGATGGACGCGGACCCCGACGGGTTCGCGCTGGAGGAGGAGGACCTGCCGCACTGGGCGTACGAGTACGCCTACAAGGACGGCCGGATCAACGTCAGCTCCCTCATCAACGACCTCGAGATCCCCACCATCGGCATCTTCAACGGCATGGGGTTCCACTCGGAGATCGTCCTGATGTGCGACATCACCCTCTGCGCCGAGGACGCCGTCCTCTACGACCTCCACTTCGACATCAGCTCCGTGCCCGGCGACGGCATCCACAGCTGTTTCCAGGAGCTGCTCGGGGTCAAGCGCGCCGCCTACGCCCTGCTGACCGGTGAGGCCATCAACGCTCAGCAGGCGCTGGAGTGGGGCATGGTCAACGAGGTGCTGCCGCGCGAGCAGCTGCTGGACCGCGCCAAGCGCATCGCGGACCACATCATGGGCCAGCCGCGCATCACCCGCCGGCTCACCACGCAGATCATCCGCCGTCCGTGGCGCAAGCGCATCACCGACGACCTCGACGGCGGCTTCGGCATCCAGATGTTCGGCCACCTGGCCAAGCAGAAGTCGATCCACGGCAAGGACCACATCGCCAAGTCCGGCGCGTACGTGCGCGAGGGCCGCAAGAACAACTTCGACTAGGTCGTTTCTGATGGATCAGGCTGGATCAGGGAGCGGGGTCTGGTGCCGTGCATCGCAAGGCGGAGGAGGGAATCCATGCGGAGCATAGGTGACCGACGACAACGCAGCGAGGTGCGGTGCCAGGGCACGCGAGCCCAGCAAGATCCATCAGAAGCGGCCTAAGCCCCCCGACTGAGCCCCCCGGCGGAGGGCTCCCGAACGGACGGGCCGGGCACGGCCAACAACGGCCTCGGCCGTGCCCGGCCCGTCCGCTGAATAAACCGACGACCGTACCGGAGACGCTCCGGTACGGTCGTCGGTCTGCTCTCGTGTCCGGCGTCCCCGGCCCGGCGTCCCCGGGCCGGGGGATCACGCGGCCCGGGGACGCCCGCGACTCAGCCGCTCATACGCAGATGCGCCGACATCACCTCGTGGTGGTGGCGCACCGCGTACAGCGCCGCCTCGACGTCGCGCTTCCGCACGGCCCGCAGGATGGATTCGTGGACGGCCGTCAGCGCGGCGATCCGCTCCTTCGCGAGCCAGCCGGGCGATGTGCCGCTGTCGATCCAGGCGCGGAACTCGTAGTTGATGAGCGCCGTGTGCACGCTGTCGAACATCGAGGCGAGATAGGCGTTGTGGGAGGCGTTGATCAGCGTCGCGTGGAAGTAGGTGTCGGCGCTCATCCAGCTCGCCGCGTCGCCGCCGGTGTGCTCGAACGCGCGCAGGGCCTCCTCCGCCTCCGCCAGTTCCTCGGTGGTGGCCCGCTCGATGGCCCGTACGACACCGGTCGACTCCAGCGACAGGCGCAGCTCCGCCAGCTGGCCGACCGAGCCGGGGTCCACGTCCAGCATCAGGTTCATCGCCGTCGCCAGCGTCGCCTCGGGACGCAGCCGGACATACGCCCCCGAGCCGCGCCGTGACTCCACGAGCCCCTTGATCACCAGGATCCGGATGGCCTGGCTCACGGTGGGCCGGCTGGCGGAGAGCAGCGCCGCCAGATCCCGTTCCGAGGGCAGCCGCGAACCGTCGGCGAGGTCCTGGGAGAGGATCAGCTGCTGGATCCGGTCGGCGATCTCCTCCGCCGCCGCGCCCTCCGGCCGGGTGCGGCCGATGTCCCGGAGAGCCCGCCACGGTCCGTCGGGCGGAATCTCCTTCGTACGTGCCACGGATTCTCCTCCACCGGTGGGTGCGGTCTGCTGACGGTCTGGCGCGACCGCGGTGCGGGACGCAGGGCCCCGGGGGCGCGCCGCCCGCCGCGCGGGCCTTTTGGGCGCGCGATCGGCATCTTCGCACGTTACACCGGTCCCGGACCCGGCCCGCGACCGAGTCCGGCGAACCGGGCCGAGGGGCCCGGACCGCGCCGCCGGATGAGGGTCCGGCGCACGACTCGACCTGCCGACCGTCAGCGCATCAGCACCCAGTCACATCTACGACAGGCGACGTCAATCGTCACCCCAGACGCGGTTGCGGTGTCAGGTCCCACATGCCCCCCTGTATACCGCTCGTCACATTGGGGTGCTTAGATGACGAGTACCGCTCCGGCACTGCGTTGACACGTGCTACCAGTGTCGGCGTAGTTACGCCTGCCCAACGCCGTGAACTCACACCCGAAGAGGCGACCCATGGGAATGATCCGCAAGCTGAGCAGCCTCAGTTCCGTCGGGCTGATCTCATACCACAGCCCTAAAGAGAAGGTGGCCAACGCCGCCGCCCGCACGTCTCGCGCCGACAAGCGGCTCGCCAAGGCGCAGGCAAAGCTCCTCGATGAGCAGCGGAAAGCCTTGGAGCGGGAGAACAACGCCTGATCGCGCCGACGCCGAACGCCCTTGCCCTCCTCGGGCGGGGGCTTTTTTCGTGTTTCGGTCCGGCTTCGCGGCCACGACGGTGCTGTTTTTGCGGACCCCGGCGCGGGCCGTTCTCCCGGTGGTCGCGGCCCTGTGCGGGATGACGGTTCACCGCCGTCAAACTCATCACCGCCTAGAAAGGTACGAACTCACCATCCGAATGGTGGACGCGGCGCTCCGCGCTCCTGGCAGGCCCTTTACGCTGGCCGGTGCAGCTGGTTCGCCCCGTCCGCCAGACGGGATGCGTCGTAAGAGGGAACCCGGTGGGAATCCGGGACTGCCCCGCAGCGGTGAACGGGAACGACCGCCGTCATACGCACTGGACCCGACGTACCGGGTCTGGGAAGCGACGGCCAGTAGGTGTCCTCCGGTCAGGAGGGCGTGCCCGTGAGTCCGAAGACCTGCCGACTGCCCGTGCGCGAACCACTCGCGCGCGGACATCCCGGTGACCTCGTGGGCGGGTCGGCGTACATACCGAGCGGACGACCGCGCTGTACCGCGCGAGATCATGCCCGCCTGGTTCCGTCACACCTTCGCGCTCTCGTCCCGTCGCCGGGATCTCAGGGATTCATCTCGCGAAGGAGATCTCCGTGACACCGAAGTCCGCAGCCGCGGCAGCACGGGCCACCGTGTACGGCTACCCCCGTCAGGGACAGGGCCGGGAACTGAAGAAGACCGTCGAGGGCTACTGGAAGAGCCGCGTCACCGCGGAAACGCTCCAGGAGACCGCCGCCGCGCTACGCCGTACGAACTGGCGGCAGCTCGCCGAGGCCGGCGTCCACGAGGTGCCCACCGGCGACTTCTCGTACTACGACCACGTCCTCGACACCACCGTCATGGTCGGCGCGGTCCCCGCCCGGCACCGGGCCGCCGTCGAAGCCGACGCCCTGGACGGCTACTTCGCCATGGCGCGCGGCACGCAGGACGTGGCACCGCTGGAGATGACGAAGTGGTTCGACACCAACTACCACTACCTCGTGCCGGAGCTGGGCCCGGACACGGTGTTCACCGCCGACTCCGCCAAGCAGGTCGCCGAACTGAAGGAGGCCCTGGCGCTCGGCCTCACCGCCCGTCCCGTCCTGGTCGGCCCCGTCACCTACCTCCTGCTGGCCAAGCCCGCCCCCGGCGTGCCGACGGGCTTCGAGCCGCTCACCCTCCTGGACCGGCTGCTCCCGGTGTACGCCGAGGTGATCGCCGACCTGCGCGCGGCAGGCGCCGAGTGGGCGCAGCTCGACGAGCCCGCCCTGGTCCAGGACCGCACGGCGGCCGAGCTGAACGCCGCCGCGCGCGCCTACCGTGACCTCGGCGCTCTCACCGACCGGCCCAAGCTGCTCGTCGCCTCCTACTTCGACCGGCTCGGCGACGCCCTCCCGGTACTGGCCAAGGCCCCGGTCGAGGGCCTCGCCCTCGACTTCACCGAGGCCGCCGCCGCCAACCTCGACGACCTCGCGGCGGTCGGCGGACTGCCCGGCAAGCGACTGGTCGCCGGTGTCGTCAACGGCCGCAATATCTGGGTGAACGACCTGGAGAAGTCGCTCTCCACGCTCGGCACGCTCCTCGGGCTCGCCGACCGCGTCGACGTGGCCGCCTCCTGCTCCCTGCTGCACGTCCCGCTCGACGCGACTGCCGAGCGGGACATCGATCCGCAGATCCTGCGCTGGCTCGCCTTCGCCCGCCAGAAGACCGCCGAGATCGTCACCCTCGCCACGGGCCTCGCCCAGGGCACCGACTCCATCACCGGCGAACTCGCCGCCAACCGCGCCGACCTCGCATCCCGCGCGGGCTCGCCCATTACGCGTGACCCCGCCGTACGCGCCCGGTCCGCCGCCGTCACCGACGCCGACGCGCGCCGCTCCCAGCCGTACGCCGAACGCGCCACCGCCCAGCGCGCCCACCTCGGCCTGCCCCTGCTGCCGACCACCACCATCGGCTCCTTCCCCCAGACCGGCGAACTGCGCACCGCGCGCGCCGACTTGCGGGCGGGCCGGATCGGCACGGCGGGCTACGAGGAGCGCATCAGGGCCGAGATCCGGGAGGTCGTCGCCTTCCAGGAGAAGAGCGGGATCGACGTCCTGGTGCACGGCGAGGCCGAACGCAACGACATGGTCCAGTACTTCGCCGAGCAGCTCACCGGCTACCTGGCCACGCGGCACGGCTGGGTCCAGTCGTACGGCACCCGCTACGTCCGCCCGCCGATCCTGGCCGGGGACATCTCCCGCCCCGAGCCGATGACCGTGCGCTGGACGACGTACGCCCAGTCCCTGACCTCGCGTCCGGTCAAGGGCATGCTCACCGGGCCGGTCACCATGCTCGCCTGGTCCTTCGTCCGCGACGACCAGCCGCTGGCCGACACCGCCCGCCAGGTCGCCCTCGCCCTGCGCGACGAGGTGGGCGACCTGGAGGCGGCCGGGACCTCGGTGATCCAGGTGGACGAGCCCGCGCTGCGCGAGACGCTGCCGCTGCGGGCCGCCGACCGTCCGGCGTATCTGGCCTGGGCGACGGAGGCGTTCCGGCTCACGACCGGCGGCGTCCGTCCGGACACCCAGATCCACACCCATATGTGCTACGCCGAGTTCGGCGACATCGTGCAGGCGATCGACGACCTCGACGCCGACGTCATCAGCCTGGAGGCGGCCCGCTCCCATATGCAGGTCGCCCGCGAACTCGCCGCCCACGGCTACCCGCGCGAGGCCGGCCCCGGCGTGTACGACATCCACTCCCCGCGCGTCCCGAGCCCCGAGGAGGCCGCCGCGCTCCTGCGCACCGGCCTCAAGGCGATCCCCGCCGAACGCCTCTGGGTCAACCCCGACTGCGGCCTGAAGACCCGCGGCTGGCCCGAGACCCGCACCTCCCTGGAGAACCTGGTCGCGGCGGCACGCACGGTCCGAAGCGAGCTGCCCGCGTCCTGACCCGGACGCCCTGCCGGGGTCGGAGCGCTGACGCTCGGGCCCCGGCCAGGCGGGACACCCGGCGTCCGTCCAAAGCGGCTCGGCGGTTCCTCCGATTCAGCCGCCGTGCTGAAAACGCACCGGCTCACCGAGCACCGAGCGTGCGCTCTCGAAGTCGGCCAGACGGGCCGCCACCGTGGCCACGGCGATCCGTTCCGGGAGGGCGGCGGAGAACTTCAGGCCGCGTACGGCCCGGCGGTCCACATCGGGCAGGACGAGATTCTCGCCGACGTCGTCACGGGCCGTACGCCAGTCGGCCGGGGTGAGGTTCTCTCTCAGGCGCAGCCAGTTGTCGGTGGGGCGTTGCAGAGGGTCGCTGATCGACTGGAGGGTGGCTGCCAGGGTGGCGTTGGCGCGGTAGCCGGCCCAGGTCCACCAACGGACGTCGGAGCCGACGCGCGTGATCAACGTGCCGCCCGGGTGGACGGTGTCGGGTGCGTCGGTCTCGCGCTGTTCGGCCAGGCAGGCCACCGCCCGCCGCGTGAGGGAGACGGGTGGATCCGTGCCGAGCAGCACCTGACGCATGGCACGCGTCAGGGCGTACGACAGTCCGGCGACGCCGCCGTTCATCCACTTGGCGATTCCGCCGCCGTCGGCGGGCTCGACGAAGACGCGTTTGCGCAGCCAGTCGATATACGTGACCTGCCAACTGCGTCCACCGAGCAGCAGCCGCCTCGGACCGGGGCGTTCCTCTGTGAGCACGCTCGGGTCGGTGCGGCCGATCTCCGTGCGTCCGAACAGGACGGTGAACTGCGGAGGCGCGGTGAAGGAGGCGGTGAGTTCGATGAAGTGCCTTTTGCCGAAGCGGCGTTCCGCCTCGGGGCCGATGAACAGCATCCCGCCGTCGCTGTCGAGGAAGCCTTCCTCGGTGAGGTAGCGCAGGATGGGGGCGGCCGACTTGTCGAAGGGGGCGAGGCCGTTCCACTGCCGGTCCCACAACCGGTCGCCGAGCTTGTGCTGTTGCAGGGTGACGGCAAGCAGTTGCTGGGCCACCAGGTGGCGCGGCTCCGGCGGGGGAACGACCGGTTCCACCCAGCCCCGCGACCACAGCAGCAGGAGGCCCGCCGCCTGCAGCAGCGCGTCCTCGCGGGTGGTGAGGAACAGACAGTTCCGCACCGTGCCGGCACGCCGGCCGGTGCGGCCGATGCGTTGCAGGAACGAGGCGACGGAGGCCGGTGAGTCGATCTGGATGACACGGTCCAGGTCACCGACGTCGATGCCGAGTTCGAGGGTTGACGTGGAGACGATGACGCAGTCGCGGGCCTCGGCGAACGCCTGCTCGGAACGGGTGCGTTCCTCGACGGAGAGCGAGGCGTGGGACAGGAAGACCGTCACCTCGCGCGCGCGGAGCGCCGCGCCCAGCTCCTCGACCTGACGGCGCGAGTCGCAGAAGACGAGCCGCTTCTCTCCCCGGTGCAGCGCCGCGATGAGTTTCGCCGCGTTGTCCAGGGAGCCGACGTAGTCGAGTTCCACTTCACCGGCAGGTCTGCCGGAGGGCTCGGGACTCGCTTCGTCGCCGTGTCCGCTGCCGTCGGTGGCCGGCAGGTGCACTCCGGGGGCGACGACCTGGCCGGTGCGGTTGCCGACGTCCGCGCCTTGCAGCCAGTGCAGCAACTCGGCCGGGTTGCCGACGGTCGCCGAGAGCCCGACGCGCTGGATGGCACGGCCGGTGACCCGCTCCAACCGTTCGAGCACGGCGAGCAGGTGCCATCCCCGGTCATCCCCTGCGAACGCGTGCACTTCGTCGATGACGACGGCCCGGACGCCGCCCAACAGGCGGGCGTGGTCGGTCTTGACGCCGATCAGCATCGCCTCGAGCGACTCGGGCGTGGTCAGCAGGATGTCCGGAGCCTCGGCCCGGATGCGCCGCCGCTGCGATTCCTTGGTGTCGCCGTGCCAGAGTGCGGCCCGTCGCCCCAGCCACTGGGCGTACTGGTCGACGCGGCCGACCAAGTTGTTGAGGAGTGCCTTGAGCGGGCACAGGTACAGCACGGATGTGCCGGTCCACTTCCGCTCGGTCATCGCCGACAGCAGCGGGAAGCAGGCTGCCTCGGTCTTGCCTCCGGCTGTCGGGGCCAGCAGTACGGCGTCCTGTCCCTCCATGAGCGGCGTGATCGCCGCACGCTGCAGCCGGCGCAGATCGGGCCAGCCCAGGGTGTTCACGATGTGATGCAGGACGACGGGGTCGAGTCGGTCCAGTACGTCGGCGTCCTCGTCACCCGGCTCGTTCCCCGCCGGGAGTCCGACGCCCGCCATCACAGCTCCAGGTCGATGTCATCGGCCGACGCCGAGTCCTGGGAGACCGTGGCGGCCAGGTTCCGCTCTACGTCGGTGAGTTCGCTGCCGACGACGGTGAGCCGGTAGTGCTGCCGGGGGTCGAAGTCGTCGAACTGGTCCACGCGGTCCAGAACGTCCCCGACGAGTTTCTTCAGGAACAGCCGGGGGGCCACCCCGACCTTCCCGCCCAACGCCCCGCCGACGGCCACCGCGAGGTCGGCGACATACGCGTCGTCGACGACCTTGCGCACGCGCTCGGGCACTTCCGCGGCGTCGGCGTACAGGTCACGGATGGTGAGGCCGAGTCCGACCAGGGACTCCTGGTCGAAGCCGGGAAGTCTGATCTGGACAGCGCGGGGGTTGTCGAAGCGCGGGTCGGTGGTGAAGTCGGTGGCCAGACGCTGAGCGAGCGGGGCCAGACGCTGCACGCCCTGCTGACCGTCGTAGAAGGCCGGGGTGCCCGTGATGACCAGATAGAGACCGGGGAAGCGGCCCGAGTGCACCTCGTCGATGAGCTGCCGCAGCGCGTTGAGCGCCTTGTCGCGGGCGTCCGACCGGACCCGCTGCAGCGTCTCCACCTCGTCGAGGACGACGAACAAACCGGTGTGCCCGGAGTCGCGCAGCACGGTGAGGAGCCCCTGCAGGAACCCGAGCGCACCGAAGTGGTCGAGGTCGCCGCGTACCCCGGCGGTCCGGCGGGCGGAGGCCGCGACATGCGGCTGGCCGCCGAGCCACGCCAGGACGGCCGCGGCGGTCGCCTCCTCGCCGTCCGCGAGGGCGGCCCGGTAGCCGCGCAGCGCGGTGGCGAACGACGGGGCGTGCCGGGAGACCTCGGCGAGCCGTGCGACGAGCAGTTTCTCCACCTCGCCCGGAAGCTCCTCCTCGGTCGCGCCGGCCGCGAGGGCGTCCTCCTCCAGGGCGTAGAACCAGGCGTCGGCCACGGGCCGCAGCGCGCTGGGCGGGAAACTGGAGGTGGTGAGCCGTTCGGTGAGCCGCCGGTAGACCGTCTCCAGCCGGTGCAGCGGGGTCTCGTTCTCCGAGACCTGGATCTCGGCTACGGCGAAGTTACGGCGCTTGGCCCGCTCCCCCAGCCAGCGGGTGAAGAACGTCTTGCCGGACCCGTACTCGCCTCGCACGGCCTTGAACACGGAACCGCCGGACGCGACGGCGTCCAGTTCCGCGTCCAGGGCCGCTTCGAACCGGTCGAGTCCGGTGGCCAGCAGGTCGAGTCCGCTGTCGGGCACGGCACCGCGCCGCAGCGCGTCGATGACGGTACGGCGGCGGGCGGCGCTCACCTGGGCGGGGCGCTGGGATCCGGTGGTGCTCACAAGAACCAGTCTTCCATTTCCGTAACCGCCTCCGTACGGGGACCGGCGGTCGACCGCTGGTCGGCCCGCGCTCTGTGCGGCACTGTCCGGCACCTCGCGGCCCCACCGTCCGGCGCGGGACCCACCAGACGCGGCCCGGGGGTGCCTCGACGCGAAGGCCGGAGGCACCCCGAACGCCGTCAGCCCGCTCGGAGGGCGAACTGCTCGCGCAGCAGCGCCTCATGGAGCCGTAGCGTGCGCCCGTCCGGCAAGGTCTCCAGCACCTGTACGCCGTCGTAGTTGAGGAGCTGCCTCAGGACCGCGGCGAAGCCGTCGCCCCGGGCGGTGGGCATGCCCGCGCGCTGGGCGAGCGCCGTCACGGGCAGGGTGCCGCCCGCGTCGAGCAGGGCGGCGAGGGCCTTGTGGACCTGTTCCTGCTGCGGCTTGCGCGCCAGACCGTCGAGCTGCGCCTGATACGTCTCCGAGTCGAGCAGCGCCGTCACGAGCGTCTCAGTCCGGGAGACGACGACCGGCGTGAGCAGGGCGTCGTCTCCTCCTGCGCTGAGCGCCACGTCGAAGAGCGCGTCGGGCAGCGTTCCGGGTTCGGGTTGCTTCTTCCGGGGTTTCGCCGTCCCCTTCTTCGGAGCCGCGCCTGTCGGCTGAGCCGGACGCTCGGCCGTTGCCGGGCTCGCCGCCTCCTCCGGAGCCCACCAGGGCGGCTGCTGGTCGCCCAGCTCCCGCCATCCCTTGGGTGGTTCCGCCCCGAACGGCAGGAAGGCGAGCACCGGGACGGTGAATTCGGCGAGGGAGGCCCCGCCGTGGTAGCCGGCCTTGAGGGCGGTGTAGCGGGAGTCCGCGTCCCAGAGCGCGACGATGGACGCGCCGGGCTCGGGCCAGACCACGCGCGGCCCGGAGAGGGCGATCTCCCGTTCGCCGAGCGGGCCGCCGGGCAGGCGGTGCCGCGCGGACGCGGGCTCGGTGGCCGCGTCGGCCTTCGTTCCGTGCCGGTCGACGACGTGGCCGTGGTCGCTGGTGACGATGACCGCCATGCCCTGGGCCGCCGCCACCCGGAGCAGGTCGCGCAGGCCGGGTACGTCGTCGACCCGCCAGGCTCCGTCGCCGAGTTTCTGTTCCTTGGCGAGGCGGTCGTCGATGGCGTTGAGGACGACGGCGACATGGGTTCTGCCGTCGGTGAGCGCTTCGGTGAGGGCCGGGCCGAAGGTGTCGCCCGCGGTCTCGGTGCGCAGGTCGTCCTTGTGGAAGACGGCGGCCGGTGCTCCGCTCCACAGCTTCAGTGCGGGGAAGAGCCTCTTCTCATCGGCCTGGGTGCCCTTCGTCAGGGTGCCCGCGAAGAGCGACGTCCGGGATACGGCCGTCACGGTGGGGAGGGCGGCGGCCATCGCCCGCCGCCGCGGTGTGTCCCCGGCCAGCGGGTCGAACTCCGCCCAGGAGCGGCGGAGTTCCTCGCCGAGTTCGTTCGCTATGGCCGCGCTCATGCCGTCGAGTACGAGCAGCAGCACCCGCCGCTCCTCCCCCCGCCGGACGACGGGCCCGGCGACCCGGTCGAGGAAGGTCTCGACGGTGAGCATGCCGCCGGGTGGGGTGCCGTCCCGCGTCCAGCCGGCCAGTGAGCGCGCGAAGGAGGCGTCGATCCGCCGTCGCCGGTCCCTAACGCGCGCGCCGAGGGTGTCGTAGGCGGTCTTGAGCACGGGGTCCGGGTCGCCGCCGGCCTCGATGTGTTCCAGGGCGAGGTCGGCCCAGCCGGTCTCTGCGATGTGCCGCTGTATGGCGTCGGCGACGGTGGGGGCGTCGGCGGACGGTTCGGTGGCCAGCCAGAGGGCGAGGCGCTGCCCCATGCGAGCGCGTTCGACGCGGGCGGACTCGTCCGGATCGGTGGCGAGCCTGTGGTCCGCGAGCCGTCGCACGGCCTCCGCGACCGCCGCCGTGTCGCCCGCCGTGAGTGCCCGGCCTATGGCGGTGAACCGGGCTTCCAGTCCGCCGCGCAGGACGGGGCTCGCCGCGACGGCCGCCTCCGCGCCGAACTGGCGGGCCAGCACGGCGGCCCGGTCGAGCACGATGCCGGTGGTGCGGCGCGCCTCGCGGGCCTGGTCGGCGTCGGCGCCGCCGCTCCGGTGTCCGGCCGTCAGCAGCGTGCTCACGTACTCTTCGGCGGACCGCCCGAAGACGCTCACGAGGGTGTCGAGTTGTTCGCCGACGGCCGGGGGCCGGTCTCCGAGGTAGCGTTCGGCTCGGCCCCGGGCCTGATACGTCTCGGGGGCGGGTTCGGCGTGCTGCCACAGGGCGGCGCATACGAGGCCGAAGGCGGCGGCGTCCGCGCCGCGCTCGGCGTCGACGAGAGCGAGCAGAGCACGTCCGGCGAGACCGGCCTGGTCCTCCTCGCCGAGGAAGGCGGTGAGCCCGGCGTGCTCGGGACCACGCAGGCCCAGCAGCCGTTCGGAGGCTCCGGGCCGGGTCGACCAGTGCAGCAGGGTCTGTGCGTCGAGCCGGTCCACACCGTGGCGTCGCGTGCCGCCCTCGGTGTCGTAGCGGCCGAGGCGCAGGCGGCGCTGGGCGAGCGCGGTGAGAGCGTACTGCCGGGACAGCCAGCCGCCGGGCACCGGCGGCCAGCCGCCGGGCGGGGTGGCGTCGAGCAGGGCTTCGGCGGCCCAGTTGACGTCCTTCAGGCGCGGGTCGATCTGCCGGGCGCCGAACGCCTCCCGCACGACGTCCCAGCTGTCGACCATGTCGATGCGCTGCTTGTGGACGCGGGCGGTGATCGCCGGGTCGAGTTCGTTCTGCTCGCGGTCGGTGAGCACCACCAGGACGACGGGGCCGGGGCGGCGGCCCGCCAGGTGGTCGAGGACGAGTTCGTGGACGGCGAGCGGTGAGGGCGCCACCGTGACGCCGGCCGTCCGGCCCTCGCCCCAGGCGGGTTCGGCGGGCCCGTCCCACTGGGGCGCGGACCGCAGCAGCACCACCCTGCGCCTGCCCCCACGGTCTCCGGTCAGAGAGGCGGCGAGGGAGGACTGCGAGGACAGGTACTGGGTGACGGTCGCGGTGTTCAGCCGGACGGCGCCTGGGGCGGCGGCGGTGTCCAGGGCGGCGGCAACGGTCATTCGACGACCTTCCAGGTGATCTCGATGGTCGCGTCGGGGTGGCGTGCGGCCAGTTCGGACAGTTCCGCCTGGAGGTCGGCGGCGGCGCGTGCCACGGTCGTACGACGGCCACCGGCCGTTCGCGCGGAGCCGCCGCCGGAGGAGGCCGGTGTGGGTGTCTCCGGCGGGGCGTAGGGGATGCGCGGGTCGCTGGACGGTGTGCTCAGGGACAGGTCGTCGGCCGTGGGCCGCGGCGCTGCGGGCGCGGGCGGCGGGGTGGCGGCCTGGCTGCGCTTCACCAGGGCGAGGACCTCGCGCTGGGTGCGGGCCAGGGCGTCGCGCAGGTCCGCGGTGCGCTGGTCGTCGCGGGCCACGTTGCGCAGCGAGTCGAGCAGTGCCGCGCCCTCGGGGCCCAGTCCGGCGGCGAGTTCGAGGGTGCTCCACGACGCGGAGGCGACGGCCTCGGCGACGCCGCGGGCCTGCTTGACGGAGGTCCCGTACCGGTCGGCGCTGGTCTCGCCCAGGTCGAAGGAGGCGAGGGCTTCCACGGTCTTCTTCGCCCCGGCCGCGCCCTTGCCTGCCTCCGCCGTGAGCGCGTCCAGCAGTTGCAGGGAGCGGCGGGCGAGGGCGAGCCGTCCGGTGTCGGCGGTCTGGTCGAGGCCGAGGAAGGAGGCGTGCGTCTCCAACTGGTGTACCAGGTCCGCCGCGTGGTCCCGGTGGGCGCGGGCGGCCTCGATGATCTGGCGGGCGAACTGGTTGACCATCCGGCCGCGCCGGAGGGCAGGAGCCTTCTGCCCGAAGATCGTCTCGAAGCGCTGCCGTGCCGTGTCCCAGTCCGACTCGGCGGGCAGCGGCTGGCTGCGCAGCGCGTCATGGTCCTTGATCGCGGACAGTTCGGGCGCGGGGTCGAGTACGGCGCCGCCCCGCACCCACACCCGGTCGTCCATCTCGGCGAAGGCGGCGACGACGAGCCGGGCGAGGAAGTCGGGCAGGCCGCGCGGGTCGGGTTGGTCCGTCCAGTCGGTCAGGGTGATCAGGGACAGGTCCCCGGTGCTGCCCTGGGCGCTGGCGAGCCGGCGGAAGTGGTCGGCCCAGTAGCGGGACAGCTCGAAGTACGCCTCCTTCTGCTGCCCGAGGCGCAGGGGACCCGCGATCCGCTGCATGAGTCTGCGGTCGGCGGCCGGGACCTCCACCCGCCCGTCACGCGCCTCGGCGGCGGCCCGCACATGGGTGAACACCTTGCGGGTGTCGGCGGATTTGACTGCGGTGCCGGTGTCGTCGGGGTCGAGGTCGGGGTGTGCCGGGTACTGGTGGGCGAGCAGCTTGCCCGCGACATGCCGGATGCCGTCGTGCAGGCTCTGCCCGAAGGACAGGGTGAGGTCGTCGACGTCGGGCAGCGGGACGAGATGGTCGTCGAAGTCGGGTACGACGTCGGCTGCCTGCTTCCGGGCGAGCCCGTACGCCTGTTTGAAGGCGCCCTTGACCTGCTTGAGCAGAGCCTCGCGCTGGGTTTCGAGGAGGCCCTTGGCGCGGCTGCGGTTGTCGGCGTTGAGGTGGCCCGCGTACTGGGTGTCGAAGCGGTGCTCGTCGGCGAGGGCCTTGTCGATGACGACGAGACGCCGGAAGTCGGCGAAGCGCTGCGTGGACAGATGGGCGGGCAGCCAGGCGACGATACGGGACCGCTCGCCCTGCTGGCGCTCGCGCAGCCGCCGGATGCGGTTGACGTCCTCGACCGGGCCCCACTCGCCTTCGTCGAAGGGGAGGTCTATCGCGATACGCCAGCGGCCGTCCTCCTGCGGCATCAGGTCGTGGTCGGGCAGTTCGTCCTCGTCGGCGACGTTCCCGAACACGATCTCGGCGGTGCGGGCGGTGCCGCGCCACACGAAGCCGAGCTGGTCGGTCAACTGCCCGTGCTCGATGCCCAGTTCCTCGGACAGCAGCCGCCGGGCGAGGGCGACCCGGTTGCCGGGGTTGTCGTTGACCTGGGCGTTGGCGATGACGGAGTCCACGTCGACGCCGGACAGCTCCAGCCGTACGCCGGGGTTGGCGCTGGTGCCGGTCTCCTTGATCTCGGGGAACCGGGCCGCCCACTCGGCGACCTTGTTCGTGATGATGCCGACCTCGGCGCCCGGGATGGGCGCGAGGACCGACCCGTGGTTGAGTGCGCCGAGCCGCCGGATGGTCAGCTCGGCCAGGGAGGGCACGCTGGGAGCGAGCGCGGAGAGCAGCAGGGTGCACACGAGCCGGTTGTCGCCGACGAACATGCGGCAGCGGTTGGCGCGCTGCGGGTCGGTGATGGCCTCGGGCCGGTTGGCGTACTGCTCGACGTCGTCCTCGGTGATGTCGTACGAGCTGAGGAGGTAGGGCCGGAGCTTGGTCTTGTAGAGCTTGTCGGCGGCCTCGAAGACGACCTTCAGGCTGTCGGTGAACGGCTTGTCGCCGCCGCCCGCGATCACCGGGTAGAGGTCGCCGACCGGGATGAGCTGCCCGAGCCGGATCTCGTTGCGGTGATCGGCGAGCAGCTGGCCCATCAGCTTCAGACCGGTGCGGGAGCGCTGCAGCGCGGAGGAGATGTGGACGAGGGTGTCCATGAACGCCGGCGAGAACGGGTACGTCAGCCGGAACGACTCCGCGTCCGCGCCGGTCGTGCCCTTCTCCGAGCCGAGGAGGGTGTCCCAGACCTGGGTGCCGACCCGTTTGGTCTGCTCGAAGGCCGCGTCGACGAGCCGTTCCGCCTCGGCGTCCTTCGGCTTGAGGATGCGCGCGTGAGCGATCTGCGGGAGGTTGCGGTCCTCCAGGGTGATCTTGTCGAACCGGCCGGAGGCCAGGTTCAGGGTGTCCTGGATGGATGCTTCCGCGGCGCCTGACACCTCTTCGCCGACGAGTTCACGCAGGTCGCGCTGGCGGGCGATGAACGACACGACGGGGATGGCGCGCCGGGCGTCGCCGCCCTCCACGAAGTTCGTGATCTTGCTGGCCTCGCGGGCCACGAACTTCTGCTCGTGGATGAGGGTCGCGAGCCAGAGGATCAGCTCGTCCAGGAACAGGATCAGGCCGTCGTAGCCGAGCGACTTGGCGTGCTCGGCGATGACGGACAGACCGGCGTCCAGGGAGATGAAGCCGTGCTCGTTCTCGGCGGCGTTCCTGGCGAATCCGGGGAAGAGGTTGGTGCCGGCGTCGTTGACCAGCTTGGCGCGCAGCTCGGCCGGGGTGGAGGGGTTGCGGAGGTTGAGCGGGGTGCCCCCCTCGTGGTTCTCCTCGGCGGCGAGGGCGGTGTCGAGGAGCTGCGGGGTCCAGGCGAAGCCCTCGCCCCATTCGTCCTCCTCACCGTCCTCCGCGTCGCTCCCGCCGCCCAGGCCGTGGATGACCGCCTCGTCGCCGTAGGTGGCACGGTTGGCCCGGATGTCGTCGAAGAGGCCGTCGGTCCGGTACACCTGCGGGGTCGGGGCGTTGGGGTGCAGCTTCTTGACGTGCGTGACGTACCCGCCGAGCACCCGCTGTTCGAGGGCCTTCGCGCCGAGCATGTGGTACGGCACGAGCAGGAACCGCTTGCCGTCCGTGGTCAGCCACTCGTGCTTGGTCAGCACCGGGTCGAACTCGGTACGGGCACGGGCGGCCGGGTCGCCGCTGAGCAGGGCGTACAGGACGGCCATGAAGTGCGACTTACCGGAACCGAACGAGCCGTGCAGGTAGGCCGCCTTGGAGCGGTGCCCGTCGAGAGAGGACTTGATGAGCGCCAGCGCCTCGTCGAAGTTCTCCAGCAGCCGCTCGGTGACGACGTAGTCCTTGAGCGCGTTCCGGGCGCCCTCGGGTGTCGTCGCCTCGGCGAGGGACAACACGAAGTCCGAGGTGGAGATGTTCTCTTTGATGTCGATGACATCACGGAGGAGGGGCTGCTGGGCCATTGCGGGTCTCGCTCTCCCTGACGGTGTTCGGTGCTGCTGCTCGAACTCGGTGTCGCGCGGGGTCCGCCGCCGGGGCCCGAGGCCGGTCCGACTCGTCCTGCACGTCACCCGTACGGCCTGCGCAAAGCACCCTACATCCGTACTCCCACCGGCCACCTGCCGTATACCCTCACGCACCGTCCGTGCGACCGTCTTCGTCCTGTCGCAAGCACTACGGCCGCCATCGCCCTGATCGGTAGGCGTCCAGCAGCTGCCGGCTCGCAACGGTGAAGGGGTGCTCGGGACCCAGGCCGCGTTCCCGCCGCTCGACGACGTCGGTCATCAGCGCGATCCCCTCCTCGGGGTGTCCGAGCGCGGTCCGGGTACGGGAGAGGAGCTGCCGGGCGGCGAGCACGATGGGGTAGTCGGGCCCCCAGCGCCGCGCATACGCCTCGGTGACCTGCCGGATCTCACGGTCGGCCTCGTCGAAGCGGCCCAGGAGGTACAGCGCCCACGCGTGGTTGTGCCGGGCGCCCAGGGTCACCGTGTGGTCGGGGCCGAGGGCCCGCTCGCATTCGCCCGGCAGCGCGAGCAGGGCGCCGCCTTCCTCGGTGACCACGTCGGTGGCGGGCAGCATCTCCAGCAGGCCGGCGCGGGCCCGCAGGGTCAGCGGATGCGAGGGGCCGAGCGCCGAGCGCCGCCCGGCGACGGTGTCGCGGAGCAGCGCGACGGATTCCTCACGTCTCCCGAGGTTGGCCAGCACGAGCTGGAGCCCGTAGCCGCTGTCCGCGGTGTCGGGGTCGTCGGCGCCGAACAGGCGCTCCTGCGCGTCCAGGACGGCGCGGAGCTCCGCCTCGGCCTCGGCGTACCTGCCCAGCCGGAACAGTGCTCGCCCGGCCCTGGAGCGTGCGGCGAGGACCGTACGGTGGGTCGCGCCGAGGTGCCGCTGCCCGAGGTCCGCCGCGGTGCTGGCGGTCTCCCGGGCGGAGAGGTAGTCACCGGTCCGGTGCAGGGCGATGGCGAGCCGTGTCGCGACGGCCAGGGCGTCGGCGGCGGACGGCCCGTCGATGTGCCTCAGCAGGGTCAGAGCGTGCGGTACCAGCTGGCGCAGTCGCGGATCGTGCGGCCCCGCGTCGGGTACGGCGGGCACGGCCGCGTCGAGCAGCCGGACGGCGGTCGAGTCGAGTGCGGGCACCAGGTTCGCGGGGGTGGCCGCCGAAACGCTGTCGAGAAGGATGCCGTGACTCTGCACGCAGCGCGCGCCGGCGGCGTCGATCAGCTCGGACAGCGACTGGTCGAGAAGGGCTCTGAGGGCCGTCTCGGTCCGTGCTCGGGGCAGCACGGCCCCGATGCCGGTGTGGTCGAGCAGCGTCAGCGGCAGCGGCTCTGCGGCAAACCGGGCCAGCAGCCTGAGCAGGGCCGTCGCTTCGGGCAGCCCGCGCGCCTCGAACGCGTCAAGGGTGAGCTGCCAGGTCAGGCCGACGAGCTGACGGGGATCCGCTTCGGACATCGCGTCGGCTCCCCGGTCGATGAGCCGGACCCGTTCGTCGCCGTCGAGCTGGTCCCCGTAGGCGTCCATCGTCCAGGGGTCGATGACCTGGTGGGAGAGGAAGCCCCCCGCCAGGGTGAGCGCGAGGGGCAGCCGCCCGAGCCGGTCCGCGACCCGTGCCGCCTGCTCCGTCGTCCCGCTGTGCGGTGCGAGGTCGCGCAGCACGAGCGCGGCGTCCTCACGGGGCAGTACGCCGATGTGCTGCAGCTCGGCCCCGGGCCACCACCGGGCCGCCGCCCGCCGTGTGGTCACCAGGACGGTGCCGCGCGGGCTGGTGCGCAGCCAGTTGCCGTCCCGCAGGATCTCCGGTTCGTCGGTGTTGTCGAGGACCAGTAACCAGGGTTCGGTGGAACGGTCGAGGTATCTCCAGACGAGATCGGCGGCAGGTCTGAGGCCGTTGCGCGCGGCGAGCAGTTCGCCGTCGCGCGCTCCTCGGTCAGCGGCGACGGCGAGCATGCCGGCGCGCAGGCTCGCACGGTCGGCGGCGTTGACCCACAGGCCCACCCGGCCCTGTTCCCCGGTGACCTCCTCGAACAGGGCACAGGCGACGGCCGTCTTGCCCGAGCCGCCCATCCCGTACAGCACGTAGACCTGGCCGCCGCGCTCCGGCCCGACGCTGTTCCGCAGGCGTTCCATCACCTCGCTGCGGTCGCGCAGCGCGACGGGGCACCGGCCGACCGCCGGGCGTCGCACCGAGTCCGGTCCGCCGCGTTCCGTCCCGTCACCGCCGTAGTGGTGGTGCTCGGTGATGTGCTGGTCGCCCCGCGACTGGTAGACGCGCCCGTGGTCCTCGGCGTGGCCGTCCGTGCCACCCGTCATCGCTCGGTGATGTGCTGGTCACGTCCCGCTTGGTAGACCCTGCCCCGACCGGACGCGGTGGCGTGCTGGGTGATCCGCCGGGCGGCCGAGCCGTCGGGATCGAGTCGGTCCAGCAGTGCGCGCAGTTCCTCGACGGCGTCGGGCCTCGCGACGAGCAGCCGGCGCACCGATCCCTGCCACTGGAGGCGCAGTTCCTCCAGGGCTTCCTGGTCATCCGTCGCGATGACGGCCAGCACTTCCTCGCGACCGGCATCCAACTCGGCGGCGACCGTGTCGGCGTGCTCGGGTTGCGTCCGGCACCAGAGCCGGGTGATTCCGTCACGCATGTGCTGCCAGGCGTCGGTCGCCATCAACGCGACCAGAGTGGTCCCCGCGCTCTGTGCGAGCAAAGCCACTTCTGCGCCCACAGCCGCCCCTCCGTTCACCCGATTGCCGGACAGTGGACCTGAAAGATGTAACTCACCAGACATGAAAGCAATCTTCATTGCGGCCCCTATGATTCCCTCCCCGGGCACCAGGGGACAAGGAGGAATCAGTCCTCGCCAATACCTTGCATGCCAGGTCTGACCCTGGTCAGGACGTCGCGATACAGGCTACAGTGACGGGTTGCGACCGATCGAGGAGGCGATGGGGATGTCCCGGCCATGGGAAGCGAATCCGGCCACGCATTTCAAGCGACGGCTGGGAAAATCACCCCAGGAACTCGGCAACACCACCGGAACTCCCGATTGCCCTGACATCTGGGAACTCGCCAACGGCGACATCGCCGTCATCGGCCGGGACCTCACCCAGTCACTCGGCAAGAACCTGCCCGACGGGGTCTCGATCGGATCGGACGAACGCCTCGTGGTCATCCCCAGGAACATGCTCATCGCGGCGAAGCCGGACATCCCCAGTGTTTGACTCCTTCCCCGGCGGCGCCTCCGAACGCCTGGACCGCCCCACGTACCACGCTGACCTGGGCCGGATCTACTCCAGCGGGATCGGCTTCCTGAACAAGCTCGAACGTGGCCAGCACTTCCAGGAGCGCGGCTTCCCGAGTTGGGATGCCTTCGCCGCCGGCGACTGGGAGGGAGCCCTGGCCCTGGCCGACGAGAGGCGCGAGGACTACGCGCGGGAATTCCGTCGGGCGTCGCAATCGGGCGTCAGGCATCGCCGTCTTCGCGTCGTGGAATTCCCGGTGACGCCGTATGTGCAATGGGAATTGCACGTCTTGCGTGCGCGTGTGGAGGTGGGCGACGACATCAAAGTTCTCGACGCCCGCGATATTTCGCACATCGAGCGGATTCGACCAGTTCCGGAAGTCGTCATTCTCGGTGATGCGGTTATGTACGAGGTCGTGTACGACGACGAGGGAAACGCGGACGGAGCCAACCGCTACACCGACAGCTCACTGATCCGGGAAACGAACACCGGGTTCGATGCGCTGTATGAGCGTGGCGAGGAATTCCACGGCTTCTTCGACCGGGAGATCGCCTCACTGACCCCGCCCCGGGTGACCGGCGCTCCCAGGGGTTCACGCGGTTCGCGGTGATCAGCGGGGCGGGAGGACGAGCAGCCCCCTGCGCGGAGACGATCGCCCCGGCGAGGCAGGAACCCCCGCCGTGGGGCCACGGCGGCGCTCGCGGCGTCAGGACCGGGGTTCCTCCGCCTTGACGGCAGGGGCGTCTGAGCCGCGCTGTTCCGCGGTGGCCTGGGCGAAGGGCCCGTGGTCCTCCACGACTTCGCCGTCCGCCACCCGGTGCGACGGCTCCGCCAGCGGCAGGCCGGCGAGGTGGCTCTTGAGCCTCTTGGCCATCGGACGATAGGTCGCAAAAGTGAGCACGCCGGAGACAGCGGCCCCGGCGAGGGGGATGGCCTTCGAGACGCTCTTCGCAAACGACTGCTTCGTCATCTTGACGCCCAGGTAGCCAGCGACCTTCTTCACCATGGGATAGATGAGGCCCTGAGTGAGTGCCCTCTGAGGCAGCTTCTTGGCGACCTGCTCCGACATCATGCCCGCGACCTTCCCCACGGCGGCGTTCGCCGACTGGGTACCGAACATCACGCCGAAGAACAGCGTGAGCACCCCCATGGTCGCGTCGTCGGCTTCGTCGCCCTCGTCGGAGAACAGATCGGGCCAGCTGTAGAGATAGGCGAGCTTCTGCGCGATGCGCAGCATGTGGCCGACGTACTGTGCCATGTCGGCGGGCACCGTGGCGGGAAGGGCGAGGATGCCGGGTATCCCGGCGGCGGCGGAGAGGGCGCTGACCTTGGCCGTCTCGTAGCGGATGGAGTCGTTGGCGATCTTGTCGAGGAGTTCGACAGTGATGCCCGCGGCAGCGGGAGTCTCTTCTGTCGCTCGTCGGATCTCGTCCTCGGAGCAGTGGCGGGCCAGCGCACTTCGGAGGTACGCCTCCCTGTGGATACGCACACCCGGAAGTTTCGCCGCTGCCAGCAGCACCGTGAAGAAACGCGACTCGGGGTTCTCGACCTCTTTACCCTGTTTCATGGCAGGAACTTACAGTGGCTCCGAGCTGCAAGGACCAGCAGAGATCAGCTCCGTTGAGACCTCGTTACATGAGTGACGGCGGGGGCGCGGACCGGGTACATCACGGTGCCGACCGTTCCCCGGGAAGGCGACCTCCGCTGAGAACCTGCATCCCCTGGCCGGATGTTGACCGTCATGACAGCCGACGCCGACGTGGCGCCTGGCGAGCAAGACACCGAGGCCGCTGAAGGTGCTGCGGAGGCGGGATGCGCAGGGCCCTCGACAAGCACGCGCCCGCCGGAAGGCCCTGCCATCGGTGCCGCCCTTGTGTCAGAGCGCCGCGAACTCCACGAAGGCGGTCCACGCGGTGGGGTCTACCGTTAGTGCGGCTCGGGTGGTGTCCTTTGAGTCGCGGACGTGAACCGTGCCGGGGGTGGCGGCGACCTCGACGCATTCACCGCCGTTGCCAGCGCTGTAACTGCTCTTGAACCAAGCCAGTCCGTCCAGGCGGAGCCTGGTCATTTCCGCGCTCATCTCTCTCCCAACAGCTTCTCGATCAACGAACGTGATTCTGCCGGAGTGTGGGCCTGTGCACGCAGGGACCCGTACGTACGTTCAAGCTCTCGGTTCCTCTGACGCTCTGTGTGGACCCGGCTGTCGCCTTGTACCTCCGCGTAGGCGATCCTGCGCCCATCCTTCATCTCCATCAGGGTGAACGGACCGGCCAGGCCCGCATGTTCCTGTTGGGAGAGCGGCATCACCTGGATCTCCACGTTCCGCTTCTCCTCGATGAGCAGGAGTTGCTCCAACTGCCCCCGCCATACCGCCTCACCGCCGAGCGGACGCAGAAGCACGGCTTCCTCGATCACAAAGCTCAGGTGCGGAGCGGGCCTCCGGTCGAAGATCCCCTGTCGTGCCAGCCGGGCGGCCAACCGCTGCTCGATGACCTCTGCGTCCAACTGCGGGCGCCACATGGCGAACACCGCCCGCGCGTACTCCTCGCTCTGCAAGAGTCCTGGCACAGCCTGAGTGGCGTACACGTGCAGTACAACCGCCTCGGCCTCCAACTTGGCCGCATCCCGGAAGAACGCCGGGTACTGAGCGCGAGCCATCTCCTCCTTGCTCGCGCTCAAGACGCCACCCGCCTCCAGCACTTCATCAGCCCGGTCGATGAACTTCGGCGGCGGAATACGTCTCCCTTGTTCGAACGACGCGATCGTCGAGGCCGAGTACCCGGTCAGCGATCCGAGCCTCGCGCGGTCCATCCCCGCCCGCTCGCGGAACAGCTTCAACTGCCGCCCGAACACGCACAGCATGCCCGTCCCGAACTCGTACTCCGGCTGCTGAACCTCGTCGTCCACGCCGCAGCTCCTCCCGTACGACCATCAAGTCACCGGACACCGCCCGGCCAACGTACGGCCCGGACACCGGTCACGCGCCACACCACGTACAAGCGCATCGCCCACGTGTACAACCCGCACCCGTCAGCACATCGCTCCTGTTCAACGCTACGCAGATTCCGCGACCGTTGACCGCATGAAGTCAGCAACTCCCCCGAACGGGCATACGCCACAGCACACCGCACCGCAACGCGAGTTCACCATGTGCTTCACCTCAACGCCACGTGGTGCCCGCCTCGCCCGCAGACTCGTCTCGCACCGCCTGAACGACTGGGGCCACCCCTACGCAGACCCGGCCAACGAGGCACTCACCCTCATCACAGCGGAACTCACCGCCAACGCCGTGTGCCATGGTCACGTCCCCGGCCGGGACTTCCACCTCCAACTCACCCTGATCGAGGGAACCTTCCGCATCGAGGTGACCGACGCCCGCGCAGAGAAGCAACCCCCGCCCACTGCTCCGGCCCCCGACTCCACATCTGAGTCCGGCCGCGGCCTCCACCTCGTCGCCGCCCTCGCGGACGACTGGGGCGTCACCCCTCGCCCGGCCGCCCCCGGCAAAACGGTTTGGGCGGAGCTGCGCTTACCGGCCGGAGGCCACCCGCGCACGCACCCGGCGGCCCCTCATCCGGCAGACTTGGCATCGGCGTACGGGCACGACACCGAGTCGGTTACGGCTACTTCTTGACGGCGGCGCGACGGCCTCGGGTTGCGGCCGGGGGCCTCCAGTTGCGGAGGTCGTCGTCGGTGAGTCCGTGCTCGCCCTGCTTCTGCTGGCGGTACCCGGCGAAGAAGTCCGCCGGGGAGCCGCTGTAGAGCATGTCGAACTCGTTGTGCCACTGGGACAGCCACGGCTGGAGTTCCAGCAGGCCGGCGAGGAACGGCGTGATCTCCTCGGTGGACAGCGCGGTGTTGGTGAAGTAGGTGGCGAGGGCCTGCCCCTGCTCGCGATGGTCCCAGCCGGCCCACCCGTACAGCTCCGGGGTGGAGGCGTTGGTCTGCCCGTAGGAGACGAACCGCTCCTTGGGCACGTCGAGCTTGCCGCGCGCCTTCCAGTAGGAGGGGCGGAGGAAGTCAGCCGAGGTGTACTTCGGCGGCACGGGGATGGAGTCCCGGATCTTCCGCTTGGCGGGCTCGTCAGGCGCGGCGTCCTCCTTGCGCTGGAGGTCCCACACCTCTTCCCAGTCGGCGCGCTTCTTCAGGCCGGAGGGCTTGTAGCGCAGGGAGGAGAGGAACGGCACGTGCTCGTCGGTGATCAGCTCGGCGACGACCTTCGCGAGTTCTTTGCGGGGCGCGTAGAGCTTGGCGACGGAGACGAAGTCCTCGTCCCGGGAGAGCGCGTCGGTGAGGCGGGCCAGGGTGAGTATGGCGGGCTGACCGTTCTCGTCGAACCAGAGGTCACGGTTCTCCATCCGGTCGAGCAGCCAGGAGCGTAGGGCCTTCTCCTGGAGGGCGTCCCAACCTTCGGTGGCCCATCGGCGCTTGTATTCGGGGCGCTCGACCATGCCGATGGCGCGGTTCGACTCGATGGCGTCGATGCGCTTCTGAACGATCTCCCGATAGGGGGCGGGCCAGTGGGCGGGGATCTCCGTGATGGGCGTGGAGTTGTGCCGCTTGAACCATTCGCCGCTGGCCTCGCCTGCGGCTACGCGGCGCGCGAGGACGATCTCGAAGGCGCGCTCGCCGAGTGCGAGTGCGGGGATGTCGGGGTCTTCGGAGACGCGGAGGTCTTCGTGGTGGAGGTTGTAGAGGGAGTAGACCTGCCAGTCCAGCTCTTCTTGAAGGGCGATCATGCGGGAGCGGGTGGACTCCCAGCGGGCCTTGGCTTCGCGAAGGACGGTGGCGGTGGGGATGGACTTGGCTGCCACGGTTGCGGGGCTGGTGGCGGCAAGCTGCTGGGCGATAGGGTCGAGGGCGATAGCTAGAGCGGTGGAGTAATCGGCGGGGAGGGGGAATTCAGCGACGTTAGTTCCGTTGAACTGGTAAAAATCCTCGAACGGCAGTGTCGACTGGCGAGCCCCCTTGGAATCCACCGTGCTTCCCTTGTTATGACAGACCATCTTGAGCCAGAACGCGGCCGTGGAACTGTTAAGTAGCCCGAGGAGCTTCAGGTGATCTTCCTCACTCGCCAACTCCCTCAACTTGATCACTGGTGCGGTCTGCTTAAAGACCTTTCCACCTCGATCGAGTACAAAGTGGTTGTGAGTGGCCACTTCCGCGAATGTAATGGCCCACTCGTGTGCCCCTTGATCCTTGGGAAGCTGATGCCACTCCCACCATGACCGGCCATCGCTGAAGTAGGTTCCGCCTGAGAACGTCGCGCGACTTCCCAACTCGGTCCGATAAGGCCAAAGCCAACCGGCCAGGTTGGGGAAGATGTCTGGGCGAACCAGCTCGCGTCGCCTGTCATACGGATGAAAAGCGTCATCCCCATCTGCGAATTGGAAGTCGCGCACTTCATCGCCCACCACGAGGCGCCGCACGTACTCGGACTCGGCGTCAACCCTGGTGAAGGTACGTGGAACAGCGCTCATAGCGTCATCCGACCCCATGACCCCGTAGAACCCAACCCGGTGCAGTTCACGCTTCAGCACCGCCTGCCGAGCAGTGTTGATCTGCTCCAGCATCTCCTGACCGCCATCAGCAAGCACCCACGGCTGTTTGGCGAAGTACTTCTCGCGGTCCAAGTCGTCCACAGAAACCCATTGGCTCACCGAACCAGGTTTGTCGATCTGCCCGACGATCGCCCGCCAGACCAGTCCCTCCTCGGCGTTGTCCGGCGCGGACGGCTCACCCTGCACACTGCGGACGGTCCGGATGACAGGTGATCGCCCGCTCCCGCCTCGCTGCCTGCCGACGAGAATGACAGTCGGAGTCCCGTGCCCGGGAATATAGGCACCCGAGGTGTCGATAACCTCAGTCAATTCAACGGTGTGCCCGAAATATCCTTCGATGAGCTTCGTCCCGAACTCCCGTTTCATGAACGAGTTCGCCGTGATCTGCCCGACCATGCCGTAGCCGCGCCCCTCAGCGTCTCCACGCCGGCCCAGCTCAAAGAACCGCTGCGCGAACGGCACCGACAGGGCATACTTGCCCGAACACGCCGAATACAGCTTCCTATAAAGGGCGTTAAGTGTCTTGTCCTTGACCGTGATGTAAGGCGGGTTCCCCACCACCACGTGGTACCGCCCCGGCCGCAGGATGTCCGGGTACTCGTGCACGTCCTCCGTGGCGTACTTGAACTCGGCCAGTTCGTCCACGAAATCATCGTCCACCCCGTCGAGCAGGTTGCCCTGCTGAGAGCGGCGGGCCTTGATCAACGAGTCCCCCACCGCCAGGTGAACTGGCCACTCATACTTCGCCGCCTCCCCCAGCGTCCTTACCCCACTCGCCGCCATGGCCGCAACCAGCAACCGGAACCGCGCCACAGCCACCGCGAACGGATTGATGTCCACCCCGTGCACCGAGTCCAGCGCAGCCCGAACCCGCTCATGCACGTCCTTCCCCGGCTGCCCCTCCCCCCACAGCCTCACCAACCGCCGAAACGCCCCCAGCACAAAGTGCCCCGACCCGCACGTAGGGTCGATCATCTTCAGTTCCTCGTAGCCGAACTCCCGCACCGCGGGATTCATGGTCCGGTCGAGGATGAACTCCTCCACGAACTCCGGGGTCTGGAGGAGCGCGTACGTCTTCCGGGCCGCCTCGCTCAGGTCCTGGTACAGGTCACCCAGGAACCGCGTGTCCCACCCCTCCGTACCGTCCTCGTTCAGCGGGTCGGTGAAGTCATGAACGAGGACTCCACCTTCATCCCTCCCCCGCCAGAACTCGACCAACTCCCGCGCACCATCATGCGACAGCGGAACCTGATACAGCGGATTGTGCCGCTGGTCGAAGAGCAGCCGTCCCGCCTGCCCCTGGCCCAGTTCCTCGAACGCCTTCTCCAGCCACCCCCGGTACGTCGGGTTGTCGTCCGACTCCACGTACGCGTCGTACCGCGACTCCGCCAGCTCCCGCCGGTCACCCTCCGGCCCCGTCAGGTACGGCTCCGGGATCAGCCGGTTGTCCTCGCAGAAGCGTACGAAGACACTCCCCAGCACCCACGCCACCGCGACCTGTGTGACCCGCTCGTCCAGCCACGAGTTCCACGTCGCCGCCGTACGCCCGAGCTTCCGTGCCTGGTCGTACTCGGCCCTCAGACGCGCGCCGACGTCCCCCAGCGCCTTCACCTGGCGCCCGAGGTCGGCTTCGACCGCCTTGACCTGCTGCTTCAGGTCGTCCAACAGAGCCCTGCGGTCGATCACTTCGCGTCTCCCTCGACAGCGGCACTTGCCACAACCTCGCCGGACCCGCGATGGGCGTTGCCCACCCACGTGTCCGGAAGCTGAATCCACTCCCCCAGGCCGGCCTGGTACGGCACGGCCACCTGCCCCAGCCGGGGCTCGCGCGACGGGTCACTCTGCGGGACCAGGAGCCACAGGCCGCGCCCGCCCTGCCGGGCCGCCGACGCCAGCCGGTCCAGGACGCCCATCGCGTCGTACCGCGCGAACACCCCGGCCTCCGTCAGCAGCACCGGACCGGCCCCGGCTCCGCCACCGCCGTTGCCCAGCAGCTCGGCGATCCGGGGCTCCACCGCGCCCCACGCCGTCCGCGCGTACTCCGCGAACCGCACCGCGCCCTTCGAGCCCGGCTCGGCGGCGTCCGCCTTGAGCAGGGTGTCCCAGGTCGGCTTGGTGCCCGGTGTGACCTGTGCGTGCAGGGCCTGAAGGAACAGTTCGGTCACCGACACCGCATCCGCGCCCAGCCGCCCGGCACCCAGTTCCCGCACCGCGTCCCGGACCCGCTGCTGGCGTACGGTCAGCACCCGGTACCCGTCCCGGCGGGCCGACGCGAGCAGCCGTTCCTCCGCGCGTACCGCGCCCGCGAGCTGCGGGTCGTCGGCGTACCGCGTCACCGCGCCCGTACGCGTCGACTGCCGCCACGCACCCGTCGTCAGGTAGCTGGACGCGTCGTCCACCCGCTTCGGCAGGTAGCGCAGCACGCCCTCGCGTTCGTGCATGCTGAGCGACAGTTCGAAGCCGGCGTCGCGCAATGCCTTGGTGAGCGGGCCGCCAGTCGGCAGTTCGTGGTGTGTGCCGCCGCGCCCGTCAGGGACGACCATCTCCGGGAAGCGAGCACGGACCCGTTCGTGCACGGCCTCGCCGGTCAGGCCGGGCTGCTGGCCCTCCGGCATGCCCGGGACCCAGCGGACGAGCCCGGCCTGGGTGAGGCGCAGCGCCCTGACCAGTGACAGGTCGCGCGGGTAGATCTCCAGGCGCGGAGTGGCTGCGGCGTTCACGGACGCGGCAGCCGCCAGCTCCACCATGCGCCGCTCGTCCCAGTCCACCGCGCCCGGTGGCGCGGTCAGCGCGCCCAGTTCGGCCAGCACGGTCGCCGCCGTCGGCAGGGTGTCCAGCTTGGCGAGCCGGTCGGCCGTCTTGCCGAGACGGGTCGCGTACTCGAGCAGGCCGGGCGCGGTCGGGGTGTCCGGGCCGTCGTTCTCCCGTACGTCCACGGCGAGGAGGCCGGCGCCCAGGGACTCGTCCGTCGCCTTGCGGTTCGGCTGGTGCTGGAACTCGGCTTCCTGCGGCAGCAGTTGCTCGACTTCGACCACAGCGCGTACGGCCGCCAGCGCCATCGCGCGCCGCTGTTCACGCCCCGCGAGATGCGTGCCGCGCCGGACCGCCAGGGCATCCGCGATCTCCACCGCAGAAGCGACCCGGCCCATGCTCACCAGCAGGTCGATGATCTCGTCGCGCAGTGCCTGGACGGCGGGCTCCGCCTTCCAGCGCTTGCGCTCCTCCTTGAGCATCTGCGGGATACGGCCATGGCTCAGGGTCAGCGCGTCCGCGACGTCCTTCTGCTTCGGCCAGACCCCGATGCCGGGCAGTACGCCGTGCTCGTCGGGCAGGCGCAGCAGCAGCCGCACCATCTCCGCCTTGTTGCGGTTGGAGCCGTTGTTGTTGACGGCGGGCACGAAGACGGTGGCGAGGGTGTCGAGGCTGACGGAGCGGAGCGTGCGGGGGGACAGGACGCCCGCCGATCCGCCCGTGGCGAGTTCGCCGACGAGGGCGGACTCGGCGGCGGTGAGCTGCTCCAGCTCCTCCTTGGCCTCCGCGCGGCCCTTCGGCGTGAGAGGCGATACGGGGATCTCGCGCAGCCGCTCGCCCCATTCGCGCTGTCGCTGCTGGACCTCGTTGCGGGTCTTGGCGCCCAGTCCGGGGGCGTTGACGAGCTTGCGGCGGCTGTAGTCGAGCAGTTCGCCGACCGTGGTGATGCCGAGGCCGTAGAGGAAGGACTGGGCGGCGGGCGTGAGGCCGGAGACGGTCAGCGGGGTGTCGCCGGTGACCTCGGCGGCGAGGCGGTCGCGCTGCTGCTCGGCGGTCTCCGGCTCGGCGTCCGCGATCACGGCGGCGACGTTCTCGGGGGGCGTTGTCCCCTCCCCCGTGGTCGCGGCGGCCGGGTGGCGGGAACGGTGGCTGGACGGGACGGTCTGGGAGGCGTCGAGGAAGACCTTGCGCCAGGCGTCCCGCATCGGCTTCAGCTCGGGGTACCGCCGGCCGGCGTCGCGGTGCAGGGCCTTCTGGAAGAAGGCGACGAGACCGTCCCGTACGGCCGGGTCGAATGCCTCGGCCGCGATGGTCGGGTGCGGCCACTCCTTGGCGTCGGTCATGCGGGGCAGGACACTGCCGTCGCCCCACTTGGGCAGTTCGCCGGAGGCCATCTGGTGCAGGGTGACGGCGACTGCGTACCGCTCGGCGTGCGAGTCGTACGAGCCGCGGGTGATGACGTCGACGAAGGGGTCGAGGTAGCCGTCGGTGCCCGCGCTGGTGCTCTTCGCCGGGTAGCCGGCGAGGGAGAAGTCGATGAGGACGAGTTCGCGGGTGCGGTTGGGGCGGATGCGGATGGCGATGTTGTCGGGTTTGATGTCGCGGTGCCAGACGCCTTCGCCCTCGAGGAAGTCGACGGCTCCGAAGAGGTAGTCGCCGTACGCCTCCAGCTGGTCGACCTGGAGGCGGCCGTTCTCGCGGAGCTGGCGGGCGACGGTCTCCTCGCGGCGGCGCGGGCGTCCGCCGCCGTCGGCGCCCTGTCCGTTCTCGTCGCGCTCGTCGCCGACGTACTCCAGTGCCAGGACGGTACGGCCGCCGATGTGCAGCGCCTCGGGTTCGACGAGGCGGATGATGCCGGAGTGGGGGCGCAGGCGTCCCATGGCCTCGGCCTCGCGGGCGAGGATCTCGCTGCGGCTGTCGGAGAGGGCGACCTTCAGCACGGCCAGCGGGCGGGTCCTGCGGGCTTCGGCCTGGAGGTCGCGGACGAGGAAGGCGCGGCTGGTGGAGCCGGTGCCGAGGCGGCGGCGGATCTCCCACCGGGCGGCGAGCACGTCACCGGCGACGGCCTCCAGCGGGTCCTTGTCGGCGGCGGTCTGATCTCCCTCGTCGCCCGGCCCCTCCGTGCCGGTGGCCGCCGGGGCCGGGGCGGTCAGGGAGTCCTCGACGACCTCCAGCAGCTCCAGGAACTCGTCCACGCTGGACAGGCGCTGACCGGGCCGGTAGGCGGTGGCGGCCTGCACCAGGTCGTCCACGTCCTCCGACAGGCCGTCCACCAGGGAGCTGGGGCGCAGGCCCTCCCCCGCTTCCAGCCGGGCCAGCAGCTCGGCCTGGCTGGCGGCCGGGGCCTTGCCGGTGACCAGCAGGTAGGTGAGGACGCCGAGCCCGTACACGTCGAGGTGGACCGGGTCGGGGTTGAGGGCGGTGAGTTCGGGGGCGAGGTAGGCGTCGGCGTCGTCGGCCAGGTGCATCGCGGACAGGGCGGTCGGCGCGAAGCGGGTCATGCCCTGGCCCTGGGAGGAGTCGCCGCTGCGCTGGGTGGCGATCTGCCAGTCGGAGATCTGGAGGTGCGGTGTGAGCCAGGCGGCCTCCTCCCCCACCGCCCGGCCCTTCCTGCCGCGCGGCCGGGGGACGACGAGCACGGAGCGGGCCGCGAGCGCCCGGTGGTGGATGCGGCTGGAGTGCGCGGAGCGCATGGTCTCGGCGAGCTGGCGGACCAGCGCCATCCGGCCGAGGATGTCGAGCTTCTCGCCGTACTGGACCAGGTACTCGCCCAGCTTCAGGGTGTCCGGGTGGTAGTCGAAGATCAGCGCGGGGCCGGCGGCGTGCCCGGAGGGGAAGTACTGCTTGAGCTCGACCGCGCCCGGGTGCTTGAAACGGCCGAGCACCGCGGCTTCGCGCCGGGCCGCGTTCTCGACGGACTGGCGCAGGGAGGCGTCGGAGCCGCGCTCGCTGAGATAGATGCGGACCCGGGCGGTCTCGGGGAGGTCGCTGTGGCGGGCGAGGTAGTCCGCCCAGGTGGGACCGGAGTCGAAGGACTTCCGCTCCAGCTCGTACGGGCCGACCTTGTACTGCGCGTCGCTCTTGCGGATGCCGATGTTCTTGAGGGCCGCGTCGATCTCGCGCGAACCGATCGCGGTGATACGGCGCCGCTCGTCACGTGGGGGCTGCTCCAGCATCTCGACCAGCTGGTGGACGGTGTACACGCCGTTCTGGTCGTGGGCGGGCAGGCGTACACGGAGACTGTTGTCCGTGAAGCAGACCGCCTCCGCGACCCAGACCCGCTTGCCCCCGGGCGCGAGCAGGCCGGCCAGCTCCTTGGCCTTGCGGTTGACCAGGTGCAGCGGGTTGCCGTGTGTCCGGCGGCGGCCCCGGGGAGTGGTCTGTACCCAGGTGCCGTTCTCGGAGGTGACCGAGCCGTGCCAGTCTTTCAGTTCGATCATGCAGACGCCGCCGGGGGCCACGACCAGCAGGTCGACCTCACGGACGTGACCGGTGTTCGCGGTGAAGGTGAAGTTCGACCAGGCACGCCAGGGGTCGGAGTCCGGCAGCTTCTCCCGGATCGCGTCCAGGCCACGGCGTTCGTGATCGAACTCGGACTCGGTGACCGTGACCCACCGGCCTTCCCGCATGCCTGTTCCCCGCTCCTCGTTCCCCGCAAGGGCGACCGTTCCCCGTGGCCAGACCCTTGACGCAGATCCTAGTGGCTGACCGCGTCATGAAAAGAGACAGTGAAGGGCGGAAGTATGGAACTTTCCTCCCTTTATCACTCAATTCCGGCGACTTGCGGTGCACGGTCCGCCGGCATCCTGGAACCTTGCCAACGCCTTCAGGTGAAAATGCGCAAACTCCACACAGCCGATGTCATCGCGATCGACGCCGTCCTGTCCGGCGCCAGGGCAAAGACACCGCGGCGTCCGAATCGATCTGCGCCAACCTGCGCGTGCACTAAAGTGGTTACCCGCTGCGCACCTTCCCGGAAGGTACGTCGGCGGTGTTCGAGGTGCCGGTCCTCGGCGATGAGCGACGAGTGGTCTCCACGGCGTGCCACACGCGGTGTGACTGCGGATGCCCGGTAGGGCGATCCCTGCCATTCCCAGCTCATGCTCAGGAGTGGAAACCGATGAATCCTGTTGAGTACCAGCCTGCACGTCGTGATCGGATTCGTAGGATTCTGGTCGACGTCATGGTGGGAGTCATCACCAGTCTGCTGGTGACGGCCTCTACCGTGGTAGCGCGCCTGGTCTTCTGACCGGCAAGTGGCGGACCCGGGAGTCCGCCACTCCACCTACCGTTCCACCGTCTCAGAAGAGACGCATCTCTCCGGGCGGAGCGCCCTTCTTCTGACGCCTCCTGCGGCGACGCCGTCCTCGGCCGGGCCGGGGCAGATGTGGCTGTCGTGCCTGCTCCGGCAGGTTCTCCCAGGTGGGTCGCAGACCGTGGATCTCGACGTCGCCGACGAGCCCCTTCAGGTAGTCCCGGGTCTCCGCGTCCGGGGAGTAGAGCACGGTCGCGCGGCTCGCCCGGGTCATCAGCACGTGGTAGGCATGCCGGACGAGTCGGGCGAACTCGTCCTCGCCCACGCTCTTCGGCTTCACCTTGGGATCGAACGACCCGGGAACAGCTACCCGCTTGACACCCGCCTCCTTGTCCGCCCTCTCCTTGCCTCGGCGGAACACCCAGTGATCGCCCCGGCGCACCATGTCCTCGCCCATGATCACGCCGCACCAGTCCCACTCCAGGCCCTGCGCGGTGTACACACAACCGATCTGGCCGAGGCCGTTCTCGTGCACGGACCAGATCTTGGAAGGCGGGACGGTCTTGTTCTCGCAGAAGGAGTCGCTGTCCGCGTTCCACGGCCGGTGCCAGTCACCGATCCGGACGTCGGGCTCAAGCCGCTTCTCCTTGCCCAAGGGTTTCGTCCAGGGCCAGCAGTATCCGGCAACCATCCGCGCGGACGCTCCCGCCCCCGCCTCGGAACGGATGATCTGCTCAAGTTCCTCCGGGCTGTCCACGACCTCGACGTGCATCAGTCCGTCCGGGGTCCACGGCTCCGGCTCCGCGTCGGACACCCCCAGCGCGCCGCGCACCCAGCGGATGTAGGCATCGCTGCCGCCACACCTGAACTGTTCCCGCAGGCGGAAACGGACCAGGTGAGCGTCGTAGCGTCGTGCCGCGTCCTCCACGAGAGCGGCGGTGCCGACCTCCTGCGGGCGCACGGACTGCCCCTCGTCGAGAAAGAACACCGTCAACCGGGAGGCATCGAGGAGCTCGTCCACCTGAGGCTTGGTGCCCCAGTCCTCGGGCTTCCAGAAGCGGTTGGTGGAGCGGTCGCGCAGGCGGTGGGCCTCGTCGCAGATCAACACGTCCAGAGGCGGGTCGGGCGGGGTGACGTAGTTGCTGAAGTAGGTGAAGGTCTCCTTGAACTCCCTGTCGCCGAAGCCGACATGCTCCTGCAGGGCGCCGTTGAAGGCCCTGCTACCGCTCGCGTACTCGACCATGCGGCCCTCCGCCTCCAGTTCAGCCTTGAGCTGGAGACCGATGGCGCTCTTGCCCGTGCCGGCACCGCCCGTGACGAGGAACACCACCCGTCGCTCGTCGGGGAGGAGCGTTGGCTGCTGGGGATTGGGAAGCACCTTGGCGGCAGTCGCGAGGATCTGGTCCGCGACCTTCTTCTGACGGCCACGCAGAGTGAAGACCGTGTCCTCGCCGCTGGAACGGATCATGGCGTCGAGCAGTGGGGTGTTACGCAGGCCCATGCTCCGCAACAGGACCTCGGCCGCGGAGTCGGCGCCGTCGACGGCGAAGCTGCTTCGCAGGTCCGACAGCAGTTGGGCGCGGCGATCGTTCGTGTAGACACGGGCGTAGGAACCGGTCGGCGCGTCCACGCCCACCAGAGGGAGCACCGAGGTGTCGGTGGCGTTGTGCAGATAGGCGAAACCGCCGCACTCGAAGTCCAGTCCGTGCAGCGGCCCTCTGTCGCTCGTGAACGCCTCGTAGTATTCACGCAGTTGCAGCGCGGGATGCTTCTTCTCCCCCATGCCGGGAACATGCACCAGCTCCGCGGTGGCTCGCTCGACGCGGGTCACCGTCGACCAACGCTTCAGCTCGACGAGTTGGACGGACAGTCCGTTCTCGTCGGGGTGTCGGCCCACAAGGACGACGTCGATAAGCCGCGGGTCCCCAACGCGGTCAGTCTCGTCGAGCGTGGCCGCGCACTCGACGACCATCTCGACGTTCCCGCGGTCGGCGGCGACAAGATCCTCGGCAAGATGTACCAGGCTCTCCGCCCAGGCGGAACGTTCGGTCAACGAAGCGTCGGTGCTGAGGAAGTGCTTCCACCTCGCAGCGAGGTGGGGCACCATACGACGTCTTGAGTTCAGGTTCAGCAGATCCCGCGCTGCCAGTTTCAGCAGGAGCATGGACACGAGGTGGATCCCCCAGAGCACGAATGACTCGTGCGGATGGGGGCATGTCCACGTGGGGAAGCCCGTCTGACCGCAATGGCACTTGGGATCTTAGGGAATTGACGTCCCGCCTCGACGCATATGACACGTCGGTTCGGCTGAAAGCATGGACATCCTGGCCGGATGTCACGCGCTCACCGCCGCGGAAGGGGACTCCTCAATCGCGGCGGGCCGTGGCTCCGGTCGGCCGGACACCAGTTCCCGTAGCTTCGCCCGGGTCTCCGGATCCGTCGAGTAGACGATCGTGCCCACCATGCCCCGGGTCAGCAGCACTTTGTAGGTGTTGCGGATCAGGCGGTCCACGTCCGTGTCGGGCGTGGACTTTCTGAAGACCGGGTCCTTCGACGCCGTGCGGTCCGTGATCCAGCGGTCGCCGCGCCAGAGCAGATCGGGGCCGACGATCACGCCGGACCAGTCGTACTCGAAGCCCTGGGCGGTGTAGACACAGCCGATCTGCCCGAAGCCGGCAGGGTCGGTGGCCCACAGAGCGGCCGGGGGCGCGCCGGAGACGGAGCGGTCACCGCGCAGATTCCAGGGACGGGCCCAGTCACCGATCACGACATCGGGCGGGAGCGGGTCGCCTGGCCTGGGCTCCGGGGACCAGCGCCAGCAGTAGCCCGCGGACATACGGGCGCCGTAGCCCTGGGTCCGACGAGCCTCGAGGAAGGCTTCCAACTCCCGCGGGCTGTCGGCGACCAGCAACTGCATGCGGCCGTCGGGTTCCCACCCGACCGGCCCGCCCGGCTCCAGCCCGAGGAGGCGGACCACCCAGCGCAGGTAGGCGTCACTGCCACCGCAGCGGAACTGGCTGTCCAGCGGGACGACACCGCAGGGGATACCCCGCTTCGCCGCTGCCGCCTTGATCTCGGCCACGGTGCCCATCTCACCGGGACGGACGACTTGATGCTCGTCGAGGAAGAAGACGGGCACGTAGGCGACATCGATGAGTTCGTCGATCTGTGCCCTGCCGGTACGGTTCTCGGCGCGCGTGTAGCGGTTGGCCGAGGTCTCCCGGATGCGGTGTGCCTCGTCGCAGATCAGGGCGCCCAGGCTGTTCTTCTCGGCCGTCATGAAGCTGTTGAAGTATTTGAACAGGTCCTGGACTTCCCGCTTGCGGGCTCCGGCGACCTTCCTCATCGTCTTCGTGAACGACTGCGAGCCGGTGGCGTGCAGCGCCGGAACCCCACGCCTATAGAGCTCACCGAGCAGTTGGAGAGCGATGACGCTCTTGCCGGTGCCGGGGCCGCCCGTGACGATGACGACCTCCTTGCGGTCGGCCCGCTTCGCCTTCTCCACCGCGTTGAGCACCATGCGGTACGCGACCTGCTGCTGGTCGAGGAGGACGAACTGGGTGCGCTCGCGCACCTCCTCGGCGGCCACGGACATGAGCTGCTTCGACGGCACCGTGGCGCCCGCGCGGAGTTCGTCCGCTGCCTGAGCCCCTGGGTGCCCGCCGCTCAGCCTCGTACGGAGGTGGTCGAGGAAGGCGCCGCGGCCTTCCGCGGTGAAGAGCATTCCGTGGCCGTCACGTTCGATGTCCCGCAGCCCGGTCACGCCGAACTCGGTGGCATTGTGCAGATAGGCCACTCCGGCCACCCGGTGCCCGTGTTCGGCCACCGCGCCGTTGAAGTTGACGAGGTACTCGCAGTAGCGGCGGACCTGCTCGATGGGGTTGAGAACCGGATGGGCATAGGCGTCGACATGGCACAGGGTGGGGTCGTCCTCGTGAGGCAGTGCCTGGCTCCACTGCTTCAGTTCCACCACGACGTAGGACGGCTCTCCCGTGGCCGGGTGCACTCCGGCGAGGACGACGTCGGCGCGCTTGCTGTTCAGCGGGAGCGCGTACTCCAGCATGACCTCCACGTCGCCCAGGCCGGCGTCGTTGAGTGCGGCAACCAGGACGGGGATGCTGCGCTCCCAGGAACGCACCTCCGAAGCGCCGGGCCGATAACCGTGCATATGGACAAACTGGTCGGTGAGGTGCAGGAACAGCGAACCGTCGAATGCCATGACGGCGACCGTTTTCGCGGACGCGCGGAACAGCAAGGACTTCCCCCAAGCAGCACGAAGAGACTCGTGCGGGTGGGGGCATGTCCTTCAAGGCTCCACCGGAGTGGAACGGAAGCCCGTCGGGCCGCGTTGACGATGTGTCCGAGGGTACCTGGCGGTACGGACAGTCGTACTGGTGACCGCGGATACCGGATACACAGCCTCTGCCCTCCGGAGCCAGCGCGCTGGACTCGGTGGCGTCCGCGTCATCCCAGCGGATGCGGCCGGTGTCGGGGCGCACATGCCTCTCCGGGCGATACGAGGCAGCTCACCGCAACGGATCAAGAACCCTCCGCCGGCATCAGGCCGCCCTCCGACTCGACCAGGTGTCCGGCGGCGATCAAGACGTCGATGTCGCCGGTCAGCGCGTCCCGGATATCGGGTCCGAGCCGCGACCACCCGAAGAAGCGAGCGGCCTCCCGCAGCAGGTCCTCGCGCTGCACGCCCGGTCCTTCGTCGACCACGTTCCTGAGGACGAGCTGCCGCTCCGCCACGGGAACCTCCGCTACTCGTCGGGCGCACCGTTCCGTCGGTGTGCGGGCGAACTCCGTCTCGCGGCCGGGCCTGTCGTAGGCTATACCGACGTTGACGATCTTGCCCTGTTTGAGCAGGCGGCGAAGAGCTCGATCGATGCGGTCGCGAACCACCGGGCCCGCTCGTCCGAGGCCCCAGGCGAGACGGACCCTGCTGTAGATCACCTCCTTCTCGACGGGCCCCTCCACCTCGACCACGCACAGAGCCACGTCCGCCACCACAGCGAGGGCATCCGGGTCCTGCAACTCCACGTCCCACATGCCCCGCCGACTGCTCGACCTGTCACGTACCTCCGCCAACAGGTCAAGGTCGACATCCTGGTAGGGACGGCTCCAAGGCGCGGGGCCGGCGTCGACCGTCACGAACTCCACTCGCGGAACTGCCGGACCACCTGCCGCCCCTTCTGCAGACCCGCCGCGCCGTGCGCTCCCGGGGTCGTCCACGGCCTCCGCCGTGCTGTCACCGTCGCCACGGTTGCCGCTGCTGCCGTCCACCCTCACGGGTGGCACCACTCGCACCGCATGCGGATCCTCCGCACACGCCTGCTCCACCGCGGCCCGCAGCCGCGCCATCGCATCCCGCCGGTTCCGATACCAGTCCGTACCCCAGATCCGGTGCAGCCTCCAACCCAGGTCGTGCAGGACCCCTTCCCTCAACCGGTCGCGGTCCCGAGCCGCCCGCGAGGAGTGGTACATGGCACCATCGCACTCGATGCCCAGCGCGTACGTGCCGGGCGCGCCCGGGTGCCGTACCGCCATGTCGATGCGGAAACCAGCGACTCCCACCTGCGGCTGGACCTCATATCCCCAGCCCCGCAGGACGTCGATGACCTCCTCTTCGAAGGGGCTCTCCGGAGCCGCGTCCGGATCGGCGGCCTCCGTCCGGAGGATGGAAGGACCGTGCTGGGCGTACTGCAAGTACCGCTTGAGGTGCTGCACGCTCTTGTTGGCGCTGTCCGGCAGATCGCCTCCATGGAAGGAAGCGACGACCTCCATGCGGCGCCGGGCGCGGGTCACGGCCACGTTGAGGCGTCGCCAGCCGCCCTCCCTGTTGATCGGGCCGAATGCCGACAGCAGCTTGCCCCGGTGGTCGGGACCGTAGCCGATGGAGAGGATGATGACGTCGCGCTCGTCGCCCTGAACGGTTTCGAGGTTCTTGATGAAGAAACCGTCGAGCCGGCCCTCCGTGAAGTGGTGGTCAAGGTCCGGGCGGGCCGCCCTCGCCTTCTGCACCGCCTCTTCGATCGCCTCCGCCTGCGCCTTCGACAGCGCGACCACGCCGAGGGTGTGCGCGGGGCGGGTGTCGAAGTGGTGGATGACACGCTGGGCCACTTTCGTGGCCTCCAGTGGGTTGTCGCTGCTCCCGCCGCGATCGTAGACGCCGTCCGCCTTGATGAACTCCACGCCGATGTCCGGTCCCTGTTCCAGCGCGCCCGGGAACGTGACCATGGAGTCGTCGTAGAAGTCGTGGTTGCTGAAGGCGATCAGGTTCTCGTGCCGACTGCGGTAGTGCCAGCGCAGGGGCAGCCCGCGCAGGACTCCGCTGGCCTTGCACATGTCGAGGATGGACTCGAAGCCGTCGGTGTTGTCCTCGTCCCACTCGTCGCCGTCGTCGCTGTCGCCGGCCGCGGTGAAGAACGAGGTCGGCGGCAGCTGCTTCTGGTCGCCCGCCACGATGAGGGCCTTGCCCCGGTAGACGGAGTTCACCGCGTCCTGGGGCAGCACCTGGGACGCCTCGTCGAAGACGACGACATCGAACTCGAAGTCCGGTGGCAGAAACTGGCTGACCGTGAGCGGGCTCATCATGAAGCAGGGTTTGACCAGCCGTACGACGTCGCGGGTCTGCTGCAGCAAGTGCCGTACAGGCATGTGCCGACGCTGTTTCTCGGACTCGCGGCGGATCACGGCGGCCTGGCCCACCGATGTCCGGCGAGGGCGGCGGGAGTTGCACGCGGCGATGACCTCGGCGTGTGCCGCTTCCACCAGGTCCTGGTCCGCCCTCTGGAAGCGCTCCACCAACTGGTCGCGTTCCACGGCCCGCATCGGCTTCAGTCTCTGGTCGGTGGCGAGTTGGTGCTCGACCCACGCGGTGAGCACCGCACGCTCCATAGCCGCGGGAAATTCCTCGGCGGAGATCTCGCGGCGTGCGAGCTGGTCGGGCAGCCCCTCGAGTCGGTAGCGGCGCAGCAGGGTCAGTGCGTCGGCGCAGTTGGTCCACGCTTCCGGGCCGAAGGGGTCGCGGTCGAGGCGGGACAGGACCGATTGCGCCGCGGTGAGGGATTCGGCGAGTTCGCGTCGCAGCTCCTCGGCCCGCTCGGGCTCGAAGTACCCGGCGAGTGCCTCGCGCTGACCGTGCCAGTCGCGGGCGCGCGCCGCGACGGACGGGTCGGCCGGCGCGGCCAGCATCAGCCGGGCCGCCGCCTGGGGCAGGGGCGCGGAGTGGCCGCCGTGTGCGGTACGACGGACCTTCTGGGCCCAGTCCAGGGCGTCCAGGATCGCACCACGGTCTGTCTCGGTGCCCTGGTAGAGGGAGCCCAGAAGGCTTCGGTACGTGGCGTCGTTCTCCGCGAAAGAGGACTCGGCGGCGCGGGCGGAAACGACGGCTGCCACCGCTTCCCTGGCTCGGGACAGGGTGAGATCCGTCTCCTCGTCCGTAACGCGTGCGGTTGAGCGGATGAGGTCGGCCGCTTCGTCGAAGGGCTCCACGTGCGCGCGGAGCCAGCTCGCCGCCCGCTCGAGGGGGCGGGCGGCGAGCGCGGTGCCGACCGTCGCGACGTGGGCCTGCCCGGTGTACCCCTGCCAGAGGTCCAGGTCACGGCGGATCCGGTCCGTCTGCGCGAGGAGTTCGCGCGGTTCGGGCCGTCCGTCGGCCAGTGCCTCGACGAGGCTGGCGCGGCGCGCTGGTTCCGTGAGCGTGTCAGGTGCGAAACGGGCGATCAGCCGGGCGGAGTCCAGGGCGGCCCGCAATGCCTCGGTGCGGGGGTGCCCTTCCGGGGCGTACCGACCCAGCGACTCGCGCTGTCGCTCGGTAGCGTACGGGCCCGGTCGCTGCCGTGTCAGGTCGAGGGCGCGGCGTAGGAGCTGCCCGATCGGCTCGTAGCCCGTCACACCGTTGGGCGCGGCGTCGTGCAGGGTGTCCGCCTGTGTGTCGAGGCCCCGGTACCAGGGGCCGAGAAGGCTGCGGTCGGTGACGGCTTGAGCGGCGAACGCGGCTGTTTCCTTCTGTGCCGCGTTCGCGACCGTGACCGCCGTACGTGCGGAGGCGAGCGTGTGCTCGGAACCGGGTACGCTCTCCCGGCGACCGACCGAGGCCACGGTGTCCAGCAGCGCGACGGCCTGTCGCGATGGCGCGAGGTGAGCGCGCAGCCAGCGGGCGGCGTCGTCGAGCGGCAGCTTGGTGAGGTCGGACGCATGCGGTGCCAGCGACGGGCTGAGCACGTTCCCTCGCCACGTGGCGAGTTCGCCGCGCAGTGCCGTGCCCTGCTCCACGAGTGCGGATTGCGGCTCTCGGCCGTCAGCCAGGTGAGTGGCGAGCAGGCCCCGGCGGCAGGGGTCGGCGACGGTTTCCGGTGCGATTGTGTGGACCGCTTCGGCGTGCGCGAGCGCCTTGAGCAGTGCTGGGACGTCCGGCAACGCCGTGCCCCGGTAGCGGCCTATCAGCTCGGCATGGGTCGCGGCCAGCGAATGCAGGTTCCGGTAGGCGGCCCACCAGGCGTCGGCGAGTGGCAGCTTGTCGTACAGCTCGCCGCGCCACGATCCGCCGTGCGTCAGCCGGGCCACGAGCTTCCGGTCGGCCCGGATGCCGCTGGACAGCATTCCGGCGAGTCCCTGGCGGCCCTCCATGAGCCGATGGACTGTTTCGGGCAGTTCGGGCGTGGAGACGACTTCGGTCAGGAAGGTGCCACGTGCCGCGTCCTCCGCTGCAGCCAGTTCCGCGGCGGCCGAGGAAATCTCCGCGACGGCTGCCTGGACACCGGGAAGCGCCCGGGGGTCGAGCCATGCTTCGAGCGTGCGGTCCGAGGCTGTGGCCAGCTCTACGAGCGTGGCCAGGTCCTCGGCCTCGGACGTCGTCTTCGGCCGACCGCACCCGAGGCGCTCGGCCACCGAGTCGGCGTGCTCGGCTGCCATCTCAAGGGTGTCGGCGAGCGTGTCGAACCGCTCAGCCAGCTCCGCGGCCTCGCGGCCGGTCAACGACGCGATGTCGGCGCCGGACGGTTCCAGTGAGGCAAGGGCCTGCTCGTTGGCCGGTCGTTCCGCACTCACTTCCGGACGCAGCTCTGCCCACCCCGGGCCCATGTGGTCCGTCGCAAGGGCCTGGGCGGAGAGTACCTGGTCCCGTCGTCCGAAGAAGTCGCTCAGTGCGTCGGCAGCGACGCCGATCGCCGCCTCCTCCGCCCGCGCGGGGCCTTCAGGGACCAACCACTGCTCAGGAGGGCGATGTTCGGTGCCGGCCACGGCGATCACGTCACACAGATGACGTGCCTTCTCGGGGCTGCCGGGATTCGCGAGCCCGGTGAACTGGCTGACGTAGGCAAGGCTCTGCAGCGTCCGCTCCAGCACACCAGCGGTCGCGTCGAACTCCCCGGCGAGTTGTCGCGCTCGCTGTTCCGTGAGTCCGGCAAGGTCGAGGCCCCGCGGCGCCATCGCCGAGAGCTTCTTCTCGGCCTCCCCCGGCTCAGCCGTCAGCCTGGTGGACAGTTCCTGCCACCGCTCGCCCACCGTCGATCGGACGGCGGCGCCCGTACGCTGCACCTTGCGCAGTTCCGCCAGGAAAGCGTCGACCCGGTCGTCCACCTCGTCGGCGAAGGCATCCGTGGTCAGCCACGCTTCCGGCACGGGGCTCCGCGCGTCGAGCAGCCGTAGGAGCAGGATCAGACGGTCGATTCCGCTCTGATCCGTCAGGGGTATTCCCTCGGGTGCGAGATCCCGGTACCGGTCGACCGCCGTCGCGAGCGCGACTCGTGCCGCCTGGGCCTGCTCCAGCACAGGACGTGGATGCGGCAGACCGGCTCGCAGGTCGCGCCAGGGGAACGAAGGGTCAGCGACCGCCTCCCAGGCGTCGGAGATGGCTTTCGTCGCCTCGACGATCAGGCGCAGGTCCTCGTCGCTGAGCGTCTCGGCGCGAAACGTCGCCCCTGTCCCGTCGGGTGTGTCGTCACCGTGGCTCAGATAGGCCACCGGCGCGTCCGACAGTCGGCCGACCTGACCGAGCACGTAGTGCAGGGTCCGTCCCAGCGGGCCGCGGACCTCGTTCATCGCTTCGGCGTAGGCGCTGAGTGCGAGGCGCAGTTCCCTGGCCTGCGCCAGGGTCTGCTGCGACAGTTGCGGTGCACGCGGCTCCTCCGCGAGCGCCCGGCCCAGCTCCTGGGCCACCGCTTTGCGGCTGGTGTTGTGGCTGTGGAGGGCCAGGGCGTAGGAGTCGAGTCCGACCGACTTCAGCCGGTCGAGGACGACGTCCAGGGCCGCCGCCTTCTCACTGACGAACAGCACACTGCGGCCCGCGTGCATCAGACCGGCGATCATGTTCGTGATCGTCTGGCTCTTGCCGGTGCCCGGCGGGCCGTCCAGGACGAACGACCGCCCAGCCACGGCCGCGGCGACGGCCTGCCGCTGCGAGGCGTCGGCGTCGAGCACCAGCGGGCAGTCCTCCGGTGGGCTCAGTTCGTCGATCCGGTCGAGTTCGATCTCCTCGAAATCGAAGCGGTCGGCGGCGAGTCCGGCATCCGGGCCGAGCGCCATCGCCCGTACGAGGTCACTGCCGAGTACACGGCCCTCGTTGTCCAGCAGGTCCTGGTACATCGACTCCTTGTGAGAGGCGAAGAGTGCGAGCACCACACGGTCGGAGAGCTGCCATCCGGCCTTGCCCACCACCGCGCGAGCCGCGGCGGAGAGTACCGCCTGCAGGTCGGATGGGTCCTGTTCGCCGACTGGTGTCCAATCGATATGGAATTGCTCCAGCTTCACCTTCAGCGCCGGGTTGAGGCGCGGTTCCTCGTCATCGCTCGCCCGAAGGCGGATCCGGCCGTTGCGCGCGCGCTCGATGACCACCGGCATCAGGACCAGGGGAGCGTCGCTGCCCGTCTCAGCTCCGTCCTCACGCCAGCGGAGCATGCCGACGCCGAGGTTGAGGGTCCACAGGCCATAGTCGTTGAAGACCTGGGTCGCTTTGGCGCGCAGGCTGTTCAACGCACGCAGAAGGGAAGGCGCGGTGGTCTTCTGGGTGACGATTCCATCCGTGCGGTCGCCCTTCTTCGCGAGGACCACATTGCCGGGACGCGCGCCCTCGTCGGCCTCCGGTTCCTCGTCCGGGAGCGACGCGAAGTCCCAGCCACGAGCCAGCCCTTCGACGAGTCTCTGCGCTGACGGGGTCGAGATCTCCAGTGTCGCCGACCTGGTGTGGCGGAAATTGAGCAGCCGGTTGCGGCCGCTCAGGTCCACCAGAGAGGTGCGCCAGCTCTCAAGCATCGTCTTGAGGCGGTCAAGGTCCTGGGTTCCCCCGAAGTCACCCGAGTTCTTCACGCTGGTCCCTGATGTTGTCGCTTCTGGGCCGACGGAGCACCGGCGTCGACGGCAGTCCCCTCTACCGCCAACGCGAAGGGCGGCCACGGAAGTCCGTACTGTCCTGGTGGCCGCACAAGTCCCGCTGATCCCCCTTGGACGCGGAATTCTACGGTCAGCTCACCAATGCGTGCAGCGTTAACTAAGGAATGGTTCCTCGGTGGTCACAAAGCCTCGCCGTGACCGGCCCGCGGGGACCTGGACCAGGTGGGTGCGGAGGGTGGCGGTGGTGACCTTGGTGTGGAAGGGCGAGGTCGGTGCACCGGCGGCCCGCAGCACGGGTCATCGCCCGCAAAGTCAGCCAGGTTACGTTGGCGTGGAAGTGCCCTGACGGCGGATGAGCCAGGGCAGAGGCCTTGCTGTCGGCGATGACCTGCTCGACCACCGCGTGATGGCGGTGTTCCCGCCCGGCCTGGAGGGATTGTGCGGGCTTGTCGGTGAAGAAGGGGCGTTGCACCAGACGGGGAACAGCCCGCCCTGTTCACCCTCGACCGCGGCTTTGGCCAGGTCACGGACCCGACGCACAATCAGCCGCGCGTGCCCCTCCGCTATGCTTCAGCTCGCGAAAGCGGTGTATGCGGGCGGTTCGGGCGCATCGAACACAGCGGAGACGGACGCATCGAGAACAGCCGAGTCGCCGTCTACCTCGCGTACTCCACCCCGCTCGGGCACACGGCGATCGACCGGGAGCTGTACGTCCCGCGTTCTTGGACCCAGGACACGGCCCGCTGCCGGGCCGCCGGGATACCCGACTCCGTCGACTTCGTCACGAAACCCGCCTCACCGCACGCATGATCGGCCGGGTCCTGGACGTCTGCGTCCTGGCGTCCTGGGTGGCCGGCGTCGAGGTCTAGGGAGGCAGCCCGCACCTGCGGACCGAGTTGGAGGCGGACTCACCCGTCCGGCTGCGGACTTCGCTGGCGCATCCGATTCACCTTGCACCCGGCCGGGCAACAGGCAGACTGACGGCCCTTGACTGCCGTACTTGGAAGGCGCTCCTGCCCGTCCAGGCACCTGGCACCCGAAAGCTCGAACGCTCTGGTGACGACCTGGACGGGTGTGCATGGCCCCTCGTTCCCCACACGATCCGAAACCAGTACCAGAGCCGGGCTTGGACATGTCCAAGCCCGGCCCCCCTTCTGGGTGCAGCGCTCGAAATCCCGGTGATCCGGCATCATGACGGCCATGACGGACGATATGGACCTGCGGGCGCCAGCGGCGGAATTCGACCGGAGCACCGCAGCGAAGGCCGCGACGGCCGCCGAGGGCGAACGCAAGCAGGTGCTGTCACAGTTCCCCTTGGAGGAGTGGGCGAACCTACCGCTGTCGCGTTACGCCTTGGGGCAGGTCACGCAGTCCGGGAACGGGCCGACATACTGCCGGCTGATGGAGTTCGGTACCCCGAACCTCGGCAGCATCAAGGGTGGCAGCGCGGCGAAGCACATCATGTACCACCACAACTCCGGCGAGTGGCGGGTGGCCGCTCCGCTGCGCGGGATGGAGCCGCAGGACTCGTGGGAGGAGCTGCGCGGACGGTTCGTGCGGGCCTTCGAGGCCGTGGCTGCGGGGGACTTCGAGGCCGTGAACGATCTGCAGGCGCTGCGCTACGGTCAGGCCCTGGTGACCAAATCGCTGGCGACCTACTTTCCCGAGCACTTCCTGCCCATCTACGCCGGCGAGCACTTGCGCAAGTTCGTCACCTTGCTGGGCGGGACCGCGCAGAGTGATGCACCCGCCTGGGACAGCAACCGCAGACTGCTGGAACTGGTCAGCTCACGGGCGGAGTTCGACGGATGGAGCGGGCAGGAAGTCATGCACTTCCTGTACGAGAAGTTCGATCCGCGTCCGCAGCAGCGCACCGTCTGGAAGATCGCCCCCGGTGAACGAGGGCGGCTGTGGGACGAGTGCCGTGACGGCGAGGTGATCCGCGTAGGGTGGGACGAGCTCGGCGATCTCGGCCAGTACCAGAGCGACACCGAGCTGAAGCAGGCACTCGACTCACACTGGCCGCGTAGCAGCGGGGGCAGCCTGACGCTCGCCCGACGGCTGCTGGCGTTCCGGGACCTGGAGGCGGGGGACCGGATCGTGGCCAATCGAGGGGTGGACGAGGTCTTGGCCACCGGCACCGTCAGCGGGAGTTACCGCTTCGAGGCCGACCACTCCGAGTACCGGCATGTCGTCCCGGTGTCCTGGGACGTCTCCCACGCACGGAAACTGTCGCAGCCCCAGCACGGCTGGCGGTCCACATTCGCCAAGGTGCAGCCGACGCTCTTGGCCCGAATCACCGCGGGCCTCCCCGAGTCGGGCACGGAGTCGGCGTTGCCGTATGCCAGCGGCTCCGTCGCACTGCCCGAGGATGTCGCGGGTCTCTTGGTGGCGCTGGAGCGCAAGGGTCAGGTGATCTTGCACGGGCCTCCGGGGACGGGCAAGACTCGGCTCGCACTCGGGGCCGCCCTGGCCCTTGCCGGTCATGCGGACGCGCTCAACTCCACGCCAGACCAGCGGGCCGCGGCCCATGCCGAGATATTGCGGGATGGCCGCATCCACATGGTGACCTTCCACCCGTCTTACGGCTATGAGGACTTCGTGGAGGGCTTCAAGCCGGATCTGAGCGCCACCGGCCCCGGGCTGACCCTGACGCTCACCGACGGCGTGTTCCACACTCTGTGTGCCCAGGCCGCCGCTCGCCCGGACAAGACGTTCCTGCTGATCATCGACGAGATCAACCGTGGCGATCTGCCGCGCATCTTCGGCGAGTTGGTTACTCTTCTCGAACTCGACAAGCGCGGTCTACCCCTCGCCCTGTCCGTCAGCAGGCGCACCTTCTCGGTGCCGTCGAACGTGCGGATCATCGGGACCATGAACACGGCGGACCGCAGTATCAGCCATCTGGACGCCGCTGTACGCCGCCGCTTCGCTTTCCTCCCGGTCGGCCCCGACTCGGACGCCGTCTCCGGCAGCGTCGGCCCTCTCGATCTGGCGGAGTTCTTCGAGTCCCTCAACACCCGCATTGTTCGTCACCTCGACGCCGACCACCAGATAGGGCACGCCTACCTGCTGCGCGACGGCGAGCCGATCGCCACCGAGGATGACCTGGCCGCCGCCTTCCACCACGAGGTGATCCCGCTCCTGGAGGACTACTGCCTGGGCCGCGCCGACCTGCTGCACCGCATCCTCGGCGGACTCGTCGACGCGGACACCGGACGTCCCGCGCTGATGTCGCCGCAGGACCTCGCCGGCGCGCTCGCGACTGAGTTCACAAGCGGCACGACGGGCCCCGATGCCTGACCACACAGAGGTTCGGCTCGCAGAGTACGGTTCCGCACTTCTGGGGGCTGACCAGCTCACGCCCCGGGACGTCGGGCGGCTGCGCGCCCTCCAGAGGGGCGGCTGCCTCAGCCTGGACCAGGCCCCGGCCGGATGGCGGCTCAAGGCCGACGCGACTGTCGGCATCCTGGTGCTCGACCGCATCCGCCTGGTCATCGAGCCCAAGTTCGTCATCCCGGGCGAGCAGCTCATGAGCTGGCTCGCCTACGCCCTTGGCGCACCAGCACCGATCCCGGCGACGGCACGGCGCTGGGCCACCGGCCCGGAAGGCTACGCCGACCTCGTGGCTATGGCCCTGCTGGAGCAGTGCGAGCAACTAGTACGGGGAGGGCTGCGCAGGAACTACGTACGCCGCCAGAGCCTGGAAACCGTCCTGCGGGGACGCCTCGACGTCGCGACGCAGGCGTCCCAGCGCTACGGTCAGCTGGACCAGCTGCACGTCCGCACCTTCGACCGGGAGACGGACATCTGGGACAACCGCATCCTGGGGACCGCTCTGCGAGTGGCCCGCACCCTGGCAACGCAACCCGACCTGGCCCGCGACCTCCAGGCCATCGCCGACGCATTCCCCCAGGCCCCTACCCCCGTCGCTGCCCTCCGTGCCCTGGACCGCACCCGATACACACGCCTGAACGCCCGCTACCGCACCGCGCACACCTGGGCCCGCCTGCTGCTACGCGGAGGAGGCGTGACCGACCTCCTCACCGACGACGGCATGACGGCGGACGGGCTCCTCCTGGCCATGCCCGCCCTCTGGGAAGCCGTCGTCCGGCGCCTGATCACCGAGGCCGCCGCCCCGCTCGGCGGGCACACCGTCCCCAGCGGCGGCGCGACGGGCATCACCGTCCGGGGCGACCTCGGCAGCACCTCAACTTTCCGGCCCGACGTGCTGCTCAGCCTCCCGGGGCATGCCCCGTCCGCGCGCACCCTTCTGCCGGTGGATGCCAAGTACAAGCGCTACGACCTCTACGGCATCGGTGCCGCCGACGTCCACCAGCTCCTCACCTACAGCATCGGCTACACCCCGAGCATCGACCCGCGTGCAGTGATCGTCCACCCATGTCCCCGCGAGCACTCCCGCCGAGTCCTCCAGGTCAGCGGACCGCACGGCTCGCTCGGAAGCATCCACGTCCTGGGCGTCGACGCCCTCGCGCCCCCGCAGCAGGCGGCCGTGTGGATCAGGTCGGTACTGTCTTGGGCCGACTGATGATCGCTGCCCGCCCACCACACCGGACGTCGGCGCCGCGCGCCAGTGCCTGACCCCGCTGGCTCGGCACATTGATGGCCATGTCACGCAGGGTTCGACGCGTCGCTATCAGCGGCTACAGGTCAATCGAACAGGTCGAGCCGGCCCTGAGCCCGGTCACCGTGCTCGTCGGCCTCAACGGCTCGGGCACGTGGCCAGAGGATCCGCGCGCATCGGGCTGCGTGTGGAAGCTGACGACAGCGATTATGCTGCGTCACACGCTCGCTGGCGTGGTGCTGGCGTCGGGTGAGACAGTGACCCGGCTGGCCGCATGGCTCGGGCACAGCGATCCGGCGTTCACGCTGCGGACCTACGTGCACTTCATGCCGACGTCGGGGCAGCGGGCGCTCTCGGCCCTCGGCTCATGGGTGGGCGCCGGGCCGGTTTCCACGGAAACCCCCTCGAACTCCCTGAGAGAGATCCGGATCATGACACGTAGCCCTTCCCACCAGGTCAAAGACCTAGGCGGCAGACGAGTCGGGCTGTACGCCGGGTTCTGTCGCCCGGTCGCCTCGCGGCGGCCGGGGAGACGGCCATCCATCTAGGACCGACGTTGCCGTCGGCCTCGTGCGGTCTACCCGCGGACTCGGGCGGGCAGCCCTCGAACGTCCGCGCAGGAGCACCGAGGTGCTCCCTCTTGACCTTGCTCCGGGTGGGGTTTACCTAGCCGCCTGGGTCACCCCAGGCGCTGGTGGTCTCTTACACCGCCGTTTCACCCTTACCCGGCGCCGAAGCGCCGGGCGGTCTGTTTTCTGTGGCACTGTCCCGCGGGTCACCCCGGGTGGCCGTTAGCCACCACCCTGCCCTGTGGAGCCCGGACGTTCCTCGGGAGGATCCGGAGATCCCCACGCGGCCGTCCGCCCGGCTCGTCTGCCGTGATGGTCATGTTACCCGGCGCGGACGGCCCTCTCGCGCCACGGGGGAATCCTCTTGACCTTGTCGTAACGTCATGGTTTCCACTGGTGTCATGAGGATCGGAGAGATCGCCGCACTCGTCGGCGTCACCCCCCGTACCGTCCGCCACTACCACCATCTCGGGCTGTTCCCCGAACCGGAACGGCTGCCCAACGGATACCGCGACTACGGTCTGCGGCACGCCGTCGTGCTCGCGCGGATCCGGCGGCTCACCGAGCTGGGCATCGGGCTCGCCGAGGTGCGCGATGTGCTCGCCGACGACGCGGGGCGGGAGCTGATCGAGGTCCTGGCGGAGCTGGACGAGGATCTGGCCCGCCAGCAGGCGGCGATCGCCGAGCGGCGCGCCCGGCTCGGCGAGCTGATCGAGCAGGCGCGGAAGGGGCTGCTCCCGGCCGAGGGGCCCGTCTCGTCCGAGCTGGCCGGGCTGCTCGGGGCGCTCGCGCCCAGCGACTCCCCCATGGCCGCCGCGGACCGCTCGCATCTGGCCCTGCTGGACACGGTGATGGCGCCGGAGGACCGCGACCGGCTGTTCGGCGCGCTGCGGCAGCTCACCGAGAGCAGCGGGTCGGCGGCGAAGGTGCAGGCACTGTACGAGCGCCTCGACGAACTCGCGGAAGCCGACATCGACGACCCCCGGATCGGTCCGCTCGGCGACGATTTCGCCGCCGTCATGCCCGACGCGCTGGTGGAGCTGGTGCGTCATGCGCCGACGGAGGCCGCCGACGCGTTCGGCGAGGCGTTCCTCGCCGACTTCGCTCCCGCTCAGGCCGCCGCTGTACGCCGGATGCTGACGGCGATCACCGAGAGGAAGCCGTGATGAAGCGACTTGCCGTACGGGCCTTCGGCCGGCTTCCCCTTCCCGTGCGACGGCTCCTCGTCCATGAGGTCAGGGCGCTGCACAGCATCTGGTTCTGGGCGCGCCGTCGCAGGCACGGGATCGGGGCCGGCGACCACGCGGCCGCGTACACCGCCCCGCAGAACGCCATGATGTGGGCGTGGATCTTCATCTCGCTCGTCGAGACGGTCGCGCTCGCGCTGATCATCCCCTGGCCGCTGGTGCACGCCATCACGCTCTACATCGGCGTGTACGGACTCGTGCTGATGGTCGGGCTTCAGGCGGCCTGTGTCGCCCGGCCCCATGTGGCGGGCGCGGACGGGTCGCTGCGGCTGCGGTACGGCGCGCTGTTCGACCTCCGGATCGCGGCGGAGGACATCGTCCGCGTACGGATCGACCGCCGCTTTCCGCAGGGTTCCCTGGTGCAGCCTCGTGAGGACGAGTCGCTGGAGCTGATCGTCGCCGGTCAGACGACGCTGGCCGTGGAACTGGCCGCGCCCATCACCTATGTACGGCCGCTGGGGCGGCGCGGGACCGCGCGGACGATCCGGTTCCACGCGGACGATCCCCAGGCTCTGATGGCGGCGCTCGGGTCCGCGAAGCCGTCGACGACCGCCGAGGCGGCGGATTCCGGAGCCTGAGCCCGGGGCGGAGGCCGGGCCGGGGGGTGAAGGGGCGCGGGCGCTGAGGGGGCTGCGGGCGGATGGGCCGGGGTCGGCGGGGCCGGGCGCCGGGCCTGCTCCCGACGTCGCGGCCCCCTGAGCATCAGGCAGGGGCGAACAGCACCTTCTCCGTGCCCGGATCCGCCCGGACGAGCCGGACCCGCAGCCGTTCGCCGAGTGGGAGCGTCCCGTCGCCCCTCACCTTCGCCGCCATCGCGGGGTCCTCCAACTGGACGGTGCCGACGGCGGGTTCGTCCTCCCGCACCTCGACCACGAAGCCGTCGAAGACCTCGCCGATCCGCTGTCGGAGCAGCGCGGCCTCGACGATGTCGACGCACTCCCGCTCCACCGTGTCGGCGCGCCCGGCCCCCTCGGCCATCTCAGCCGGAAGGTCGCCGAGCGCGGCGAGCACCCACTCCGGCACCCCCTGGCCCGCGCAGGCCGCGACGCACAGTTCGCCCGCGTACCGGTCGACCAGCCGGCGCAGCGGTGCCGCGCAGTGGGTGTACTCGTGGGCGACGGCCGCGTGGATCGCGGGTGTGGGCAGTTCACCGCCGGTGAAGACTGCGTAGCCCGCGCCGTGCAGAAGGGTGGCGCACTCCTGGAGGAAGGCCGCGTGGCGAGTGTCGCGCGGGTCGAGGGAGCGTACGACCTCGGCGTACGAGACATGGTGCGGCCAGTCGACGCCCAGCGCCTTCGCCGAGAGGCGCAGCCTCGCCACCGCGCCGACGGGAGCGGTCGGCAGGGTGCGCAGGATGCCGGTGCCGGCCTCGGTCATGATGTCGGCGGCGGTCATGCCGACCAGCAGGGAGAGCTGGGCGTTCCAGCCGTCGACGGGGCAAGGGGCGCGGTATTCGATGGCATAGCCGCCGTCCCGTGGGGCGATCTCCTGCTCGGGAACGGCGAGCGAGATCCCGCCGCGTTCCCGCTCCAGTTCTCCGCGGAGCAGCCCGATGTCCTTGAGCAGGGCGAGGGGTTCCTCGGCCGTGCCCGTGTCGATGCGGTGCTGGGCGGTGTCGTGGTCCAGGTTCGCGCGGCTGCGGACGAGTGCCCGGCGTACGTCGGCGGCGACCGTACGGCCCTCGGCGTCGAGGTCGATCCGCCACAGCAGCGCGGGCACGGTTCGGCCGGGCAGGAGACCGGCCGCGGCCTCGGAGAGCACGGGCGGGTGCAGCGGCACCTTGCCGTCGGGGAAGTAGAGGGTCTGTACGCGGCGATGGGCCTCGGAGTCGACCGCTCCGCCGGGCGCGACGAAGGCGGCGACGTCGGCGATCGCGTAGTGGACCCGGTAGCCGCTGCCGGGGCCGGTGCCGTGACCGCTTCCCCGGCGGGAGAGGTGTATCGCCTGGTCGAGGTCGACGGATGCCGGCGGATCGATGGTGAAGAGGGGGAGATCGGTGGCGTCGAAATCGGGCACGCGGGGTTCCCGCGCCGCGCGTTCCGCCTCCGCGAGCACGGCGGCCGGAAATCCGTCCGGCACACCGAGCGAGGTCCGCAGTTCGCGCAGAGCGGCCCGCAGCGGTGCCTCGGCTGCGCCGGTCGTGTGCATCAGGCGGCGGGGCATGGATCGAGCGTATGGCGGGAGGGGATCTGGCGCTCGGCGACCGTCCGCGATGCTCGGTCAGGTCGGGGCAGGTCAGGGCGGGGCGGGGCCGGGGTCAGGGACGAGCCGAGCGGGGCCAGCGGGCCGGAGCCGGGCCAAGGCCAAGGCCGGAGCCGGGCCAAGGCCAAGGCCGGAGCCGGGTCGGAGCGGGGCCGGGGCACTGGCGGCGTACGCTGGCGCGGGGCCGCGCCACCTCGCTTCCCCGCTTCCCGTCCGCGCCGTGAGGAGAACGTCCGTGCTCGTGCTGTTGCCGCCGTCGGAGGGTAAGGCCGCTTCGGGGCGAGGGGCTCCGCTGAAGCCCGAGTCCCTGTCGCTGCCGGGGCTGGCCGAGGCCCGCGCGGCGGTGCTGGACGAGTTGGTGGAGCTGTGCACCGCCGACGAGGAGAAGGCGCGGGAAGTCCTCGGGCTGACCGAGGGGCTGCGCGGCGAGATCGCGAAGAACGTACGGCTGCGGACGACGGGCGCCCGGACAGCCGGGGAGATCTACACGGGCGTGCTGTACGACGCGCTCGGCCTGGCGACCCTGGAGCCGGACGCCAGACGGCGGGCGCGCAGGTCGCTGCTGGTGTTCTCAGGTCTGTGGGGCGCGGTGCGCGTAAGCGACCGGATTCCGCCGTACCGCTGCTCGATGGGGGTGAAGCTGCCCGGCCTCGGCCTGTTGGGCGCGTACTGGCGCGGGCCCATGGAGTCCGTGCTGCCGGAGGCAGCGGGCCGAGGGCTGGTGCTCGATCTGCGGTCGTCCGCGTACTCGGCGGCGTGGAAGCCCAAGGGAGAGGTCGCCGAGCGCACGGCGACGGTGCGGGTGCTGCATTCGCAGACGGTCGGCGGGGTCGAGAAGCGTTCGGTGGTGAGCCACTTCAACAAGGCGACGAAGGGCCGGATCGTACGGGACCTGTTGGTTTCCGGCGCGAAGCCGAAGGGGCCGCGCGAGCTGGTGGATACGCTGCGGGACCTGCGGTACGTCGTGGAGGCGGAACCGCCCTCGGGAGCCGGGCGGCCATGGGCGCTCGACGTGGTGGTCACCGAGATCCACTGACGCGGCCCCCGCGGACAGGCCCTGTGTTGCACCCAGCACAACGGCCGTTGCGCAGTACGTGAGGCCACCGGCAGGATGGGGCCATGACCTCCGTCCTTGACCTCGCGCCCGTCCTTCCCGTCGTCGTCATCGAGGACGCGGACGACGCCGTACCGCTCGCGAGGGCCCTGGTGAGCGGCGGACTGCCGGCGATCGAGGTGACCCTGCGGACGCCTGCCGCGCTGGACGCGATCCATGCGATCGCCTCCGATGTGCCGGAGGCGATGGTGGGCGCGGGCACGGTGATCGCGTCGGACCATGTGGACGCGGCGGTGACCGCCGGAGCGCGCTTTCTGGTCAGCCCCGGCTGGACCGGCCGGCTCCTGGACGCGATGCGGGATTCCGGCGAACCGTTTCTGCCGGGGGTCTCGACGGTCTCGGAGGTCGTGGCGCTGCTGGAGCGCGGGGTGAGCGAGATGAAGTTCTTCCCCGCGGAGGCGGCGGGCGGCACGGCCTATCTCAAGTCCCTGGCGAGCCCACTCCCCCAGGCCCGGTTCTGCCCTACGGGCGGTATCTCGCTCACCTCCGCGCCCCAGTATCTGGCGCTGCCCAACGTGGGCTGCGTGGGCGGCACCTGGATGCTGCCCTCGGACGCCCTCGCGGCCAGGGACTGGGCCCGGATCGAGTCCCTGGCGGCGGAGGCGGCGGCACTGCGACGCTGAACCGCGAGCCCGCGCCCGTACCTCCGCGCCCGCGCGCCTTCGCCGCTGAGCCCGGCTTCGCCCTCCGCCTCTCCGCTGTCGCTCACATGGGTTACGTGTACCCGACATCGAGGACTGTCGGGGCTCATGCGAGAGTTACCCGTGCTCTCGCGGTGGTGGTATGCCCTGATCGGTTTCGTTTGTCTGCTGGTGTTCGTCGTCGCCGCGGGCATCGGGGGCTGGGCGGATGAGCAGGGGATCGGCTGGCTCTCGTCCGGTGTCATCCCCGTAGGGGGCGGGGCGCTCGGGATCGGCCTGGTGATGGCCGGACGAGCCGTGCTGCCCCAGCGGTTGCGGCGGGCGATGTTCCGGACGGCCCCGCCCGAGAGCCGTCATCGCCGCACGGGTCCACCGCGCTGAATCACCTTCCGCGCGCCCGGCTCACACCGATGAGCGGTCGCGCCCCGGCGGCGGGGGTCGGTGCGGGCCATACCCCCCGGTGCTTCTGGTGCCGCCCCGGCCGCTGACGCCCGTCCCGGTCCGCCCCTCGCCCTGAGCGCTCTGCGGGGCCCGCGCCCACAAGCACGGGCACGGGCGAGGGACACGGGCGAGGGGCCTGCGGCCGGAGGTGATCGAGACGGTCGGCCAAGGCCCCGCGCCAATGGTTGGGACCCGCATGGTTCGGACCCGCGTGGTCAGGTCCGCGCGTGGGTCAGGCCCGCAGATGGGAGGTGTCGTTCAGCAGCCGTACGGAGGTGTTCCCGTCCGCGTAGTACGCCACCGCCGACACCGACGCCGCCGAGAGTTCCATCCGGAACACGGACTCCGGCGGGGCCCCGAGTGCCAGCCGGACCAAGGTCTTGATCGGGGTGACATGGGTGACGAGCAGGACCGTGCGCCCCGCGGCACGGGACAGGAGCCGGTCGCGTGCGGAGGCGACCCGGCGCGCGACGACCGCCAGGCTCTCGCCGCCGCCCGTCGGAGCGATCTTCGGGGACGCCAGCCAGGCGGCGAGGTCCTCGGGGTGACGCTCCTGGACCTCCCCGAACGTCAGGCCCTCCCATGCGCCGAAGTCCGTCTCGCGCAGACCGTCCTCGATACGGACGCCGAGGTTCAGCCGGGCGGCGACCGCCTCCGCCGTCTCACGGCAGCGCTTCAGCGGAGAGCTGACGATCTCCTGGACCGTGCCCCGCGCGGCCAGCGCGGCAGCGACGGCCTCGGCCTGGCGCACTCCGGCCGGGGAGAGCGAGGGGTCGGTGCCTCCGCTGCCCGAGAACCGCTTCTCGGGGGTGAGGGCGGTCTCGCCGTGCCGGAGGAGTACGAAGGTGGCGGGCGCGCCCAGGTCGGCGGCGGCCCAGCCGACGGGCGGTGCGCTCGTGAGCGTCCCGGTCGCGGCGGTGGCGCGGACCGCGGCGGTCGCGCCCGCCGCCGGTTCGGCCGGGACCGTCGCCGTCGTCGCATCGGACGGAGCCGTACGGGTCGTCCCCGGCGCTCCGGTTCCGGCCGAACCGGTGAGCGCGGCACGGGCCTTCGCCGCCCCGGCGGCCGCGTCCCCGACGACCCGGACCTCGGCGGCCTCGGCGGCCCGTGCGGAGAGTTCGGCGGTGGAGCGCGAGGGCTCCCACTGCTTGCCCTTCCGGCCCGCGTCCATCGCCTCGTTGGCCAGCCGGTCCGCGTGCTTGTTCTTCTCGCGCGGGATCCATTCGTACGTCACCGAAGACGCGGGAAAGATCCGCCCCGCCTCGGCCGCCAGCGGCTTCATGTCGGGGTGCTTGATCTTCCAGCGGCCTGACATCTGCTCGACGACCAGCTTGGAGTCCATCCGGACATGGACGGCCGCGTCCGGCGCGAGCGCGTACGCGGCCCGCAGACCGGCGATCAGGCCCTTGTACTCGGCGACGTTGTTCGTGGCGACGCCGATGTACTCGGCCGCCTCCGCGAGGGTCTCCCCCGTCGCCGCGTCGATCACCACCGCGCCGTAGCCCGCGGGGCCGGGATTGCCCCGCGAGCCACCGTCCGCCTCGACGACGAATGCGGGGGGCATCAGAGGCCGGACTCGGCGGTACGGACGAGGATGCGACGGCAGTTCTCGCAGCGCAGCACCGCGTCGGGGGCGGCGGCGCGCACCTCGTTCAGCTCGGTGATGTTCAGCTCCAGCCGACAGCCCTCGCAACGGCGCTGGAACAGCCGGGCCGCGCCCACCCCGCCCTGCTGGACGCGGAGCTTCTCGTACAGCTTGAGCAGATCGGCGGGGACGGCGGCCGCGAGGACCTCCCGCTCCTTGGTCGCCGACGCGGCCTGGTCGTCCAGCTCCTGCCGCGCCACGTCCCGCTGGGCGGTCACCAGATCGACCTTCGCCTGTACGGAGGCGGCCCGGTCGGTCAGTTCGGTGACCCGCTCCTGCGCGGACTCGCGGCGCTCCATCACGTCGAGGACGACATCCTCCAGATCTCCCTGTCGCTTGGCGAGGGAGACGATCTCGCGCTGGAGGCTCTCCAGATCCTTGGGCGAGCTGACCGCGCCGGAGTCCAGCCGCTGCTGGTCGCGCACGGCACGCTGACGCACCTGGTCGACGTCCTGCTCCGCCTTGGTCTGCTCGCGAGCCGTGTCGCTCTCCTCCGTCTGCGCCGCGACCAGCAGATCGCGGAGCTGTGTGAGGTCCTTGGTGAGCGAGTCGATCTCGGCGTGCTCGGGCAGCGACTTCTGCTTGTGGGCGAGCTGCGACAGACGTACGTCGAGGGCCTGGACGTCGAGGAGTCGGAGCTGGTCGGCGGGCGCGGCGTTCAGTTGGGGGCTCCAGGAAGTCAGGAGGGGCGCGCGGTGCGCTCATCGGAAGGGAGTGGATGAGGATGTGATGAGGCGAATCGGGATGACCAGGGATCCGTGACCGTGGACGACACATGGACCCGCAGGTTCCAGCCGTGCCGGTCGGAGATCCCGTCGAGCTGGGTGGCCGCCAGCTCGCACCAGGGCCATTCGGTGGCCCAGTGCGCGGCGTCCACCAGCCCGAGCGGTGAGTGCTGGGTGGCTTCGGAAACCGGGTGGTGGCGCAGATCGGCGGTGAGGAAGGCGTCCACACCCGCTGCCCGTACGGCGTCGAAGAGACTGTCGCCGGAGCCGCCGCTCACCGCGACCGTGCTGACGACGGCTTCGGGGTCGCCCGCGAGCCGGATGCCCTGCGCGGTGGACGGCAGTCGCTCGGCGGCGCGCTCGGCGAACCGGGCGAGCGTCTCGGGATGGTCCAGCTCGCAGACGCGGCCGAGCCCTCGGCGGCCCGACGCGTCCGAGGGATCCGGCACCAGCGGTCGTACGACCCGGAGGTCGAGCGCGCCCGCGAGGGCGTCGGAGACTCCGGGGTCGGCGGTGTCGGCGTTGGTATGGGCGACGTGGAGCGCGATGTCGTTCTTGATCAGGGTGTGGACGACCCGGCCCTTGAAATGGCCGGCGGCGACCGTCGTCGTACCCCGGAGGTAGAGCGGGTGGTGCGTGACGATCAGCTGCGCGCCCAGTTCGATCGCTTCCTCGGCGATCTCCTGGACGGGGTCGACGGCGAACAGCACCCGGTCGATCTCCGCGTCGGGGTCGCCGCAGACGGTGCCGACGGCGTCCCACTGTTCGGCCCGCTCGGGGGGCCAGAGGGAGTCGAGGGCGGAGATGACTTCGGAGAGGCGGGGCACGGGTACAGGCTACCCGCGCCCCGCGCCCCACCGTTCTGGACCGTCCACAAGGCCGGTACGACAAGATGCCTCAGTGGATCAGCCCCTGGCCGATCACCGATCAACCGCTGGGCGGACCGTCGACCAACCGCTCGGGCGCACTCCCGAACGGCCACGGGAGCCGACCGCCGATCGGCCACTCCGGCCGACTGTCCACCGACCACCCCGACCGACCGCCGATCAGTCACCGACGGCCGGGTGTCGATCGCCCCGGCCGGCTGTCGATCAGTCACTGACGGCCGGGGACGCCGATGGACGGACGGCCCGAGGGCCCGCAGGCCCGCCGGGCCGCTCGGCCCCGGCCCCGGCTACGGCTACGGCTACGGCTACGTGACCCTCGCTACTTGACGAGGAAGCCGCGCAGGTCGTCGAGGACCTTCTCCGCGGCCGTCACGCCGAGCCCGAGATACCAGGTCTCGTCCGCCACGTTCTTGGCCTGGCCCGCCTTGACCGCCTTGAGGTTCTTCCACAGCGGGTTGCCGAGGGCGGTGTCCCGCTGGGTGGACTTGGGGTCGCCGTACACTCCGGTGAAGATCCAGTCGGCGTCGGCCGAGTCGATCTCCTCCGGGCTGACCTCGACCGCGAGATCGTTGACCTGCTGGTTGGCCGGGCGCGGCAGTCCGGCGTCCTTGAGGATGATCCCGACGAAGGACGCCTGCGCGTACAGCCGGATCGTGCCGGGCATGTAGCGGACCATGGAGATCGTGGGCTTGGCCGGGCCGACGTCCGCGCCCAGCTTCCGCGCCTTCTCCTCGTACGAGGTGAGCTTCGCCTTCGCCTCGGCGCTCTTGTCCAGCGCGGCGGCGTTGAGGAGGTAGTTCTCCTTCCAGGTGAAGCCGGGGCGGATGGAGAAGACGGTCGGAGCGATCGCGGACAGTTCCTTGTACCGGTCGGCGGCGCGCAGCTGGCTGCCGAGGATCAGATCGGGCTTGAGGGCCGCGATCGCCTCGAGGTTGAGGTTGTTGATCGTGCCGACGCTCTTGGGGTTGCCGACCGTCGCCTTCAGATAGCCCGGAATGCCGTCGTCGCCCTCGGTGGGCGCGTAGCCGACGGGCTGGACGCCGAGCGAGGCGACATTGTCCAGTTCGCCGACGTCGAGGACCACGACCCGCTTGGGAGCGGACTTCAGCTCCGTCTTGCCGAGCGCGTGGGTGACGGTGCGCGGGAACTGGCCCGGCGCGGCGTCGGTTCCCATCGCCGCGGTCTTCGCCGCCGCGTCGCCGAAGTCCTTGCCGCCCTGCGCCACGGCCTTCTTGTCGTCGCCTCCCGCTTTGGCCCCGGTGGCCGAGGCGGCCGGATCCTCGTCGCCGCCGCTCTGGCCGCAGGCGGAGAGGGTGAGTGCTGCGGCGAGGACGGCGGCGACGACTGAGCCGCGGCGGCGAAGGGACATGACGTACTCCTGATCCGACTACTGATATTGAGACATACGGAACTGCGGGGACTGCGGGGACTGCTGGATCGGCGGACACCCGAGAAAGCACCGAAACGGGTCTCGACCGCCGACGACCACTTAGGCATGCCTAACCTCAGTACCTTAAGCGCCGCACTCTTCGTACGAGTGATCGCCCCCCTGTGCAGCACAATCACTCCGTTTCCTCAGCCGAATCCCCGCCCGGCCACCCGTCCGTGTGAAGTGAGGGGTCTGTTGTTGTTCGGCAGGAAGTGCGAACTTAGCTTCGTGGCCGGAGGTGACGAGCCGATGACAGTCTGTGCAATCGATCCCGCCGAGGCCGCCGTCGAGAGCGGGGCAGCGGTACGTCCAGGGATCACGATCACCGCGGACGGCGCGTACGCGGCCCGGCTGGCCGGGGATGGCGGGGAACTGTTCCCGGAGCGCTGGACGTTCGACGGACCCGAGCCCTACGCCGTACCGCTTCCGCTTGACCAGCCCGAGGAGCGTGGCACCGATGTCCTCCCGCTGGCCGACGGACGTGTGCTGATCCGCAGACGGGCGGCGGAACGGCATCTCTTCTCCCTGCTGTACCCGACCGGGCCGGGCACCGGCGAACTCCCTCTCGGAGGCATCGAGTCGGCGGAGCTGACGCTCCTTCCCCCGTCACCGGACGGCGTGCGCGCCTACGCCATCGCGCCGGGAGCCACGTCGACGGCGATCTGGCAGGTGGCGGGCGGCGCTTTCGGCCCGGAGCGCGTCGCCGAGGTGCCGGGGCACTGCTCCGGCGGGGTGTGGCTGGACCGTACAGGCCGGATGCTGGCGTTGGACCGGCGGTGGGACGACGGTCCGGTCAAGGCGGTCGCGGTGGATCTGGAACGCGGCGGCGAGGTCACGCCGCTCCTCCAGATCACCGAGGACAGCGACGACCGGCTGCTGCTGGCGGCCCCCGACAGCGGCCTTCTCCTCATCCGCTCGAACGCGCCCGGAGACGATCGTCTGGGCTGGGGGGTCCTCGGCAGTCTGCTGCCGGTCCGCTTCCCCGAGTGTCTGCGGCTCCCCGGCTCCGAGGTGACTCCGTTCGCCGTCCAGCCGGGCCAGGTGCTGCTGCCGGAGAACTGCGCTGTGGCCCTGCGGATCGGATCGGGCGCGGAGAGCCGGCTGGGGGTGTGGCGGCCTTCGGAGCGGCGGCTCTATCGGGCGGCCGCGCCCGAAGGTTGGTTCGCCGGAGCCGGACGGTGGGATCGGGAGGGGGTGCTGCGACTGCCGTACGCGACGGAGGCGGTGGGGTGCGGCGTCGCGCGCATCGACGCGTACGAGGTCTTCGCGCGGGACACGGCCCTCACCGGCGGGGGCGTGGGAGCGCGAGCCATGAGCGTGGGCATGGGTACGGGTACGGGTACGGGTACGGGAATCGGCGCGGGTACGGGTACGGGAGCAGGTGCGGGCACGGGCGCCGGATCGACGGACGACGCACCGGCGGGGGCACTGGCGGGGCCGCGGGCGGAACCCGCCGAGGAGAGGCCGGCGCTGCTGCCTGCCGCGATCTCCGGCGTGGTCTCCGGCGCGACACCCGCTCTGATGCCGGGCGTGACTTCAGGCGTAACGTCGGGCGTGACATCGAGCGTGACATCGAGCTGGGCCGCCTCCCGGCCGCCCGCTCTGACGCCCGCCGCCTACAAGCCGATTCCGTTGCAGCAGGCGGTGCTTCTGGGGCGCATGGGGTCTCGGTAAACTCTCCGCCCTGCGCACGGTCACCCGATCCAGCGACTACGACGGGGGAAGTTCCCACATGCCCGAAGCAAAGACCGACCCGGCCCAGACACGCCCGCAGGCACAGGGGTCGTCCACGACGCCCGATGCCGGGAGCGCGGGCAAGCACAGGGGTCTGGCGGCGTCGGACGACACCGCGTCGGAACCCCACGGCAAGCACCGCAAGCCCACCGCCGCCTGAGCTGCGGTCGCGTGAGGCGCGGGTCGTACGGGCGCCGCCCGGCCCCGCGCCTCACATGCCGTACGATCAACGGCTCCCCTTCTTCTCAGCCCCAGCGCCTCCGCCGCCCCGAACGTCTCATTCGCCGGGCGTTCCACGAAGTGCGGGGTCGGATGCGCGTCCAGCGCGTCATAGCCGAAGCTCTCCTCGGTCGTGTCGAATTTCACCGCCGCGTAGTTGGGCTCACCGCCGCACCAAGGTCGTACGGGACCGGCCCCGCGCCCTTCCGGAACGCGTACTAGGGTCGGTTGGCCTCTGCGTAACGCGGGCCCCAGCAGCCGCGAAGGGATTTGACTTCGCGCCAGCTCTGAATTTGATCACCAATCAGAAATAAATGGGCGCATCTCGTACTCCCGTCCGGACACGCGTTCGCGACGGAGCGCGTGGAGGAACGGTTCGGACCCAAAGGACTGTCCCGTAGGACGACTCCCGGATGAGCAGTACACGGAAAGCGACGCTCGATGACGGAACGGGGTCTTCGCTGCTCCGAACGGGTGCGTCGGCCATAACCTGACCCCATGGAAGAAATGCCCCGAAACCATCGCCCCGCACGGTCCATCCGTGTTCTTCTCGCCGAGAACCAGGGCATGGCGCACGGCGCGCTCGCGATGCTGCTGGGCATGGAGCCGGACATCCAGGTCGTCGCCCAGGTGGGCCGGGGCGACGAGATCGTGTTCAAGGCGCTTCAGACCCGGCCCGATGTGGCGCTGCTGGACGCCGAGTTGCCGGGGTGCAGCGGGCTGGACGTCGCCGCCGTGCTGCGGGACGAGGTGCCGGACTGCCGGGTGGTGATCCTCACGACGTCGGCGCGGCCCGGATATCTGCGGCGGGCGACGGAGGCGGGTGCCGTCGGGTTCCTCGTCAAGGACGGGCCGGTGGAGGAGCTGGCGCGGGCGATCCGGCGCGTACTGACCGGCGAGACCGTCATCGACCCCGCGCTGGCCGCCGCCGCGCTGGGCGACGGACCGGATCGGGCGGATGGACCGGATCCGGCGGACGGACCGGCGGACGGGCGTTAGGGTTCCGTCCGGCGCGGCAGCCAGAACAGCATCAGCACCGCCCCGGCCAGCAGCAGTCCGGCACCGCAGCGGAACGACAGCGCGTAGCCGGCCGCCAGGTCGGCGGGGGCCGTGCTGCCGCCCGTACGGGAGGCGGCGACCGTCGACAGGACCGCGAGGCCGAGGGCCCCACCCATCGTGCGGGAGGTGTTGATCACGCCGGAGACGAGTCCCGCGTCCCCCGGTTCGGCTCCCGCCGTGGCGAGGGCGGCAAGCGGGGTGGCCGCCAGCCCGATACCGAACGCCATCAGGATGCCGGGGCCGAGAATCATCGTCAGGAACGTGCCGTCGGCGGTCATCATCGACTGCCAGCCGAAGCCGACCGCGCCGATCAGCGCACCGCTGACGGCGATGGTGGTGGCCCCCGCCCGCGCCATCAGCCGGGGCGCGAGCTTGGAGCCCAGGACCACGCTGACGGCGCTGGGTATCACCGCCAGCCCGGCCCTCATGGGGCTGTAGTCGAGGACGTTCTGGGCGTACACCGTGATGAAGAACCACATGGAGAAGGACGTCGAACCGAGCACCATCATGGTGACGTTGGCCGCGGTCACGGCCCGCGACCGGAACACCTTGAGCGGCATCAGCGGGGCCGCGGCCCGCGCCTCCACGGCGACGAAGACGCCGAGCATCGCGAGGCCGCCGAGCAGAGGGAGGAGGGTCGCCGGGGCGGCCCAGCCGGACTCCTCCGTCTGCACGATGCCGTACGCGACCGCCGCGAGGCCGCCCGTGACCAGCACCGCGCCCGGCACATCGAGCCGGCGGCTCTCGGTGCCGCGGCTCTCGGATATCCAGATCACCGCGCCGATCACCAGCAGCGCCCCGATCGGCACGTTGATCAGCAGCACCCAGCGCCAGGACAGCAGATCGGTGAGGACTCCCCCGACGAGGGCCCCGGCCGCGCCGCCCGCCGCGCCCACCGCGGACCAGGTGCCGATCGCGCGGGTACGCGCCCGCCCCGGAGCCACGGCGGCGGTCACGAGGGTCAGAGTCGCCGGGGCGAGCACGGCAGCGCCCAGCCCCTGCGCGATCCGCGCCGCGAGCAACTGCCAGCCTTCCTGGGCCAGTCCGCCCGCGAGCGAGGCCGCCGTGAACAGCCCGAGCCCGACCAGGAAGGTCCGCTTCCGCCCGAAGAGGTCCGCCGCCCGGCCACCGAGCAGCATGAACCCGGCGAACGCGATGGCATAGGTGTTCAGCACCCACTGGAGGCCGGTCGTGGAGAGCCCGAGATCGGCGCGGAGCGACGGCAGCGCCACATTGACCACGGCGACGTCGAGCACGACGAGGAAATGTCCGGCGCATGCGACCCACAGCACCAGCCAGGTGCGCGGTGGCCGCCCGGCGGGGGCGGCCTGGAGGGATTCCTGGGCGTCTGCGGGGGCGTGAACCATGAGTGTCATGGTCTCAGCAGCCGTGCGGTCCTCACATCCGGAATTGGGTGTACGGGAGGGGGCCGGAAGTCCTAGGGCCTCCCGTTCGGATCTTGCCGGGCTCGCATGATCCGAACGAAAGACCCAGGCGTCACGGCTCATCCGACTCGGCCCGGCTCACACCAGCTCAGCCCTGCCCGGCTCAGCCCTGCTCGGCTCGGCGCTGCTCGGCCCGGCTCGCCCCTGCTTGACCCTGCCCGGCCCGGCTCGACCCCGCCCTTTGAACCCCTGTGTCGCCTGACAGGGCTCCCTCCCGGTCAGGCGACACGTGTGCCGCGAGAGCGCGGTGATCCCGGCGGGCTCAGGCCGCGTCCGCCCTGGCCGGCTGATCCCCGCTGTGAGCCGGTGCGGGGGCGGTGCGAAGGGTGACCAGCGATGCGAGCGCACCGAGGGCGGCGAGAGCCGCCGCGCCGATGAAGGCGGCCGAGAACCCGTCGGTGAGGGCGTCGGGGTTGCCGACTTCCCCAGCGCCGTACGCCGATGCCACGGCCGTCATCGCGGCCAGGCCGAGTGCGGAGCCGACCTGGTAGCTGGTGTTGACGATGCCGGAGGCCAGACCGCCTTCCTCGGGGCGCGCGCTGGACAGCGCGGTGCCGAGGGAGGGGATGAACGCCAGCGACATGCCGACTGCGGCCAGCAGGGAGGCGGGCAGGACGTCGACCCAGAAGGTGCCGTCCGCCCGCGCGAAGGAGAGCCACAGCATGCCCGCCGCGAGGGCCAGCAGGCCGGTGAAGATCAACGGCTTGCTCCCGAAGCGGGCGATCAGGCGGGGCGCCAGGACGATCATCATGATCATGATGGCGACCGTCATGGGCAGCAGGGCCGCACCGGAGGCGAAGGCGCCCAGTCCCAGAACCTGCTGGAGGTACAGGTTGAGGAAGAACCACATCGGGATCCACGCGGCGGCCATCAGCAGCTGCGCGATGTTCGCTCCGGCCAGGTTGGGGGCCCGCAGGATGCCCAGTCGCATCAGCGGCTCGCGACGCTTGGACTGGATGGCGACGAACGCGATGATCAGGACCACGCCGGCCGCCAGGACAAGCCAGGTCTCGGCGGAGCCCCAGCCCACTTCGGGGGCGCGGACGATGGCGTAGACGGCGGTGGCCAGTCCCAGGGTGACGGTGACCGCTCCGACGAAGTCGACGGAACCACGCTGGACCGGGACCGAGGGCATCACGGCCGGGGTGGCGGCCAGGACGATCACGGCAAGGGGGATGTTGATGTAGAACACCCAGGGCCAGCTGGCGTACTCGGTGATCACGCCGCCGAGGAAGACGCCGGCGGTGCCGCCCGCCGGGGCCGCGGCGCCGTACAGGGCCAGGGCCTTGGTCAGCTCCTTGGGGCGCGCGCCGAAGAGCATCATCAGCAGGGTGAGGGCGGAGGGGGCGATCAGCGCCGCGCCCACGCCCTGAAGGGCACGGCCGGCCAGTTCGACCCAGACCTCGGAGGCGATGCCGGCGACCAGGGATCCCGCGGCCATCACGATCCAGCCTGCGACGAAGATCCGCTTGGCGCCGAACAGGTCGGACAGGCGTCCGCCGAGCAGAAGAAGCCCGCCGAAGACGATCACATAGGCGTTGAACACCCAGGACAGGCCCTCGGGGGAGAAGCCCAGGTCAACCTGCATCTCAGGGAGGGCCACACCAATGATGGACGTGTCCATGATGACCACGAACTGGGCCAGGGCAATGAGGAACAGCGCCGTCCAGCGGCGCGGATTGGGAGGGGCGGCCGGGGTTGACATGATGCACTCCTATACCGGAGGGGGGTATCTCTCGTTCGGGTGTGCAGCATACCCCCCTCGGGTATGTATCGCAGCATGAGTTCTCCAAAATCACCCGCGGCTCTTCCCTGTCCGGGGTACCTGGCGCGGCGAGCACACCGGCATCCGGTGCAGGACGGGGTCGCGAGAGGCCGCTCAACTCCCGTACGGGTCAGTGCGGTTAGGGCGGCAGCGCACGGGGAACGCGGGATCGATCCGCACGGGCGGGACCGTCACCGACCACGGCAGCCCACCATCGCCCGAGCGGCGTCCGCACACGCGTGCGGCGATGGTGAAGAAGGGGCACCGGACCAGGCCGCCCCTCCCGCCACCGGCCGCGCCCGCCGTCGGCGCCTTCGAAGGCGTACGGCACCATGGGCGGCCGGGCCGGAGCCCGGATGCCCGTACCACCAGGAGGAACCCGCCCCATGACCGCCGCACCGCAGCCGAATGCCGCCCGTCCGGGGACCACCGGGGCGGGGACCACGGGAGCGGAGACCACCGGGCAGAAGGCCACCGGGCGGGGATCCTCGGCACCCGGCACCCCTGAGCCCAGCACCCCCGCCGAGCCCGGCACCCCCACACCCAGCACCCCCGCCGAGCCCGGCACCCCCGCGCCGGAGATCATCGCCGCGTTCGAGGCCGCCAAGGGGTTCATGCCCCTCGGCGAAGGGCTCGCCCTGTACGCCGCCGCGGTGGAGGCGGCGGCGCTGGGCCTGCCATTGCTCGAGGTGGGAACCTATTGCGGGCGTTCCACCATCCTGCTCGCCGAGGCGGCACGCACCGCCGGAACGACGGCCGTCACCGTCGACCACCACCGCGGCAGCGAGGAGCAGCAGCCGGGCTGGGAGTACCACGATCCGTCGGTCGTCGATCCGGAGGTCGGGCGGATGGACACGCTGCCCGCCTTCCGGCGCACCCTGCACAGAGCGGGGCTGGAGGACCATGTGATCGCCGTGGTCGGCCGCTCCCCGCAGGTGGCGCGGCTCTGGGGCACTCCGCTGGGGCTCGTGTTCATCGACGGCGGTCACACCGACGAGCACGCGTCCGGCGACTACGAGGGCTGGGCGCCCCGAGTCGCCGACGGCGGACTGCTGGTCGTCCACGATGTCTTCCCGGACCCGGCCGACGGCGGCCAGGCGCCCTACCGCGTCTATCTGCGGGCACTGGCGTCGGGTGCGTTCACCGAGGTGTCCGCGACGGAGTCGCTGCGCGTGCTTCGGCGTACGGGACCAGGAATCTGAGCCTCCGGGCTAGCATCGCGGACGTGTCGTACGACCCGAACCAGCCACACGACCCATACCGGGACCAGGACCGGGACCCGGACCGGGGCCGACAGCCCGGCGAAGGCCCCGCGCCGGGCCGCGGCCGTCGCCGCCGCCGCGCCGTCCTCGCCGTCGGAATCGGCGTACTGGTCCCGAGCGCCCTGGCCGGCTGGCTGGTCTGGCAGGCGATGGGCGGTCCGGAGGAGACCGTGCCGCCGAAGGCTCTGCCGAGCGGGAGCGCCGGCGCCGGCACCAGTGCCGGCGCTCCGTCCGACGACGGAAGACCCGGCCCGGAGTCCTCACCGGCCACGGCCTCACCGCCCTCGAAGACCTCCCCGCAGGGCGGCAGTCTCTCGGGCAGGACAGTGGTCATCGATCCAGGACACAATCCCGGTAATTTCCGGCATACGGCCGAGATCAACAAGCTCGTGGACATCGGTACCCAGCGCAAGGAATGCGATACGACGGGGACGTCGACCGATGACGGCTACGCGGAGGCCGCGTTCACCCGCGATGTCTCACAACGGCTCCGCGTCCTGCTGGAAGAGGAGGGCGCGACGGTTCGCTTCACCCACGACGGCGACCGCGCGTTCGGCCCCTGCATCGACGAGCGGGCCCGGATAGGCAACAAGGCCGGGGCCGACGCCGTCGTCTCCCTCCACGCCGACGGCTCGGCCAAGGGCAACCGCGGATTCCATGTGATCCTTCCCGGTCTGGTCGACAAGGGCTCGGCGGACACCTCGAAGATCGTCGGCCCTTCCCGCGATCTGGGCGAGCGGCTCGCGGAAGCGTTCGCCCGGACGACCGGAAGCGCTCCCTCCAACTATGTCGGCGGCGGGAGCGGCCTCGATGTGCGCACCGATCTGGGCGGACTCAATCTGTCCACCGTGCCCAAGGTCTTCATCGAATGCGGCAATATGCGCGACCCGCGGGACGCCGCTCTCCTCACCGACCCGGCCTGGCGGCAGAAAGCGGCGCGGGGAATCTCGGAAGGCATCCGGGCCCATCTCCTGAGCCAGAGATGACAGGATCCCGATCGGACCCCACGGATTCCGTTCGGTACGGATCCGGTTCCCCCGATATCACACAGGAACCGGTGCCAACATGAGCACGGAAAGCGACAGGGACGGGACGGGGAACAGAGACCACGAGGGGCCGGGAGATACCGCTAGGGGCCGGAGGAGAAAGACCGTAAGAGAGCGGAAGGGGGGCCGGGAAAGTGACCGGAAGGGGGCCGGGAATGGGTTCGCACCGGATCTCGGCAGGGTTCCCATCAGGTCCCGATCCGGCCTCCGATCAGAGGGAACTCCTGATACCGGGCAGACGATCGCTCGGCCCAGACGATAGATTCACCCCTACGACAGGGAGTGAATCCCGAACTCCGCGCCGCGCTCACCGCCCCACCCGGCGGCAGTGACGACCGCGCCGATGACGACCCGCGACGACCTGAGACCACCGACGAAGGATTCTTACGTGAACATCCGCTCCCTCACTCGAGGCGACGGCGTGGTAATCGGAGCAGCGGTGTTGCTGTTCATCGCCTCGTTCCTCGACACGTTCGACTGCACCGGCAGCGCCTGCGGCAACGTGCCGACCGCCTGGGACAACGGATCCCTGCTCTTGGGTGTCTATCTGGCCGGGATCATCGCCGCCGCGCTCATCGCGCTCTCGCATCTGCTCCCCCGGCCGCCGAAGGTCCTGGGAATCGAACTCGGCCACATCGGTCTCGTCGTCGCCGTCTTCACCGCCTGGTCCGCGCTCGGCGCGATCTTCGACCCGGCGGGCTCCCTGAACGCCGAGGGCTTCGCCCCCGACTCGGGCGGCGGTCTGATCCTCGGCTTCATCGCCGCGCTCCTGCTCGCGGCCGGCGCGGTCTGCGCGCAGATCGTGCCCGCTCTGAAGGTCCCGCTCCTCGGCGCACCGAACCCTGCGGCTCCGCAGACGCCGTACGGCGGGCAGCAGCAGGGCGGCTACGGCTATCCGGGCGGACAGCAGCAGCCTTCCTTCGGCGGGCAGCAGGGCCAGCAGGCCCAGTTCGGCGGCGGGCAGCCCGGCCCGGCCGCACCGCAGAGCGACGGGCACGGCGCACCGGCGGCGTTCGCGCCGTTCTGGTTCGCCGTGCCGGTGGCCCGTCCGCTGTACGGCGAGGACGGCTCGCCCACTCCGATCGCCGAACTCGCGCCCGGCACCTGGTACCTGGCCGTCGAACAGCGCGGTCCCGGTCTGATCGCGCAGACGCAGGACGGCCGCCGGGGCGTCCTCCAGGACACCTCGGGCATCCAGCGCGGCTGACCCGCCCTCCCGTTCGACCGACGGCTCCCCGCCCGGAAGGGCGGGGAGCCGTCGTCTTGCGCCGACGGCCCGTCAGGCATCAGCACTGGCGAGAGGCGGGCGGCGCACAGCAGTCCGGGGCGAGCCCCCGTGGCAGCCGCTCACCGCCGAAGACCGCGGTGGTCGCCTCGTCGCCCCCGAGCGCGGCCACCGCCAGCAGCAGCGATCCGGCCGTCCAGGTGGTCCGTTCCTCCGGCCACACGGCATGGTCCGCGAAGACATAGCCGGTCCAGTACATGCCGTCGTCCGCGCGCAGATGGCCGATGGACTGGAGGATCTCCAGCGCCCGGTCCGATTCGCCCATCGCCCAGAGCGTCAGGGCGAGTTCACAGCTCTCGCCGCCGGTGACCCAGGGGTTGGGAGTCACACACCGGACGCCGAGGCCGGGTACGACGAACTCGTCCCAGCGTTCCTCCATACGGGCCTTGGCCTGCGCGCCGGTCACCGCGCCGCCGAGGACCGGGTAGTACCAGTCCATGGAGTAGCGGCGCTTGTCCAGGAAGCGATCGGGGTGGGCGGCGATGGCATGGGCGAGCGCGCCCGCCGCCAACTCCCAGTCCGGCTGGGGCTCCTCACGCTCGGCGGCGATGGCGAGGGCGCACCGCAGGGCGTGATGGATCGACGAACTGCCGGTCAGCAGGGCGTCGTCGACGGGCGTCCCATCGGCCTCCCGCTTCCAGCCGATCTGACCGCCCGGCTGCTGGAGCGTGAGCACGTACTCGATCGCCGCGTGGACCACGGGCCACATCCGGTCGAGGAACGTCTCGTCGCCGGTGGCCAGATAGTGGTGCCAGACACCGACGGCGGCATAGGCGACGAAGTTGGTCTCCCGGCCGCGGTCGGTGGGCTGTTCCGCGTCCCCGTCCTGGTACGCGGAGTACCAGGAGCCGTCCTCGTTCTGGTGGCGCAGCAGCCAGGCGTACGCCCCGGCCGCGGCTCGGTGCTCGCCCGCCGCGTCGAGCGCCATCGCGGCCTCGATATGGTCCCACGGGTCGAGATGGTGGCCCCGGAACCACGGAATGGCACCGTCCGCTCGCTGTACCGCCCGTATCCCCGCGACGGTCTCGGCGGCCTGCTCGGCGGTGAGCACGCCCGGCAGCACGAGGTGCTCGGTGCGCGGAACGGTCACGCCTCGGCCCCGGACCGGTTGTGCCGCGTGGAGGAACGGGTGTGCCGCGTGGAGGGGGCGGTCGGGGTGGGCTCGCCGTACGGCGAGGGAGAGTGCGGCTTGGTCGCGTACGCCACGAAACTCTTGCCGAGCAGCGGGTTGAGCGCCTGTTCGGCGAGGCGGGTGGCCAGCGGCTTCTTCATGATGTCCCAGACCAGCAGCCGGTGGTACGCCTTGACGGGGAGGGCCTGGTCGTTGTCCACGCCGAAGGCGCATTTGAGCCACCAGTACGGGCTGTGCAGGGCGTGGGCGTGATGGGTGCCGTACGGGACGAGCCCGGCCTCCTCGATCCTCCCGAGCAGTTCGTCGGCCTTGTAGATACGGATGTGTCCGCCCTCGACCTCGTGGTAGGCGTCGCTGAGCGCCCAGCAGACCTTCTCGGGGCCGTAGCGGGGAACGGTGATCGCGATCCGGCCGCCGGGCTTGAGGACGCGGACCATCTCGGCGAGTACGCCCTTGTCGTCGGGGATGTGTTCCATCACCTCGGAGATGATCACCACGTCGAAGGACTCGTCGGGGAAGGGGAGGTTGAGCGCGTCGCCCTCCATGGCGGTGGCGGTGGCCCCTTCGGGGGCCTCACCCTCCGCCTTCATCGCGGCGAACCACTTGGCGACCTCGCGGATCTCCTCGCCGTTCCGGTCGAGCGCGACGACGCGTGCGCCGCGCCGGTAGCACTCGAAGGCGTGCCGTCCGGCACCGCATCCGAGGTCGAGGACACGGTCGCCCGCGGCCAGCGGGAAACGGGAGAAGTCGACGGTCAGCACGCGGTCCTGCTTTCACGGTCGAGAGGGGCGGAGGCGGGTCCGGAGGCGGAGAAGATCGCGGAGGCGGCAGGGATGGGAAACGGGACCAGGACCGAGACCCGAACCGGGGCCCGGACCGAGACCCGAACCGGGGCCCGGACCGAGACCAGGACCGAGACCCGAACCGGGGCCCGGACCGGAACCGGTACGCGGATCATCGCCGGACCGCCCGTGAGACGGCCGCGCGGTACAGCTCCGCCGTCCCCTGCGCCGCCCTCGCCCAGGTGAACCGGTCCAGCACCCGCCGCCGTCCCGCCGCGCCCAGCCGTACCCGCAGCTCCGCGTCGCCGAGCAGCCGTCCGATGGCGGTCGCCAGCGCGCCCGCGTCGCCGGGCGGCACCGCCAGACAGGTCTCGCCGTCGGCTCCGGCGACCTCCGGGATCGCCCCGCCGGTGGTGGCGACCAGCGGGGTTCCGGTGGCCATCGCCTCCGCGGCGGGCAGCGAGAACCCCTCGTACAGCGAAGGGACGCAGGCGACCTGAGCGCTCCGCACCAGGTCGACGAGTTCCTCGTCCGAGACGCCCTTGACGAACTCGACCGCGCCGCCGAGCCCGTACCGCTCGATGAGCCGGGCGACCGGCCCGTCCTCGGCGCGCTTGCCGACGACCACCAGATGGGCGTCCGGGTACTCGGTACGGATCTTGGCCAGCGCCTCCACCAGATGGACCAGGCCCTTGAGGGGGACGTCGGCGCTGGAGGTGGTGACGATCCGTCCGGGCACCTCGGCGACCGCCGGATCGGGCGAGAAGAGGCCGGTGTCCGCGCCGATGGGCACGACCTGGACGCGCTCGGGCCGTACGCCGAGGTCTTTGACGATCTCCTGCCGCGAGGAGCCGGAGACGGTGAGCACGGACTGCAGCCGGCGTGCGACGCGCTTCTGCATCCTGGTGAAGCCGTACCAGCGGCGCACGGAGGCGCGCTTCCGCCACCCCGTGGCCGCGTCCAGCTCCAACTGCCGGTCCACGGTGATGGGATGGTGGATGGTGGTGACCAGTGGCGCGCCCAGGTCGCCCAACAGCCCGTATCCGAGCGTCTGGTTGTCGTGGACGACGTCGAACTGACCGCGCCGCGCGATCAGGTGACGGCGGGCACGGAGCGAGAAGGTCAGGGGCTCGGGGAATCCGCCGGTCCACATGGTGGCCACCTCGACCGCGTCGATCCAGTCGCGGTACTCGTCCCTCGCGGGCGTCCGGAACGGATCGGGGCTGCGGTACAGATCGAGGCTGGACAGCTCGGTGAGCGGCACGCCGTCGTCGAGTACGGGATAGGGCTGCGCGCCGATCACCTCGACGCTGTGGCCGAGGCGGGCCAGCTCGCGCGAGAGATGCCGTACGTAGACGCCCTGGCCGCCGCAGAAAGGGTTGCCCTTATAGGTGAGGAGCGCGATGCGCAGTGACTGGTCGCCACCGGATGGTCCGGCGCTGGAGCGCCCGCCCGTACGACCCCTGTGAGGGCCGGCCTCGATGGCCTCAGCGGTCACTCACGCCCCCTTCATCACTGCGTTTGCGCCGGAGCGTAACCGCTCGCGCTAATCTAGAACAAGTTTCAGACTTGATCGTGCGAGGAGCTTCGAATCTACCGGCTGGTAGCCCCGCCGTGAGGGCCGGATCAGGTGATTCGCGCCACGGCGGGCCCAATGCCATGCTGTGCGGTCGGCGAGGGTACGGAGCACTGTGGACCGCCGCTGGAGATCGCCGTTGAGGTTCGCAGGGCACCAGACAGTGGATCGGGGACTATGACAGCCGAAGCCAAGCCGGCGGGGCCGGGTTCGCCGCCCCTGACGGAGCGCCAGGAGGCCCGGCGACGCCGCATCCTGCACGCCGGCGCGCAGTTGGCCGGCCGGGGCGGTTTCGACGCGGTGCAGATGCGCGAGGTGGCCGAGGCGGCGGGCGTCGCCCTCGGCACCCTGTACCGGTACTTCCCGTCCAAGATCCATCTGCTGGTCGCGATCATGCAGGACCAGCTCCGGCACCTGCACACCACCCTCCGTAAACGCCCTCCGGGCGGGGAGAGCGCCGCCGAGCGGGTCGCCGAGACGCTGATGCGCGCGTTCCGCGCGCTCCGGCGCGAGCCGCAGCTCGCGGACGCGATGGTACGGGCGCTGACGTTCGCCGACCGCGGTGTCAGCCCCGAGGTGGACACGGTCTCCCGGCAGACGACGGCGATCATCCTGGACGCGACGGGGCTGGAGAAGCCGACGCCCGAGCAGCTCTCCGCGGTCCGGGTGATCGAGCACACCTGGCACTCGGCCCTGATCACCTGGCTCTCGGGCCGGGCCTCGATCGCGCAGGTGAAGACCGACATCGAGACGGTGTGCCGGCTGATCGACCTCACGTCGCCGGGTCCCGACCGGCCCGGCCCCCGGTCCTGACCGGCCAAGTACTGCGCCGCTGCCGTGTCGCTACCGTGTCGCGTGCCCGTGCTGTGGCCGGAGAGGTTTGCCGGTTGGCCCGCGGCGTCCGGTGCCGGGGGTCCCTCCCACGCCGAAAGCTGTGCGGGTGGGGGTCCCTCCCACGCCGAAGGCTGTGGGGGAGTATCGCGAGGCGGAGGCCCGCAGCCCGTACCCGACCGCACCCGCACCCGCACAGTCCGACGACACCGCGCGGGGGCGCTCCCCCTGGCTCCGCCGGGGACCCCCACCCCGGCCGAAGGGCCGTTCGAAGGGCCGTGGGGCAGTGCCGTACCGCGCGTCGGCGGCCGGTGAACGCCCCCGGTCACCGCGCTAGGAAGTGGGCGGGGGCGCGTACAGGAACTTCGCCGGGTATGCGGGGCTTCCGGGCTGGTCCAGCGTCACGTAGATCTCGTAGCCCTCGTCGAATCCCGAGTCCTCGAAGGCGAATCCGAGCGAGGCGTCATCCCGGTTGCCCGGCTCCACGTCGAGGATGAAGAAGCCGGCGCCCTCGGAGTCCTCCCCGGGAAGCCAGTCGACCTGCTTCATGGACTTGCCATTGTCATGCCGCTTGACGGTGACGTGCACTCGGCCGTCCACCTTCAGCGGTCGGGTCCCCTCGTTCGTGATCTGAATGAGCACGTACCTGCGCTGAGAGCCCGCGGGCGCGACCACCCCGCTCGAACTCCCGGCTGCCACGACATCCGTGACGCTGATCAGCACGTCGTTCGGCATGGGGTAGCCCTCGGTGAGTTTGATGAAGTGCTTCGGGTGCTTCGAGGATGCGCCGGACGGCGTGCCCTGCGATGACGGTTTGACGGCCGTCGGCTTGCCGCTCGGGTACGTCGAGGGTTCGCCCGCGGCACCGGAATCAGCCGCTGACGCCGTCGGGGCGGCCCCGGAAGGCGTGTCCCCGCCATCGATCGCCGCCGTGTCCCGGCACCCGCTGAGGACCAGCGCCAGGAAAGCCGCTGCGGCCGTGATGACAAGACGGTTACGGGTACGGCTGGTGGTGCGATTCGCAGTGCGCATCGGTCTGCTCCCCCTGGGCCGTTCCCGGACAGTCCGGGAACACGGTGAAGGACACGCGCTCGGCGTCCGCCGGTTCGCCGCGCCATGTACTCGTTGCGTCCAGGGATTGTCACCGCCATGCCACAGCGTGCCGTCCAGCCGTCGAAGCGTCCCCTTCTCCGATACAGGTTCTCCGATACAGGCCCACCGGACATGACCACGTCCGTAACGCGCCGGCCGGACATCAGCGAGGACGCCGGCCGGTGCGCCTGAGGAGGGACCCCGGCCGCGAGCCCGCCGCCCCGGCAGGACACGAAGCCCGGGCGGGCGACTCCGGCCCGTCCGGCGCTTGGGGACGGACCCCGGCCCCGGGTGCGCCGCCCATCGGCCGCCCCCCGCGAGGGGCCTGCACAGGGCCGGTACAGTAAGCAGGTCGTATCACACCCGTACAGGGGGAAGCCGGTGCGAATCCGGCACTGACCCGCAACCGTGAACCACCCGCGAAACAGGGTGGTGAGTCGGAATGCCCTGTGCGCGGCTGTGACGGCTCGTGCCACCGGCAGCCGCCGGTGACCGGCATCGTCGAGGAATACGGAGCCGGAGCCCAGGTCGCTCGCGCGTGCCCGTGCCCGGTCCCGCAGGGAAGGCACCGCCCGTCATGACCACCGCCCGCCGCGGCGTCGCCGCGCTCGCCGCATCCGCCGTCGTCGGCATGGCCATAGCCGCGGCCGCCGCCCCGGCCGCGATCGCCGCGCCGACCCCCACCCCGACGCCGTCAGCCGTCACACCGTCCGGTCTGTACGGGACCACCGACCCCGCGTACGACGGCGTCTGGCGGCAGTCCCTGGCGCTGCTCGCCCAGGACACGGTCGGTGTGAAGCCCGCCGGGAAGGCGGTGGACTGGCTGACCGGCCAGCAGTGCGACAGCGGCGCGTTCCCGTCCTACCGCGCGGACGCCGCCGGGGCGTGCGCCCCCGCGCTGCCGCTGGACTCCAACGCCACCGCCGCCGCGGTACAGGCGCTCGCCGCCCTCGGCGGGCAGAGTGAGACCGTACAGAAGGCCGTGACCTGGCTGAAGTCCGTACAGAACGCGGACGGCGGCTGGAGCTACAACCCCGGCGGTGCCAGCGACGCCAACTCCACGTCCATCGTGATCGGCGCGCTCGCCGCGGCCGGCGAGAAGCCGGACGCGGTCGTGTCGAAGGGCGGGAAGTCGCCGTACGACGCGCTGCTGACGTTCGCGCGGCCGTGCGGCGGCAAGGACGGCGGTGCGTTCGTGTACCAGCCGAAGCAGCCCGGCATCGTCGCCGACTCCACGGCCGCGGCCGTGCTCGGCGCGCACGGCAAGGGGCTGGTCGTGACGGCGGGCACGAAGGACGCCAAGGGCGCCGTGTGCGAGGCCGGGACCACGATCGAGGCAGCCGCCCACAACGGCGGGGCGTACCTCGCGACCGCCCTCGCCAAGACCGGCCACCTCAACACACCGCCGATGCCGGGCTCCACGGACACGGCCGAGAAGCCCGACTTCGGCAACACCGCCGACGCCGTCGTCGCCCTGGCCGCACAGGGCCTGACCGACCAGACGAAGAAGCCCCTGGCCTGGCTGGAGCAGAACGCGGCGGCCTGGGCGAAGGAGTCCGGCCCGGCGGCGTACGCACAGCTGATCCTCGCGGCGCACGCGACCGGTACGGACCCGAAGAGCTTCGGGGGAACCGATCTGGTGGCGGGCCTGAACGCGACCGGCCCGGCCCCGCGGACGGTCGTCACGGACAAGGCGAACGTGACGCGGCAGGACGCGAAGGACGAGAAGAAGGACGGCTCCGGGGTCGGCGTGTGGTGGATCATCGGCGCCTTCTTCGCGGCGAGCGTCGGCGCGGGCATCCTGCTCAGTGGCCGCCGTAAGTCCCAGTCGTGATCCGCGCCCGGCTGCTCTCCGTCCTCCCCCTCCTTCTGGCTCTCGGGGTCGCGCTGACGGTCGTCGGCGCGGGCCCGGCGCAGGCGGCGGGGTACCGCTACTGGTCGTTCTGGCAGTCCGGCGGCGACACCTGGACGTACGCCACCGAGGGCCCCGCGACCGCCCGCCCGGCGGACGGCTCCGTGAACGGCTTCCGTTTCTCGGTCAGCGAGGACAGCTCCGACGCGGCCCGGCCGCGTTCGGCCCCGGACTTCGAGGCGATCTGCGGCGGTACGCCCCCGAAGTCCGGGCAGAAGCGCGTCGCCCTGGTCATCGACCCCGGCACCGCGGCCGACGCCCCCGGCGGCGAGACACCGCCCGCGGGGCGCGGCGTGTGCGCGCGGGTCGCGAAGGACGCGACGACGGCCGAGGCGCTCGCGCTGGTGGCGAAGCCCCTGCGGTACAACAGCGAAGCTCTGCTCTGCGCGATCTCCGGCTATCCGGCCGAGGGCTGCGGCGAACAGATCTCGGGCTCGCGCTCCACGGAGACCCCCGCGGCGTCCGCCGGGAACACCGGGAGCACCGGGAGCACCGGGAGCACCGGGAGCACCGACAAGGCGGACGGGACGCGGCAGGCGGACGGTTCCGGGAGCGAGGACGGGGGTCCCTCGATCGGTGTCGCGGCGGGCGCGGCGGCGATTCTCGTACTGGTCGCCGCAGCGGTCTGGCAGTCGCGCCGCCGCAAGCGATGACCATGCCCGCCACGCCTCCGCCGCACCGCAGTGCGGGCTCAGGGGACCAGGTCCCGGCGTCCACGCCCGGCCCGGAGTCGGCGTCCACGCCGGGCCCGGCATCCGTGTCCGCGTCGACGCCGCGACCGGGACCAGAACCGCGACCGCGACCGGAACCGGGACGGCGCGGACAGCGATTCCGCGCACCCGAGGCCGACCGGGGCAACGCCCTCCACGCGGGGGCCTGGTGGCTGTGGGCCCTCGGGCTGGCGACCGCCGCGTCCCGGACCGCCAATCCACTGCTCCTCGGGCTGATCGTCGCCGTCGCCGGATACGTCGTCGCGGCCCGCCGCACGGACGCGCCCTGGGCCCGTTCGTACACCGCCTTCATCAAGCTCGGGCTGATCGTCATCGCCATCCGGGTCCTGTTCTCGGTGGTGCTGGGCTCGCCCGTCCCCGGTACGCATCCGCTCTTCACCCTGCCCGAAGTCCCGCTCCCCGACTGGGCGAAGGGCATCAGGATCGGTGGCCGGGTCCACGCGGAACAGGTGGTCTTCGCACTGTACGAGGGCGCGAAGCTGGCGACGCTCCTCATCTGCCTCGGCGCGGCCAACGCGCTCGCCAACCCGGCCCGGCTGCTCAAGTCGCTGCCGGGGGCCCTGTACGAGGCGGGGGTGGCCGTCGTCGTCGCGATGACGTTCGCGCCGAACATGGTCGCCGACGTGGCCCGGCTCCGGACCGCGAGGCGGCTGCGAGGCCGGTCCACCGGCGGTTTCAGGGCGATCGCGCAGATCGGGCTGCCGGTGCTGGAGGGAGCGCTGGAGCGCTCGGTCGCGGTCGCCGCGTCGATGGACGCGCGAGGATACGGGCGCACGGCCCAGGTGCCGCCCGCCGTACGGCACACCACGACCGCGCTCACCCTCGGCGGTCTGCTCGGCGTGTGCGTCGGCTCGTACGCGCTGCTCGCGGCCACCGGGGCCGCGTACGGGCTGCCCCTGCTCTTCGCGGGGCTCGTCGCGGCCGTCGCGGGGCTGCGGCTGGGCGGCCGGAGGAGTCCGCGCACCCGGTACCGGCCGGACCGGTTCGGGCCGCGCTCCTGGCTGGTGGCCGGGTCGGGTGCGGCGGTCGCCGCGCTGCTGATCTGGGCGGGCTCGTACGACTCGGAGGCGCTGCACCCCGGTGTCGTACCGCTGGTCGCTCCCAGTCTGCCGCTGTGGCCCGCGCTCTCGGTCCTCATCGGTCTGCTCCCGGCGTTCGTCGCCCCCGTACCGCCCAGGTCGTTTCTGGTGGATCAGGCTGGATCAGTGAGCGGGGTCTGGTGCCGTGGATCGCAAGGCGGAGGAGGGAGTCCATGCGGAGCATCGGCGACCGACGACAACGCAGCGAGGCGCGGTGCCAGGGCACGCGAGCCCAGCAAGATCCACCAGAAGCGGCCTAACGCCGCAGGCTCTGCCAAGGAGGCCCCGTGATCCGGTTCGAGAACGTCTCGGTCACCCATGGCGACAATCCGCTGCCCACGGTGGCGCAGGTCGATCTCACCGTTCCCGAGGGTGAGTTGGTGCTGCTGGTCGGCCCGTCCGGGGTCGGCAAGTCGACGCTCCTGGGCACGGTGTCGGGGCTCGTCCCGCACTTCACGGGCGGCGCCCTGCGCGGACGCGTCACGGTCGACGGCCGGGACACCCGTACGCACAAGCCGCGTGAACTCGCCGATGTCGTCGGCACGGTGGGCCAGGATCCACTGGCCCATTTCGTCACGGACACCGTCGAGGACGAACTCGCCTACGGCATGGAGTCGCTGGGCGTCGCCCCGGATGTGATGCGCCGCCGGGTCGAGGAGACGCTCGATCTGCTGGGGATGGCCGACCTGCGGGACCGCCCCATCGCCACGCTGTCGGGCGGGCAGCGGCAACGGGTGGCGATCGGCTCGGTGCTGACCACGCACCCCAAGGTGCTGGTGCTCGACGAGCCGACGTCCGCGCTGGATCCCGGCGCGGCGGAGGAGGTGCTGGCGGTGTTGCAGCGTCTGGTGCACGATCTCGGCACGACGGTCCTGATGGCCGAGCACCGGCTGGAACGGGTGGTCCAGTACGCGGACCAGGTGATCCTGCTGCCCGCGCCCGGCGAGGCCCCGGTGATGGGACCGCCCGCCGGGGTCATGGCGGTGTCGCCGGTGCACCCTCCGGTGGTGGCGCTGGGGCGGCTGGCCGGGTGGGAGCCGCTTCCGCTGTCGGTGCGGGACGCGCGGCGGCGGGCGTCGGGGCTGCGCGAGCGTCTGCCGGAGCCGCCGCCCGTTCCCGTACGGGCGGCGGCCGGTGAGCCGCTGGCCGTGGTCGACCGGCTGCACATCCGCCGGGGGCGTATCGAAGCGCTCCGGCGGATCGATCTGAGCGTGGCGGCCGGTGAGACGGTCGCCCTCATGGGCCGTAACGGAGCGGGGAAGTCCACCCTGCTGTCCGCACTCGTCGGCCTGATCGAGCCCACCTCCGGAAAAGTCTCCGTCGGCGGGCTCGACCCGCACCGCGCGCATCCGCGCGAGACGATCCGGCAGGTCGGCCTCGTACCGCAGGAGCCGCGGGATCTGCTGTACGCGGACACGGTGGCCGCGGAGTGCGCGGCGGCGGACACGGACGCCGGGGCCGAACCCGGTTCCTGCCGGGCCCTGGTGAGCGAGTTGCTGCCGGGGGTGGCGGACGAGACACATCCGCGCGATCTCTCCGAGGGGCAGCGGCTGGTGCTGGCGCTGGCGATCGTACTCACGGGCCGGCCGCCGCTGCTGCTGCTCGACGAGCCGACGCGCGGTCTGGACTACGCGGCGAAGGTACGGCTGGTGGAGGTCGTACGCCGACTGGCGGCCGACGGGCACGCCGTCGTGCTGGCGACCCACGATGTGGAACTGGCGGCCGAACTCGCGCACCGGGTGGTGATCCTGGCGGACGGCGAGATCGTCGCGGACGGCCCGACGCCCGAGGTGGTCGTGTCCTCACCCGCGTTCGCACCGCAGGTGGCCAAGATTCTGGCGCCACGGCGCTGGCTGACGGTGGCCCAGGTCAGGGAGGCGCTGTCGGCGGCCCAGGGCGGGGACGCGCTGTGAGCGCCCCGGGCCGGGGACGCGCTGTGGGCACGCCCACGAACGCGTCCGGAAGGGCGACCGCCACCTCGACGACCCCCTCGTCCACCACCTCTTCCACCACGTCGTCGCCCCTCACCTCGGGACGGCCGATCCGGCTCGGTCCGCGTTCCGTTGCCGCGCTCGCGCTGGTCAGCGGCGTCGGCGTCGTCGCCTTCGGCTGGCCGCTGCTCGCCGACGAGAAGTCCGGGCTCCTCGCGCACTCGGCGGACGCCCCCTGGCTGTTCGCGCTGCTGCTCCCCCTGCTGCTCGCCGTCGCCGTGGCGACGATCGCCGACACCGGGCTGGGCGCGAAGGCCGTGGCGATGCTCGGGGTGCTGGCGGCGGTGGGCGCGATCCTGCGCCCGCTCGGGGCGGGCACGGGGGGACTTGAGCCCATGTTCTTCCTGATGGTGCTCAGCGGCCGGGTGCTGGGGCCGGGGTTCGGCTTCGTCCTCGGCTCGATCACGATGTTCGCGTCGGCCCTCCTCACGGGCGGTGTCGGACCGTGGATGCCGTTCCAGATGCTGGCGATGGGCTGGTTCACCATGGGCGCGGGCCTGCTGCCGGGCCCGGAGCGGCTGCGCGGGCGGGCGGAGGTGCTGATGCTCGCCGTGTACGGGACGGTCGCGGCGTTCGCGTACGGGACGGTCATGAACCTCCAGGGCTGGACGTACATCGCCGGCCTCGCCACGGGGGTCTCCTTTCAGCCCGGCGACCCGGTCGGCGAGAATCTGGTGCGCTTCCTCGCATACGTCACGACGACGTCACTCGGCTGGGACCTGGGCCGCGCGATCGTCACGGTCGTGCTGACGCTCACGCTGGGCCCGACCGTGCTCAAAGCACTGCGACGGGCGACCCGGCGCGCGGCCTTCGAGGCACGGGCGGCCTTCGAGGACCCGAGTTCCGCGGCAGGGGGCGAGGCACCCGTCCGGGACCAGGCCCGCCACGAAGCGCCCTCGTAGTACGGCGACTTTCGTGCAGGGGTCCCGGCTCCGGCGCTCGGCCGGGGCCGACCATTGCCGCGCCAACGGGCGATCAGCGGACCGGGCGTGGCTACTCGCCCCCGTCCTGCCTGTCGGGTTCGCCTCGTCACAGGCTTCCAGCAGGTGGGTCGACGAGTTGGGGTTCCCACCATCCGTGCGCGTGTCCGGAACCGGCGGGACGGGTGGCAGGGGATTCTCTGTGCCTGCTGTCGCCGGAGGGCGGCGCCATGAGGACGCCGGCGTCGGTCAGGGCGGCTGTGGTGCCGGCACGGGCGCAGAGCGATTTCCGAAGACTCATCCGAACTCCCCTTGGGTTGGCTTCAGGGGCGAGTATTCCGGAAAGGGCTCCGATGAGCTTTGTCCATACGTCCCCACTGGTTGACGATTCGTGCACGAACGAACGGTCGGCTCCCCGCGACGGCCAGCCGGTCCTGATCCGGAACCCGGTCGGCAGGGTCTGCCTCTCGGCCACGGCTCCGCGCTGGTCCGGGCGGCGCGCGCCCACTTGTGGCGGCGCGGGGTCAAGGCGACCATCGCTCGGCCCGATGACCAACGGGCCCACCGCAAGCGCCGGGAACGGGCCGGTGGTCAACGGGATCGGTGAAGCGGCCGGCGTCTCGGCCGAACGCTCACTGCCAGTTGGTCACGGCGGGTGAGGGGCGGCGCGCATCATGGACAATGCCGCTTCGCCGGCCGAGCCGGGCGGCGCGGTGTAGGCGACGATGCGGGCGTCGCCGTCGGTGGCGTTCAGGATGTCGCAGTCGAACCACAGGCTGCCCAGTTCGGGATGCTCGATGTTCTTGGGTTCGGCGGTGAAGGGTTCCGCCCGGCGCTCGGCCCACATGGCGGCGAAGGCGGCGTTGTGGGTGAGCAGGTCGTGCAGGAGCGCCTGGAAGCGCCTGTCGCGCGGGTAGCGTGTGGCGCTGAGGCGCAGGTCCGCTACGAGGGACCTGCGGAGCCTGTCGCGGTGTTCGGGTGTCGTGCGCACTCGGCTGGGTGCGCCGGTGAACGCCGCCCTGACCAGGTTCGTGCCAGGGCTGCTGTCGTCGGGGCCGAGGAGCCGGCGCCACGGCTCGTTGGCGGCGGTGAGGGTCCATGTGGCGTCGTACGCGGCCACCGGTACGTCACCGAGGCGGTCGAGCAGGCGCCGCACCCCGGGTGAGAGGTGGGTGGGCACCTCCAGATCCGACGGGGGTGCGTAGCCGGCGAGTTGGTGCAGCAGGTCGGCCTCCGCACGCGAGAGCCTCAGTGCGCGGCCGAGCGCGGCGACGACGTCGGGCGAAGGGTGCGCGGCCTTGCCCTGCTCCAGCCGGGTCAGGTAGTCGACGGACAGATCGGCGAAGGCCGCCAACTCCTCACGGCGGAGCCCCGGAACCTTCCGGCGGGGTCCGGTCGGCAGGCCGAGGTCCTCCGGCCGGGTGCGGTCGCGCCACTTGCGCAGTTGCGCTCCAAAGCTGATGACACGGGCCTTCGGCATACGACCAGTGTGCCTCCGGCCTGCCGCCGCATCCTGGCCCTGTCAGTGCTGGGGATGAGCGGGCTCGGGAACTTCCACCGCAGGGCCGCACTCTGGTTGACGCCGCCGTACGAGCGGCATCACGACGAACGAGAGGGAGGCGGTCATGGAACGGCGGCACGAGACGGCGCTGGCGGTCGCGAAGCAGTACTTCGAGCGCTGGGAAGCCCATGACGAATCCGGTATGCGCGAGCTGCTCACCGACGAGACGGTCATCGTCTTCCCGATGTCGATCGAGGGAACACCGGAGCCGTGGTTCGTGTTCGACGGCATCGGGAACGCCTTGGGGTACCTGCGGACCGCGATGTCGAATCTGCCGCAGTTGCGCATGGTCGATCAGGAGTGGTCGGTGTCGGAGGATGCCCGGTTCGTCCACCTGCATGCTCGTGGTGACATGGTCACGCGACTGGGCACCAAGTACCGGAATGTATATGTCTTCCGGCTGGAAATCGCCGACGGGCACGTGGTCCGCGTCGACGAGTACGCCAACCCGGTGGCCTGGACAGCCCTTGGGCTCGACTGATCACGGAACGGCCGACGTGTCGCGAAGCGTGTGAGCACTGCCCCCCGTAAGGACAGCTCCCTCCCCCTCGCCGGTGAGGAGGCCCCACCAGGGGAGTTCAGGTGCGGAGGGCATGTCATGCGCCGTCCCGACGCGCCGCCAAACCCGGCCCTCTGGACGCCGCTGGGCACCGCCGTCGTCCAGCGCTACCGCAACACGGCGCGGGCCGTTGGAGGGCGCGATCGTCCTTCCGCGTCGGCTCACATATGAAGGGCGTTCACGTCGAGTTCCCGCGCCCCCGGCAGTCCGGCACGGCGGAGGTCCCCTCGCCCCGAACACCGACCAGAGCAACGGCCGGAGCAACGGCCGGAGCAACAGCCGGAAAGACGGCCGGAGCAACAGCCGGAGAGACGGCCGCTGAGAGACCCCAGGACGCTCGACGGCCGCCCGAGTGGCGGAATCCCGCGTGACGGCGGATCCTGGCTTGACGCGGCGATCCGCTGCGGGGGGTCCTGGGGGTACGGGCGTTCTCGTCCCGTACCCCCCGGGACCACTGTCGCCCGCCGGGGGCGGTCGTACGGCTACTTCGGCGCGGCCGGCACCGCGGACTCCGTACGGCTGCCGCTGTCTTCGCCGTCGACCGTCGTGCTCCCGGCCCCCATACCGCCGCCGGTGACCCCGCGTTCGCCGGGTCCCGTCCCGCCGGGCCCCGTACCGCCGACCGAACGGGCCGCCGGAATCGTGCTCGTGGACGCCCGCGGAAGCAGTTGCCGCCGCCCCGAGAGCAGATACGTCAGGGCGAAGCCCGTGCCGACGACCACAGCGCCGCCCACCGCGTCCATGATCCAGTGATTCGCGGTCGCGACGATCGTGTAGAGCGTGATGAGCGGGTGGATCAGGCCCAGCGCCTTCATCCACAGCTTCGGGGCGAGCACCACGACGACGACCCCGCACCACAGCGACCAGCCGAAGTGCAGCGACGGCATCGCCGCGTACTGGTTGGTGACCGCCGTCATCGCGCCGAAGTCCGGGTTGGCGAGGTCCTGCGTCCCGTGGACCGTGTCGACGAAGCCCATGCCGGGCATCAGGCGCGGCGGGGCCAGCGGATACAGCCAGAAGCCCACCAGCGCGAGGAGCGTGGCGAACGCGAGCGAGGCGCGGGCCCAGCGGTATTCGATGGGACGGCGGATGTAGAGGATGGCGAGAATGGCCAGCGGCACGGGGAAGTGGAACGAGGTGTAGTAGAAGCCGAGGAACGACTCCAGCCATTCCACGTTCACCGTCGCCTGGTTCACCCAGTGCTCGATGTCGATGCCGAGCGCCTGCTCGATGGAGGCGATCTGCCGGCCGTGCTCCTCGGCCGTGGCCGTGTCGGCGGTCGCGGCGAGCCGGATCTGGGAGTAGATCGAGTAGCCGACGCGGATCACCAGGAGTTCGAGCAGCAGATTGGGCCGGCTCAGCGCGCGCCGCCAGAACGGCAGCAGCGGAACACGGCTCCACCGGGAGGCGACCGGCGTGGCGTACTCGGTGGGCACCGGACGCCGGAAGTGCGGTGCGGTACGGGAGAGGAACGGCACCAGGCAGGCCGCGGCGAGCGCCGCGACGAGCACGGCGTTGTCCCGTACGGGGTGGAGAACCCCTATGTTCGGCAGCAGCATCTTGTTGGGCAGTGTCACCACCAGGACGACGATGACGGGCCAGAGCGCGCGGTCGGCGGCCCGCTTGCCGACCCGGCCGACGACGGCGAGGAGCACCCACAGCAGTTGGTGCTGCCAGGTGGTGGGCGAGACGGCGACGGCGACGCAGCCGGTCACGGCGACGGCGAGGAGGAGTTGGCCGTCCCGTGCGTAGTGGATGGCGCGGCGCAGCCCGAACCAGGCGACGGCGGCGGCCAGCGCGAGATAGAGCGCGATCTCCAGCGGCCCTTCCAGGCCGAAGCGGAGGAGCGCGCCGTGGAGGGACTGGTTGGCGAGCCCGTCCGGCCGGCTGCCGAGCCCGGCTCCGGCCACATGGTGGACCCAGTAGGCCCATGAGTCGCTCGGCATGGCGGCCCAGGCGAGCGCCGAACAGGCGGCGAAGGTCGCGGCCGAGGTGACGGCCGCGCGTCTGCGCCCGGTGAACCACAGCAGCGGCGCGAAGAGCAGGACGGTCGGCTGGAGGGCCGCGCCGACGCCGATCAGCACCCCGGAGGCCCTCTCGCCTCTGGCGGCGAAGCAGCCGAGCAGAACGAGCAGCACGGGGATGATGCTGGTCTGGCCGAGGTAGAAGCTGTTGCGCACCGGCAGCGACAGCATCAGCAGGCTGATCGCGATGGGCGCGGCGAGGAGTCCGCTACGGCGCGAGACCGGTCCCGGCAGGGCCCGTGCGACGAGCATGCCGATGCCGACGACGAGCAGGAGCGTGCCGAAGGTCCAGGCGACGCCCAGGCTCTGTTCGGCGGAGCGGGAGAGCGGTTTGAGGACCAGTCCCGCGAAGGGGGTTCCGGTGAACCGGTCGGAGTCGTACAGCGAGCCGTTCACATGCAGCACGCCGTTCGGGCCGATCCAGGTCTCCAGGTCCATCAGCCGTTCACCGGGAGGTTGGCGGAGTACCGCCGTCAACTGCCGTACGGCGAGCACGGCGGCCACGAGCCACAGCACGGCCCTGGCGGCACTCATCCTCGTGTCCGTCGTCGCGCTTCCGCGCACGCTGTGCTCCGCGTTCGCCACGTCGCGCGAGCCTCCCCTACGATCCGTTGTGTCCGTGACTTTCGGCCCGCCGAGCCGGTCACCGCCCGAAGAAGTCGGTCACCGCCCGAAGAAGCCTGCCATTGCCCGATGGAAAAGACTCGGGCAACCCCCTCTTTGCCTGACAGTCACCCGGTTTTGCTCGGATGTCCGGCAGCCGACCCCGGTGACGTACATCCCCGGGCGGTCGCACAGAAGGCATGCGGGCAAAAATACAAGACGTCGGCCGCCCGCACCTGCGGGTTCCGTCGCGGGAGCGGGGCGCGAGGGGCCCTCGCGGCATAGGTTGGACATATGACTCAGGAGCTGACACCGGACCAGTGGCACGAGCGGTGGGCGGCGGTCGACCGCTATGTGAACGGCCTCCTCGCCCCGGCCGACGAAGCGCTCACGCGGGCCCTCGCGGACAGTGACGCGGCCGGGCTTCCGGCGATCGCGGTGGCGGCGAATCAGGGCAAGCTGCTCCAGTTGCTGGCCCGCACCCTGGGCGCGCGCACGGTGCTGGAGATCGGCACGCTGGGCGGCTACAGCACGATCTGGCTGGCCAGGGCGCTCCCCGAGAACGGCCGGCTGATCTCGCTGGAGTACAGCCCCGACCATGCCGAGGTCGCCCGCGCGAATCTCGCCCGCGCCGGGCTGGACGGCATCGCGGAGATCCGGACGGGCCCGGCGCTGGAGACCCTGCCGAAGCTGGCGGCGGAGCCGGGCGCGGGACCGTTCGACCTGTTCTTCATCGACGCGGACAAGGTGAACAACCCTCGGTACGTGGAATGGGCGCTCGAACTCTCCCGGCCCGGCAGTCTGATCGTCGTCGACAACGTCGTACGCGGCGGAGCGGTGGTGGACGGGACGAGCGCCGATCCGGCGGTCGTGGGCACGCGGGAGATGTACGAGCTGGTGGCGCGGGAGCCGAGGCTGGACGCGACCGCCGTGCAGACGGTGGGCTCGAAGGGTTACGACGGGTTCCTGCTGGCGCGCGTGGTCTCCTAGCCGCACCGTCCCGTGAGGCTCCGGCCGCGCCAGGGCCTCGGACTCCGGCCGCGTCGGCGTTCGAGGCGCGGGGTTCGAGGGTTCGGAGGTTCGGCGGGTTCAGGGGGTTCGGGGGCGGAACGCCCGGCACAAGGCGACGGCTCTCGACGTCAGCGGCCGAGCCCCCTCTTGGGCGCGCGCCACGTGGGGTGCCGCCACTCCCGCCCGCCCCGAGGGGTACGGTCGAGATCCCTCCTATGTGAAGGATGCCCCTGTGGCCAGTGTGGTGAAGATCAACGTTCTGACCGTCCCCGCCGAGCAGCGCGAGGTGCTGGAGAAGCGGTTCGCCGCGCGCGCCGGGAGCGTGGAGAACTCCGACGGGTTCGAGTGGTTCGAGCTGCTCCGCCCGCTGGAGGGCACGGACCAGTATCTGGTCTACACGCGCTGGCGCAGCGAGGCCGACTTCGAGGCGTGGATGGCGGGCTCGATGCGCGGCGCTCACGCCCCCTCGCAGGGCGGCGAGCAGGGCGGCGGCGAGAAGCCGAAGCCCGCGGCCACCGGGTCCACGCTGTGGTCCTTCGAGGTGGTCCAGTCGGCCGGTCCCAAGGCCCAGGGCTGAGCCCCTCCGAGAGCGAACGGTGAGCCTTCACGGACCGCGGGCACTGACCGGGCCGCGGGCACGTGACCGGGCGGCAGGTGCCCGGGGGGCCGGCAGGATCCCGTACTCACGGGTCGAGGTGTCCCGGGGGCGCGTGGTCGCCCTTCGGCCGGGGGCCGTTCGGCCGTTCCTGGTCGGAGCCGCACAGCTCCGCGTTCAGCTCCTCGACCAGTTGCACCAGATCGGTCGGCCGGTCGGGACCCCACCAGTCGCCGAGCAGTTCGCAGAGTGACTCCTCGCGGGCCTTGGCCAGACGCATGGCCGCCTCGAGCCCCTGTTCGGTGAGGACCAGTTGCACGCCCTCGCGCCGGGCGAGACCGCGTACCTCGATCTGGGCGGCGGCCTCGGTAACGGCTCTCAGCGGTACGGGGGTGGTGTCGGCGAGCAGCCCGGGTTCGACGGTTCCATGGCGCCGGATACGGAGCAGAAGCCAGCTGGCGGCGGGCAGCAGGTCGTAACCGGCCCTCGCCGTGATCTTCTCGTACACCTCGCGTCTGCCCTCGCGCGAGCCGAGTACGGAGAGCGCTCGCGCCACCTCGTCGCGGGACGAACGCTGCACCGGATTGGACGCGAGGGTCTGGCTGGGGTCGGGAGCGGTCACCGAGCCGCGGAGCCGGTCTTCCTTGAGGAACCAGGCGACGGCGAAGGCGAGGAGCACGATGGGGACGGCGTAGAGGAAGACGGCGGTGATGGACGACGCGTAGGCGTGGATCACCGGCTGCTGGAGCGCGGGCGGCAGTTCGGCGATCGCGTGGGGGTCGGCGGCCAGCTCCCCCGATCCCGCGCCGGGCGGCACATGCCGCCCGGCGAGCGCGGCGGCGAGCCTGTCCTGGAGCCCGTTGCTGAAGATCGTTCCGAAGATGGCGACGCCGAAGGAGGCTCCGATCGACCGGAAGAAGGTCGCGCCGGAGGTGGCGACGCCCAGGTCCTCGTAGCGGACCGCGTTCTGCACCACCAGGACCAGCACCTGCATGACCAGGCCGAGTCCGGCGCCGAAGACGAACAAGTACAGGCTCATCACCCAGGTGGCGCTGTTCTCGGTCAGCTGGTGGAGCAGCAGCAGCCCGATCGCGGTGACGGCCGTGCCGAGGATCGGGAAGACCTTCCAGCGGCCGGTGTGGCTGACGATCTGGCCGGACACCGTCGACATGAGGAGCATTCCGATGACCATCGGCAGCATATGAACGCCGGAGAGGGTCGGGGAGATGCCGTGGACGACCTGGAGGAACGTCGGCAGGAAGGTCATCGCGCCGAACATCGCGAAACCGACGATGAAGCTGATGACGGCGACGAGCGAGAAGGTACGGATACGGAAGAGGCGCAGCGGCAGCACCGGTTCGGCGGCCCTGCGCTCGACGGCGACGAAGAGGACGAGCAGCACCAGGCCGAGGACGGCGAGTCCGATGATCTGCGGGGATCCCCAGCCCCATGTGACGCCGCCGAGCGAGGCGACGAGGACGAGGCAGGTGGCGACGGAGGCGATGAGGAAGGTGCCGAGGTAGTCGATGGTGTGCTTGGTGCGGCGGGCGGGGATGTGGAGTGCGGCGGCGATGACGGCGAGCGCGACGACGCCGACGGGCAGATTGACGTAGAAGACCCAGCGCCAGGAGAGATGCTCGGTGAAGAAGCCGCCGAGGAGGGGGCCGAGGACGCTGCTGGCGCCGAAGACCGCGCCGAAGAGGCCCTGGTAACGGCCGCGTTCGCGGGGCGGGACGATATCGCCGACGATCGCCATGGACAGGACCATGAGTCCGCCGCCGCCGAGGCCCTGTAGGGCGCGGAAGCCGATGAGCTGCGGCATGTTCTGGGCGAGGCCGCAGAGCGCGGAGCCGATGAGGAAGATGACGATGGCGGTCTGGAAGAGCTTCTTGCGGCCGTACTGGTCGCCCAGCTTGCCCCAGAGAGGGGTGGCGGCGGTGGAGGCCAGCAGATAGGCCGTGACCACCCAGGACAGATGCTCCAGTCCGCCCAGGTCGCTGACGATGGTGGGCAGCGCGGTGGAGACGATCGTCTGGTCCAGGGCGGCGAGCAACATGCCGAGCAGCAGCGCACCGATGGCGGCCATGACGCTCCGCCGGTTCTGGCCCTCCCCCGGGGCCGGACTCAGGGGCTGGGTGCGCACATCTTGGGCCATGCGGATCTCCTCGTGTCCGAATCCCTTCCATCCTGGTGGGTATGTCCGGTTCTGGCCTGCGGAGACGAGGGGTGGCTTTCACGGGAACGGCTTTGTATCATGTTGAAACAAAGTGGCTCCGTCCGTCCCCCTGACCACGGGCGGAGCCACTCTTGTCCGTCCGCTCTCTGTCTGCGTCTCTGTCTGCTCTCTCGTCTGCGTCTCTGCCTGCTCTGTCCGATTTTCCGCGCCACCGCTCTGGAGTACACCGATGACGGCAAGCACTCTCACCGCCCGGGGCCTTCTCCTCGACATGGACGGCACCATCGTCAACTCGGACGCGGTGGTGGAGCGCTGCTGGCGAAGGTGGGCGGTCGGACACGGGCTCGACCCGGAGGAGACGCTCAAGGTCGTCCACGGACGGCAGGGGCACGTGACGATGGCGGCGCTGCTGCCGGACCGGCCGGTGGAGCAGAATCACGCGGAGAACGCGGTGTTGCTCGCCCAGGAGACGGCCGACGTCGAAGGGGTGGTGCCGGTGGCCGGCGCTCCCGCCTTCATGGCCGCGCTCGCGAGGCTGCCGCACGCCCTCGTGACTTCGGCGGACATGGCACTGGCCCGCGCGCGGATGACGGCCGCCCGCCTGCCGATGCCGGACATTCGCGTCACGGCGGAGTGCGTTGGCGAGAGCAAGCCCGCCCCCGAGGGCTTCCTCAAGGGCGCGGCGCAGCTGGGTTTCGCGCCGTCCGAGTGCGTGGCGTTCGAGGACTCCGAAGCGGGGATCACGGCCGCGCGGGCGGCGGGCATGCGGGTGGTGGGCGTCGGCCCCCGCGCGAAGGCCCTCGGCCCGGATCTGCATGTGGAGGACCTGACGGAACTTGAGGTGACGGCGGATCAGGACGGCTGGATCCATGTCGTCCACGTCCGGCCCGTCGACGGCCCCGGACGGACCGACGCGGCCCGCTGATCGCGGCCACACCGCGGATGTCGCCCGTCGGCGCGCCGAGCGCGGGCCCGGATGTCGGCCGATGTCGCCCGTGCGCCTGCCGACCGCATGGGGCACGCCGACGGCTGCGGCCTTGTCCGCGCTGAGCGCGAGCGGTCTGCCGACGGCCTCGGGTTCCGCGGCGGCAGCCTCGGGCACTCCGCTCCGGCCCGCCGGACGCGAACCGGCTCCGCCGGGCGGTCGCGGCGGGCGCGTCGTACGGCCGGGGCCGGGTCCACCGGGCCGGTCGGCCCAGTGATCGCAGCCGCCCTGGACAGACCCGACCCGGACCGGATCCGGAGCGGTGACCGGCCGCTGCCTGCGCGAAGGCGGCCGGATCCGCGCGGAGGCGCGATCGCTCCGGTCCCGGACCGGACAAGGACCCGCCCCAACCCGGCCCCGGACCGGTCCGGACGCGCCCCAACCCGGCCGGGAGAAGCGCGTCGGCTACCCCGTAACCGCCTCGTACAGGCTGAACCCCGCCAGTACCAGCATCAGCGCCGCCGCCACCTTGGTGATCAGCTTCAGCGGGACGTACTTCATCAGGGTGCGGCCGCCCAGGATGCCGATGCCCGCGACCGTCCACAGCGCGAGGACCGCTCCGATGCCGACGGAGACGGGGTTGTCGTACCGGGCGGCCAGATTCGCGGTCATGATCTGGGTGAGGTCACCGAACTCCGCGACCAGGATGAGCATGAAGCCCGCTCCGGAGACCTTCCAGAAGGACTGGTCGGCGGGCGGCTTGATGTTCTCCTCGTCGCCGTCGGGCTTCCGCAGCAGCAGAACCAGCGCGCCCGCGAGGAACAGCGCGCCCACCACGGCCTGGACCAGCCGGTGCGGCAGCAGGGTCAGGACGCTGCCCGCCGCGATCGCGAGCACCACATGGAGGGCGAAGGCCGCGGCGACCCCCGCGAAGACGTACGAGGCGCGGTAACGCGTACCGAGCATCAGACCGGCGAGCGCGGTCTTGTCGGGAAGCTCGGCGAGGAAGACGACGCCGAAGGTGATAGCCATGACGGTGAAGCTGATCACGGGTGGGATTCCTCAATCGGTCGGGCTGCCCGTACCGAGAGACCGTAAAGCCTGAACCAGGGGTCGCTTCGGCACGGCAGCGTCAACAGGACACTGCGGCCGAAGGTCTCGCTGGCGGTCCTCGGGCCTTGCGGACCCTGGAACCGCCTCCGGGCGCCGGCCGGGCACGAGGCCCGGCAGTATGTCGACGTTCCGGCGAAGAGCTACTCCCCTTCTGCACGTAACAGGGTACGGCACTTCCCGCCGCCGTCTTCGAGACGTACGCCACACGGAGACGTACGCCGCACTGGGGGGACCGGGCCCTACGGCCGGTACAGCCGCCCCCGCGCTATCAGTTCCAGCACCACCGCCACGGCGATCGTCTGGACCGCCATCAGCGCGACCAGGACGAAGAGCTGCACCGCCCCCGCCAGCAGCGGCGACGCACCGCCGAGGAGCATGCCGACGAAAGCGCCCGGCAGGGTGACCAGGCCGACCGTCCTGGTCTGGTCGAGGCCGGGAAGCAGCGCGTCCGCCGCCGAGTCGCGGGCCACCTCCAGCCGGGCTTCGCGGTCGAGGAGCCCGAGGGCCATGCCCGCCTCCACCTCCCCGTGCCGCAGCTTCAGCTCGTCGAGCGCCCGCCGTCCGGCGAGGACGGTCGCGGTGAGCGCGCCGCCGATGAGGATCCCGGCGACGGGGACGAGCGCGATGCCCTTGAGCGGTACGAGTCCGGTGAGCAGCAGCGCGGAGACGACGGGGAAGACGCCCGCGGCGATGGGCAGGGCCGCCCACCACCAGGTCCGGTTGGCGGTGATGCGGCGGCCCGCGGTGCGTACGGCCACGGCGTACATCAGCAGCACGAACCCGAGCAGCAGCGGCAGGGAGCTGATCACCCAGCCGATGACCAGGGAGACGGCGGCGAGTTGGGCCGCGGCCCGCGCCCCCGCCACCACGATCTCCCGCGAGCGGGACCGCCCCAGGTGCGCGACGGCGGCCACCGTCGCGGCTATCGCGAGCAGAACGGCGAGGACCGCGAAGAAGACGGGATCGACGGTCAGCAGCACCCGCCGACCCTACGACGGTCGATCCCGCGGCGGCAGACGGCCCATGCCGATCCGGCAACGGCAGGTGGCCCATGGCGATCCGGTGACGGCGAATGCTCCACGCCGATCCGTCAGGGCCGGTGACGGCGGACGCTCCACGCCGATGCTCAGGGCCGGTGACGGCACCGCCGTCATACCGGTCGCCCGAACCCCTTGAACTGACGTGTCCATGACGTCAGGCTGTATTCCGGCGCCCACCCTCGCACCACCCGCGCCCGGCCCGGCCATGCCCCGATGGCCGGACTCCCCCCTTTCCGAAGGAGTTCGCATGTCCGGAATCTACGCGCGTCACAGCAGTCGAATACGCCGTGCGTCCACCGTCGCCGCAGCCTGCGCCCTCGCCGCCACGGGCTTCGTCGCCACCGCCCCCACCGCCCAGGCCGCCCCGCCCACCCCCGTCAACGCGGCCACCGCCCGTATCTACCTGGGCCAGCTCACGGTCCGCGCCGAGGGCTCCTCCAGCGGCTACAACCGCGATCTGTTCCCGCACTGGAGCACCCAGTCCGGGACGTGCAACACCCGCGAGGTCGTCCTCAAGCGCGACGGCCGCGATGTCGTGCAGAACTCCAGTTGTGCGGCGACCCGAGGCACCTGGTACTCCGAGTACGACGGCGCGACCTGGTCGGCGGCGTCCGACGTGGACATCGACCATGTCGTCGCGCTCGCCGAAGCCTGGCGCTCGGGCGCGAGCGCCTGGACCACGGCCCGCCGCCAGTCGTTCGCCAACGACCTCACGCGACCGCAGCTGATCGCCGTCACGGACAACGTGAACCAGGCCAAGAGCGATCTGGACCCGGCCGAGTGGCTGCCACCGCGCACGGGCTACCGCTGCGTGTACGCCCGGATGTGGGTCCAGGTGAAGCACCACTACGCCCTGAGCGTCGACCCGGCGGAGAAGAACGCGCTCACCTCCGTCCTCAACGGCTGCTGAGCCGCGCCTTCCTCGGCTTCCGGATCCTTCCCGATCCCTCCGGATCCTTCCCGATCCCTCCGGATCCTTCCCGATCCCTCCGGATCCTTCCCGATCCCTCCGGGCCCTCCGGATCCCGGCGGCGGCCCCGGCCCGACCCGCACCGCCCCGAATGGCGGGTCCGCGCCCTGGACGGCGGGTCCGCGCCCCGGAACCTGTCCGTACCCCTCCGTCGTTCCGTACCGTACGGAGCGACGGAGGAGAGGACACGACATGGCCGCAGGGCTTCGCCTGGGACCGCTGCTTCGGTACGTGGACTGGGAGACCGGCGGAAGTGCGACCGTCTGGGTCGAGACCGACCGGCCGTGCACGGCCGAGGTCCGGTGCGCGGACGGGGCGGGCGGCTCCGCGCCCACGTTCCGTATCGCCGGCCACGACTACGCGCTGGTGACGGTGACCGGACTGACACCCGGCACGGCCACCGCGTACGAGGTGCTGCTCGACGGGGACCGCGTCTGGCCACCGGAGGGCTCCCGCTTCCCGGCGTCCACGATCACCGCCCCGGAGGTCCCCTCCCCTGGCGTCGCCGTCTCCTTCGGCTCCTGCCGCTGGTCCGCCGCGCCCCTCCACGGGCACGACCCGATCGGCCCGGACGCCCTCGACACCCTCGCCGCCCGGCTCGCCGCCGACCCGGCGGCCGCCCGCCCCGACGTCCTGCTGCTCCTCGGCGATCAGGTCTACGCGGACGCGACGTCGAAGGCGACGCAGGCGTGGATCGCCGAGCGCCGCGATCTGAACGAGCCGCCCGGCCCGGATGTCGCGGACTACGAGGAGTACACCCGGCTGTACGACGAGTCCTGGCTCGATCCCGAGGTGCGCTGGCTGCTCTCCACCGTCCCCAGCCTGATGATCTTCGACGACCACGATGTGATCGACGACTGGAACACCAGCGAGTCCTGGCTGGCCGAGATGCGCGCCGAACCCTGGTGGGAGGAGCGGATCCTCGGCGGGCTGATGTCGTACTGGGTCTATCAGCACCTGGGCAATCTCTCCCCTGCCGAGCTGGCGTCGGACGAGCTGTTCACGGCCGTACGGAACGCCGGCGACGGCACCGGAACGCTGCGGGCCTTCGCCGCCCGCGCGGACGCCGATCCGGCCTATGCGCGCTGGAGCTACCGCCGTGACTTCGGCCGGACCCGGCTACTGATGGTCGACACCCGCGCCGCCCGCGTACTCGACGAGCGGAACCGGTCGATGCTGGACGCGGACGAGGCGCGGTGGCTGCGCGAGCAGGCCCTGGAGGCGAGGGGGTCGTACGACCATCTCCTCATCGGCACTTCCCTGCCCTGGCTGCTGCCGCCGCTGATCCACGACGCCGAGAGCTGGAACGCCGCGTTGAGCCGCGGCGAACGGGGCGCGCGCTGGGGCCGGTTCGGCGAGAACGTGCGCAGGCGCGCCGATCTGGAGCACTGGGCCGCCTTCCCCGCCTCCTTCGAGTGGCTCACCGAGCTGATCGCGGACGCCGGCACCGGCGAGGGCGCCCCGGCGACGGTCTGCGTCCTGTCGGGCGACGTCCACCACGCGTATGTCGCCGAGCCCGACTGGCGCGGGGCCGGGGAGCCGGACTCCCGGGTGTTCCAGCTGACCTGTTCCCCCGTGCACAACTCCATCCCGCGGTCGATCCAGTGGGGATTCCGTTTCGGCTGGAGCCGGACGGGACGGCGGCTCGGCCATCTGCTGGCCCGCCACGGGCGCACGGGCCGGCCGCCCGTGCACTGGGACCGGACCGGCGGCCCCTGGTTCGGGAACCATCTGATGACGCTGACGCTGCGCGGGCGTTCGGCGGGCCTGCGGCTGGACCAGGCTCGGGCGGAGGGCGACGGGGTGCGGCTGGTGACGGCGGACGACCGGGAACTGACAGCGACACCGGCCCGCACGCCGACCGGACAGGGCTGAGGTTCAAGGTCGGGCGTCGGGTCCGGAGTCCGGCACCGGAACTCCGGCATCCGGATCTTGGATGAGAGTCCTATGAGAATCCCACCGAACGCAAATGTTTGAACTTGCAAGCATTAATCAGGTCTACCTAACTTGGGGCCACCACGTCCCCACACGTAGGAGTCCCCCCATGGCCAACAACTCGTTGACCTCCCAGCTCAACCGGGTCCAGCCGTACGCGCTCGGCCTGTTCCGCATCGTCGTCGGACTGCTCTTCGCCTGCCACGGAGCCGCGTCCCTCTTCGGAGTGCTCGGCGGCGCGCACGGCGGCGGAACCGTCGAGGCCGGCACCTGGCCGGACTGGTACGCCGCGGTGATACAGCTCGTCGGCGGCTCGCTGGTGCTGCTCGGCCTCGGCGCCCGGAGCGCCGCGTTCATCGCCTCGGGCTCGATGGCGTACGCGTACTTCAAGGTCCACCAGCCGGAGGGCCTGTTCCCGCTCCAGAACAGCGGCGAGGCTGCCGCGATCTTCTGCTGGGCCTTCCTGCTGATCGTCTTCACCGGGCCGGGCGCGCTGGCTCTGGACAAGGTGTTCACACGGAACGGCGACCGCTCGCCGGAGGAGGCGCGCGGGACCGCGACGGCCGCCGCCTGACGGCCGCTCCCCCGCCTGACGGCCGCTCCCCCGGCCGACGCCGAGTGCCCGGACCCCGCGCGGGGTCCGGGCACTCGCCTCGATCCGCCCCGGCGAACCGGGGGTTCGGCAAGAACGGCATCGCGGACCGCGACCATGACTGCGGGGTCTCCCCCATACGGGACAGCGCAGGGTCCACTGCACGCGACGAGAATGTGTCGGGACACGCTGCCGGATGTGCTGAAACACTCTGCGGATGCCCACTTGGATGACCCCGCGCCGATTGGGCGCAACCGCCGCCCTGTACGCCGTCTTCGTGGCGGGCTGGTACCTCGGCCAGCCCCTCCCCTACGTCGGCTGCGACACCTCCGAACCGGCGACCGCGTCCAAGGACCCGGTGATGGTCGGGGAACCCGGCGACGTCTCCGGCGACCTCTCCCGAGCCGCCCAGGAGATCGTGGACATCGCCGACTACCAGGTCGTCTCCACCACGTCGATCGCTCCATGCGACCCGAGCACGCCCCACCCGCGCCTGGTTGCCTGGGTGACCGGGGACTGGCGCTGAGGGACCTCCCGGCCCCGGATCCGCGCTGAAGGACCGCCGCCCCCGTGTCGGTTTGACGGCGTGCGCTCACATCATCACCGTTCGCGGCTGGTGACACGGTTCGTACCGGCACCCCGATTCCCATCACCGTCGAAGCGCTTCACGCGGCCGCCCGGCCCGAGTAACGTCAGCGCGGCCACACCGGGCGGGGGTGAGGGAGCCGACAGGGACGCCCACCAAGGCGACGCGCCGCCTACGAGGCAGAGGTGATGATCACAACATCGGCGACCCCCGGGTGACCCCAGGGCGAACCTCCGGCGTACGCTGTACAGCTGTCAGTGCCGTGTACACCGCATACCGACCGATCTCACTGGCTCGGCACTGTTCATTCAACGGGGTAACGGGGAGAGTTCAAGGTGCTGGACAGTCTGGGGACGCTGACCGGCAGCCCCTGGATCTACGCGGTCGTGGCCCTCTCCGTCCTGCTCGACGTCTTCCTGCCGGTGCTGCCGAGCGGCGTCCTGGTGATCACGGCCGCGACAGCCGCGGCGGCGGGCACGACGACCGCCACGACGGTGGCGGGCGAGGTACCGCGTGAGGTGCCCTCGCTGCTGGTCCTCGTCCTCTGCGCGGCGACGGCGTCCGTACTCGGCGATCTCTTCGCGTACCGGCTGGCCCGGCGCGGCGGGGAACGCTTCGACCGCGCGATCGCCCGCTCCCGTCGGCTGACCAAGGCACAGGACCGGCTCGGCTCGGCGCTGGCCCGAGGCGGCGGCGCGCTCGTCGTGATCGCCCGGTTCGCCCCGGCCGGCCGCTCGGTGGTCTCCCTGGGCGCCGGCGCGGCCCACCGCAAGGTCAAGGAGTTCCTCCCCTGGTCCGCGCTGGCCGGGCTGGTCTGGGCGGGCTACAGCGTCGGCCTCGGTTACTTCGGCGGCCAGTGGCTGGGCGCGACCTGGGTCGGCGCGGCCGTCTCCGTACTGGCGCTGTTCGGCGGGGGCGCGCTGGCGGCCTACGTCATGCGGCGTCGCCCCGCGCAGCGGCCTGCCGCCCCCGCGAAGGGGACGGCGTAGCCGCTCCTCTGACCTCCAGGCCGTCGAGAAGGCGGCGAGTGGCCTCGGCGATCTCGTCCACGGCCTGGTCGAAGACCTCCTTGTTGTGCGCGGCGGGCGCCCGGAAGCCGGACACCTTCCGTACGTACTGGAGGGCGGCGGCGCGGATGTCGTCCTCGGTGGCCTCTTCGGGGAGTACGGGGGGACGGAGGGTCTTGATGCTGCGGCACATGTGCTCCAGTGTGCCTCGCGCGCTCGGCGGGGGTCCGGGAAACCCGCTTCATCAGTGCGGACGGTGGGAATCCGCGCCGTCCGGAGCGTCCGGATCATCGGGAGCGATCAGGGCGCTCGGGGCGCTCGCAGGGCCCGGGACATCCGGAACGACGGAGTCCGGACCGGGCGCACCCAGACCGGGCGCGTCCAAACCGGGCGCATCCGGGCCGGTGACGTTCGCGGGGCCGGTGAACCTGCTGACGTACCGCCGCTGCCACGGCGTCTCGACGGCCCGTCGGTGATATCCCCGCCGTACGAACTCCACCGCCTGGTCGCCCGGCACCCCATCCAGTACGGCGATACAGGCCAGGGCCGTTCCGGTACGTCCACGGCCACCCCCGCAGGCGACCTCCACCCGCTCGTTCCCGGCCCGGTCGAGGGCCTGGCGCAGGGTCTCGGCGGCGAGCGCCGGGTCGCTGGGCAACCGGAAGTCCGGCCAGCGGATCCAGTCGCTGTTCCAGGGAACCTCGGGCGGCTCCTTGCCGAGCAGATAGACCCCGAGGGCGGGTACGGGCCCTTCCGGGAGCGGATATCTGAGGCCGCGACCGCGGACGAGCCGCCCGGAAGGCAGTCGGAGCACACCATGCGCGTCTGGATCCCATGTCTCGCTCACGAGCGCACGGTAGACCAAGCACCCGAGAGCGAACCCGGTGGATGACACAGCCATCGCCGGTTCTCCGCACGGCAGGCCCCGAAGAACACGTCGGATGCAGGCGTGATCTAGGCGGGGCTCTGCTGATGCCGATTGCGGAACTGCCGCATCAGTTCGGCCCACACCAGCAGGCTGATCACCGGCGCGGCGGCGGCGAACAGCATGTTCACGCCTTCCTCCCCCGCGCTGTCCGAGGCCCACAGGCTCCATGCGAGCGCGGCCACCACCCCCACCACCGTCAGAAACCAGGAGGACAGCTCCGGCCGCCCGTCGACGATCGCCGCCGCCGTCCCCAGGCCGCCCCCGATCACCAATCCCATGACCAGGACCGCGCGGGTCCAGTCGGGCGCACCGATGATGCCTTCCAGCACGGGTTTGGCGTGGAGCTGGCGATAGGTGATCAGCAGACTTCCGGTGTAGACCGTCGCCAGGGTCACCAGGCTGAGCAGTCTCACCAACTGGCCCAGGGCACCACGTTGCGCACCAGACATGAAGCATCCCCCCACGGAGCAACAGAGTCGGATTCCGGAAGTCTCGGCAGGATCTCTTCGGAGAGTCCCAGAAGGCTCTACAGAATGCCCGCCCCTCCCCGTACCCGACAGGGAATCGGCGGAAATGGGCAGGGGGTTTCGGCCGGGCGAGACCGGGAGCGAACTCTGTACGACGACTTCGACGGGGCACCCGTTCCCATGAGTCGGGACGGGTGCCCGTCTGGGGGAGACAGGTCGCGTATGGGGGCATGCCGCCCCGGCAGGGCGAGCGGGGCAGTACGTACCGGGTCGCCCTGCTCGGAGCCGCACCCGGCCGACGGATCTTCCGCGTCGCCGGTTCGAAGCGGATCGCCGCGGATCGCGGCCGACGACCGACATGGTCGGAACGGCCAACATGGTCGGAACGGCCGACCGACCGTTTCAGCCGTCCCGGTCCACTATCTGACGATGTAGTTGCTGTCGCAGTACTGAAGTACGCCGGAGGGACCGTTCTTCAGGCATGCCCAGATGGTGACTTCGACGTTGCTCCCCTCGGCGGGCAGCGTGATGCTCTGGGTGGCGCACGCGCTGCCGTTCCCGCTGGCGTCACGGGCTTCCCACCGGTTCGGCCCCCACTCCAGTATCGCGACGGCATCGAGACCGTCGGGAACTCCCAGGTCGCACGCCTCGATGTAACCGGTGGTGGCGGTGAGGGTGTACGCCTCGGCCGACCCGTATCCACCGGCGGGAGAGTTCTGGGAGAGCCATCCGAACAGGAACCCCGTCCCGTGAACGGACGGTGCCGCGAGTGCGGCCGAGGCCGTCATCGCCAGCGCGGCCACGGTAGCCGCTGAGACGGCCAGTGAATTTTTCAGACGACGCATGTGCTTCCTCTCGTGCACGGCTCACGGACGGAATAGCCCAACTGTGTCATGTAGCGGTCAAAATGCCGTTGACGATCCACGCGCAGATGTTGACGATCCCGGCACGCTCATTGACGGTCTCCGCACACTGACGCACGGGCCTGTGGCGCTCGCGAGGACGCGACCTCCGCGATCCCCGCGATCTCCTCGGCTCAGCGATCACGGAATCACCCCTCCCCCGGCACGCACAGGTTCAGGACGGGCTCGCCAACGAAGCCACCGCGTCAGTGCGATCAACTAGGCTCGCACCGAAATGCTCTACAGGAGGGACGCTGTGGATTCGGTAGTTTTAGCACCACTCGCGCATGTTCTGCCGCCGAGCCTGGGAGTCGACGAACAGATCGACTGGCCCACCGCCGAGGCACGCTGGGGCACCAGATTCCCGCAGGACTACATGGCCTTCATGTCCGTCTACGGGGCAGGCTCCATCGGAGACGGGCTGGGCATTCTCATGCCACTCCCCAAGGAGTACATCCAGTGGGATCCCGGAACCCTGGAGGACGAGACCGCGAACGCCCGGCTCGTCTGGGAGAAGTTGGGCGACCGGGAAGGCACGAACATCGAGCCCGACCACATCCTCGCCTGGGGCAGCACCTCCGGCGCCGACATCCTGTGCTGGCTGACCGCCGGCGCGGACCCCGACAGTTGGCCCGTCCTGGTCTGCGGCCGTCACACACGGGACGACTTCACCGTCTTCCCTTTCGGCATGGTGGAGTTCCTCCGCAGACTGCTCCTCAAGGACATCGATCCGCATCCCATCAGCATCGATCTGGGGAACTCGCCGGGTTTCGTGCACTGGCTGGAGGAACAGCGGCGCTTCAAGGCCGGCCTGGATCCCTACACGGGCGAGCCCGATCCGGACAACCGCTACGGCGACACCCTCTGAGGGCACGCCCATCGCACCCTCCGAACATCCGCGACCGGATCCTCGCCCCGCATCGGCGACGAACGCGCACGCCTCGCCGCACTCTGCCCCGACTGCCACGGCCCACTCGACATGCACGGAGGGGCCGGCGCGAACCCAGTCGTACGGTGCATGGCGTGCGGACGCACCTGGAGCCGGCAAGGCGGAATCCCCGCTCCGAAGGGGAGCGGGGATTCATCTGACCGCGACCTACGTGTATGCAAAAGCCACCGGGGCATAGCTGGGCGATCCGTTGAACATCAGGGTTGCGGACGCGTGAAGCGACCTACCGGGTCCCACATGCTTTGTCGGCCCTAGGCAAGTGGTCACTAGACCTGCCCCCAGCGAGGTGGGGAGGCAGCTCGCATCCCCGCCGAAATTATTGTTCGCATAGCCCGCACCCAAGTTGATGGCGGAGTTGTTGTTGTTCCTCACTACGAGAACGGACTGCGCGTATGTTCCCGAGCTGTTGATCAGGATGCATGTCTGGAACAGGAGATTCGAGGAATCTTCATGACTGGTGGTGGCGCCACAGTTCTCCAGCCCGAAGGTGAGGGGCTGCCAGTATGGTGCCGCAGCGGCAGGACCTGCCGCAAAAAACCCTATGACAGCCGCAGCCGCAGCAACTGCAATTCCCTTGAACGTCCTACGCATTACCAGTGCCCCTTTCAATTCTGCGCAATCCTGCACAGAAAGCTAGGCGAATCACTATCTTGCGCGGTTTCGAGACAAAGATAATCGATAGTTGCAATGTACACAACACTACAAACAAGTCAAACGCTATTGACTGAAAACGACCTAGAATTCAACATCTATCTAGGCTTTTCCGGAAACCTCACCCAGGCGGGACTCAGGCATCGAGGCCGCCCCCTCGCCATTCGATCAGCGCGGCGCAGGCTCCACCACGTCGCCTACGTCGTAGGCGAGGCCGAGGATCTCCCCGACGACACGCACTCGCCGGCCGCCCCGTCGGCGATGGCGGGTAGACGATCACGGGCAGTCCACCCATACCCCAGAGTGCGCCCTGAAGGCGAGGTTCTTCGAGGCGCTGGACCGGGAGAACGGCAGCGTCTCGGGTGCCGCCCGGGCGGCTGGGGTGAATCGGCACACGGCGGCCGCGTGGGCGCGCAAGGCTGGTCTCCGTGGTCGTGGCAAGCCCGGCACGAGCGGGCATCCGGGGATGTGGACTCTATGTGGACTCCGAGCGAAGGAAGGCCCTCCAGTCGATCACGACTGAAGGGCCAAAAGCAGGCTCTCACCTGCTAGTTACTTCCGGTGGGCGCGGACGGTTTCGAACCGCCGACATCTGCCTTGTAAGACGCGATGCGCCGGTAGAGCGGCGAGAGGGCGATACCCGCAGGTCCGGCCCCTTCGAGTGTTGCCGCAGCTCAGAGCCGTAAAGCGTCTGAGATTCGCAGCATTATGCGCTTTGGCTACACCACGGCTACATCACGGCTACTCGTTCACTACGGAAGATCGTCTCCTAAATCTCCCCTAAACGATCATGTCGTTTGTGCAGGTCAGGCACAATGAGAGCGACCCCCCTCCGTGCACTGGAGGGGGGTCGTCTCGTGCCGGACGTGGGGGCCACCACGGGTCCGGCACACATGTTCGAACTTTCGTTCGATACTAGGCAGGGTATCCCCGCCTGGGGCGGCGGCACCATCACCCGGAAGAGTGGATTCCGCTCGCGTGGCGTCATGATCGAAAGCGACCGTTTGGGTACTGACTCATAGTGCTCCCACGCACACCGTGTGTCGAGTGTCCCGCCGAACCCCCCTCCCCGACTGGGCCATCGCAGCCCGCACCCGCCTCGGGCACCGCATCGCCACCCACCGACGAGCAGCCGGACTCTCCCAAGACCAACTCGCCGACCGCACCGGGATGGAACGCCGCAGCATCCAGCGCTACGAAGCGGGCAGCAGGGACCCCCGGTACACCGACCTGCTGCTGATCGCCCGCGCCCTCGACGTCCCGCTCGCGCAGCTCGTCGCCGACGAGTAGCTCACGGGCACGCCCACACTTCGACGTCCAGCGTGTGCGCCCCGGATCGTCCGCGTGCCCACCCGCACGGAACCGCGCCCCGTGTGAGCGTCCGGCCGCAGGCGTAGCAGGCCCGGCCCGCGTACGCCTCCCCGGACAGCGAGGCTGCGGGCGGCACTTTGCGGAGCCGACAGCCCAGACGCGCCAGCGTTGAGGTGGGTGTCATGCCACGGTCAGGCGCAGCGCGTGGACGCACGGCCCGCACGCGTACAGCGTCACCGGCGGGCCGGACATCCGCTCGATCGTCACGATCTCCACCGTGGTCCGCGCCAGGGCTCCGTGCCAGTGGCACCAGCGCATACGCGGCACAGGCAGCACGGGGCTCGCCTGCTCGGTCCGGTCGTCAGTACGATGCATCGTCGACTCCACCCAGTCGTCCATCCCCCCGGGCCGTGCCACCGGCCGCGGGGGTGATTCATGCCACTCATATAGACCGTACTACCCCTGACTACCCCCGTGGCTAGCTATGGCAGGCCAGGTTCACCCGCCTAGCTTCCGATCATGAGCATCGACCGAGAGGGACCCGTACCGCCGTACCGGCAGATCGCCGACATCCTCCGGGCCCGGATCGCCGACGGAACGATCCCCGTCGGCCGGCGCATCCCCTCGCTCGTGGAGATGGAGCAGGAGTTCGGCGTCGCGCGCGACACCCTGCGCAAAGCTGTTCAGGTGCTGAAGGACGAGCAGCTGGTGGAGACCGTCACCGGGATGGGCATCTACGTCACCAAGCAACCGCCCGCCGCCGACTGACCGGGTGCCGGGTCACCCGACCGGCGGGCGGCAGATCACAGCGGTGGCGTCGTCGCGTTCCCCGTCGGCCCCCGGCACGGCAGCGGCGACGAGCGTGGCGGCCAGCTGCTCCGGGGTACTCCCGTGCTCGCGGGCCAGGCGCTCCATCTCCTCGTGCCGGACCTGCCCCCACACCCCATCGCTCACCAGCACCAGCAGCTCTCCCGCGGGTACTTCGGCCAGCGCCACCGACGTGGCCGTAGCCGCGGCCAGGGTCGTCCGCACCCAGGCATCGTGAGCTGCGGCAAGCACCCCACCACCCACCGGCGGCATCCCGTACTGACGCAAGTAGGCGCCCATAGTGTGCGGGTCCGTCCGCGCCGCCAGCCGCCGGCCATCCCAGCCGTACGCCCGGCAGTCGCCCACCCACCCCAGCTCCACCGGCCTGCCCGGCCGGGCCACCGCCAGCACCGCGACGCCGTCCGGTTCCGGCTCGTCCCCGGCCCCCGGGTCCGCGATCAGCATCGCGGCGGCCAGGAGCCCGGCGAGCGGCCCGCGCTGCGCCCCGATCCGTACGGCGGTCTCGGCGAGGAGCCGACCGACGGCGGGTGCCTCGGGCGCGTGGCCGATCATGTCGACGACGGCGACCGCGGTGGTGCCGTCTGCGGCAGTGAACCGCGCAGCCGCGTCCGCGTTGTTGGAGGCGATGCCCTGCCGGGTGGCGATGTGTATGGGGGTCATACCGGTCAGCGTACGGAGGCCCGCGGCCACCCCGGGTCCGCCCGGTGGGGAGGTCCGGGCGGACCTGCATGGGGTGCCCAGCCTCCACCCGCCGGGCCGATACGGCCAGAGTCCGGACATGACGAAACCGCCCCCCGCCTCCCGAAGGAGAGGCAGGGGGCGTGGGGTGCAGGGCCGGACTCGTACCGGCGTCCATGTCGGGCATGACCCCGGCCGCTCTGGCCGTTGAGCTACCCGCACCCCGGTCAGGAAGTGGGCGGCGGGCCGCCAGTCAAGGTGACGTCCACCCGGTCCACTGCGTCCCGCAGCGAACCACCCGCGTTGGGCTGGAGCTCGTGCTCGACGGCCGCCACCCGGTCCTCGATCGAGCCCAGTCGCTCCATCACCCCCGGGCGCGCGGGGACTCCGGGCCGGGCGGGCTCTCCGTTCCAGTCGTCCGCGATCTGATCCACCCGCTGAAGGATCCGGTACACCCAGCGGGCCACCGGGGCGATCGCGAGGAGCGCGGCCGCGCCGCCCCCGAGCCACAGCAGCAGATCCACGCGCTCACCACCCTCCCGTACGCGGGGTGTGCCGAGCCTGATACCCGGCCAGCCACGTCAGCCCCGTCGGCACCAACGCCAGCAGCGGAGCCTGCACCCACCCCGGCAGCGGACCGAGCAGACTCGAGTCTGCCGTGATCGCGTTGAGGACAGCGACCGCGATACCGGCCGCAAAGCTAGCGGCGGAAGCCGCCTTGACCTTCGCTTCCACAGGAGCAGCCATGAGGAATCCCTTCATCAGTACAGGTCAGATGGTGTGAAATCGGGGGTTATAAAAGAACCGGGAATCCCACACCTGGAGGTGGTCAGGGTGTGACGGTGAAGCCGTGCTTCTTGCCCAGCGCCGTCAGGGACTTGGCGCCGGGAATCCCGTCCGCAGCCGCGCCGGTGTAGCCGAGGCGGCGCTGCCACGCCGCATACGCCGCGACGGTCGCGGTGCCGAAGTGACCGTCCGCGAGCTCGCGACCGAGCAGCCCCTCAGCGACGAGCGCGGATTCGACGGTCTTCACGCCGTAGTAACTGACGGGCGTTCCCCGGCGAGGCGGATCCGCCTTCGCGGCGGCCACGAGCTTCGACAGGTCGACGGTCGGCTTCGGCGTCCCCGGAGGCTTGGTGGCCGGCGGCTTCGACCCCGGCCGGGGTGCACCCCGCCGAACCCAGTCGTACAGGGCGTCCCCTGGGCAGGCGGTGCGGTATCCGTCGCGGTGGCCCTTCACCTCCAGGCCGGCCCCGTTCGCGCGCAGCAGCTCGATCCCGTCGCGCAGCGCATGCAGTAGCTCGTCGGTGGGCTTCGTGAGGCCCTTCGACCCGATGAGCGCCACGATGGCGAAGTGCTCGCGGTTGAGGGTCTGGTTGCCGTTGGCGCCCGTGCGGCGCCGGATCCCGCGGCCCTCCAGGAGGTGGCCGTGGACGCAGGCCGCGTAGTTGTAGGCCACGTCCGAGTAGTTCTCGGTCTTGTTCGCGAGGTGGGACTTGCGGATGTTCTTCCACTCCGTGACGCACAGGTCGTGATCGTCGGCGAGCCGCGTCGAGACCGCGGTACCGAGGTAGTGGACCTTCACTCCCTTCGCAGTCGCCTGGGCCGGGGCGGCTGATGCGGGCCAGCCGAGCTGTTTCCTGGTGACGAGCCTCATGAGACCGCCTGCTTCCGTGACTGGTACCACGCATTCGCCCGGTCGCGGTTGCACTGCCGGCAGTTCCGGCGGCCGGTGCGGCGGCGATACGTGTTGGCTTCGGTGTACGCGTGGCCCTGTGCGCAGCGGGTGCGGGCGGCTCCGGCCCTCCGGTTGTTCTCCGCCTGGGTGACCGGTTCCAGGTGGTCCGGGTTGACGCAGCGCCGGTTCCGGCACAGGTGATCGAGGTGCAGGCCAGGAGGTATCGGTCCGGCCAGGAGGAGGTAGGCCGCCCGGTGGGCCTGGGCGGTGAGTCCCGGGACGGGGAAGCTGCCGTAGCCGTTCGTGCCCCGGCTGCCGGTCCATTCCCAGCAGCCGGTCTCGGTGTTGAAGACGGTCTTGTCGAGGAGCCGGGTCAGCGGTGGTTCCTTCTTGCCGCGCATGCTGTGCCTCTCTCTGAAATGCGGAATCCCCGGCGTCAGAGAGAGCGCCGGGGATTCCTGCCCGTCCTGATCAGGAACGGGTCGTTGACGGAGGCAGGGGTGCCTCCAGGGCATACGAATGCCCCGGGCCGAGTCCGGTCCGGGGCTGCGGGTTCAGGGGGTTGCGGGCGGATCCGGGTCGGGAACCACGGGTGCCTCTGGCGGTGGCTCGGGCAGCGGGTCGACGACGCCCATGTCCACCAGCGTCAGCATGTCCGCGGCGGCAGTGTCCACCCGCGGTGTCACGGGCCGGTTGGGGGGTTCGGCGGTCATGTGTCCTCCTTCGGCGAAGAGCCGGAGCCGGGCGTCAGGTTGCTACGGCGGTCCAGGTCACCGGGACGTTGGCCCAGGTCGCGTCCATGGGGGGGTTGTCGCCGGAGAACACGAACAGGCGGAAATTGGTTGCGGTCTCGGTGTCGGCGCGTGCGTCCCATCTGGCGGTGGGGCCCGCGGCCGAGGCGATGCCGACGGTGACCGACGGAGTGCTCGGGAACGGCTTGGGGAAGGTCACCGTCATGGTGTAGCTGGCCAGGTTGGTGAAGGACACGAGGGCCTTGCCGTGCTGGACCAGTGCGGCGACCGGCTCCCAGGCGGTGCCGTTGTACCGGTAGAGCCGGTTGGCGTCCGCAAGGTCGGTGATCATGCCCTCGACGGGAGCGGTGATCGCAGCGGTACGCGCCGACGCGGAAGCGAACCGCATCACGCTGCGTTCGACGATCTTGTTGGCGAGGTTCCTTGCCAGGGTTTCGGCGTCGGGCGGATCGCCCAGGGTGGCGATGGTGACGCCCTGCCCGTAGTCATCAGTGGTGGCCACAGGTAGCTCCTATCGTGCGCGGCCGTGGATGGGGTCCAGTTGGATCCACGAGGTAGCGAGCAACGGGCCCGGTCCGTTGGTGATCGAGATCGTTCCGGATACGGGGTTGATCGCGACCGTTGCCCAGTTCTGCGCGACGCTCGTGGGCGCGAGGCCGCGGATCCATTTCTGTGGCGGGGCCGGGACAGTCGCGATGTTCGCGTTCGCCCCTGCTGCCACGGCGGTGCCTTTGATCATTCCGGAGAGCTGCAGGAGTCCGTCCGGCGTGTACCGGCAGGCGGGTGCCGGGTCGGAGCCGCCGCCGTTGGGCACCCATGCGCCGAGCAGGGGCAGCGCAGTCCATCCGTCCCCGCTGGTCGGGACCACGCGCCCGTCGGTGACCCAGTTCCCGACCGCATTCTGCGTGATCCGGATCTCGTCGCCGGGCTGCGGATGCTGGTAGGTATCCATCCTGCGGACAGGGATTCCGTCCGTAGTGGTGATCGTGCCGTCCGCGGCCACGGTGTCCACGGTCGCGAACTGCCAGTCAGCACCCCGTACCGCTGGGTCAGCGGCGCCTGCCCGGGTCGAGGCGCGCACAGCGGCGTCGGCGAGGTCAGCAGCAAGGCGGGCCGGAATCATGCGGCCTCCCGTGCGCTGATCGTTTTAATGGTGAAGTCTCCGTCGGGGCCCAGCGGGACGGGGAACGACGCGGCCTGGTGCAACTCCCTGCTGCCATCCGGATAGACGATGCGGAGAACATCCCCTGATTCGAGGGCCGGATTGGGAAGGCTCGCGATGTCCGCGGAGGCATTCGGGGCCCGCGACGCGCGCAGCTTCAGGGTGGCCGCCGCGGTGCACTGCCCCGAAGTGATCAGCGTTGGTGAGGAGTAGAAGAGGGGCCGTCGGCCGAGCGGACCGAACCAGTACGTCGGGGAGCCCGGATCGTTGTCGACGACCAGGGCTGACACCGCCGCCGTGTTCGTCTCGGCGTTCTCGCCCCGAGCCAGGACGCCGTTGTGGACGCCGTCGATGCTCATGCCGCGGGCGGCTTTGATGTAGACGCCGCCCTCGCCGGCGGCGATAGTCCATACCGGGTCGGTGGTCTGAATGTCCGGCAGCGGGGCGATAATCCATGTCCCGTCGGCGTCCGGGTAGACCTCGGCTCCGATCGCCGCCCCGATCTCGACGACCGCGGCCCACGGATCGGCCCCGATGTCATACGTCCGCGGCCCGATAGGTGCGTCGGTGGCGCGGCTGCTGTCGACCGCAGCGTCCGGCAGGGAGCGCCTGATCAGGGCGGTGATCGCACCGACCGCTGTCCCCGCCACCCGGTAGCGCGCCGTGAATTTATCGTCGGCGATCACGCACTCCTCCGACTTGCCGGCCAGGGTGACGGGCCCTTCGTCGACATCCCCACCGACGCTGTCGAGGCGGAAAACCCCCAGCGGGACCAGTTCCTGGCTACCGTCCGAGAACTGGATCCCTCGGGCCAGGCGCAGCCGGCCCCCGTACGTGGCCAGCTGGTCGGTCGCAGCCCTGGGGATCAGGGCCGGGTCCGCGATCGTGACCGAGCAGGTCCGACGGCAGGATGACCCCCGGTCCACCGTGACGCCGCCGCCGGTGTGCTCCAAGGGCACGGCGGTGCCGTCGGTCCGCAGCAGCACAGCCTCCGTCACGACGACATGGGATTCGGCGAGCGCGGCGAGGAACCGGGCAGAAACCGGATACATTCAGCCTCCGATCGGGCGGTTGAGGAACACGTCCTCCCACGTCGCGAACCGTGCGAGGACGTCGCCCCAGGTCGCGTTCTCGGTGAGGATGTCCTGCCACGTCCTCCCGGCGGACCCGGCGACACCGACGGCGACGGGCATGTCCGCCTGCCGCAACGGCAGCGTCCACACCCGCCACGGATCCTCGGCGTCCCCGCCCGCCCGCGGCCGCGCCACCTGGCCGACGCTCACGTAGGTATCGGGTTCGCCGCGGCCCGGCACGGTCTGCCACAGCAAAACCGCCCCCGAGGACAGCAGAAGCCGCAGCCGGTCGCGTTCGTCGTCGGTCTGGGTGTAGAGGACCAGGTCACCCTCGGGGCCGCCGCGGACATCGGACAACGTGACGGCGTTCGTCCGGCCGCGGACGCGGTGGTCGGCCTGCGTGATCGGCTCGGTCCAGTCCGGTGCCCGCCCCACCATGATCTGCATGTTCCGGTGCGGCCGTCCGGGGTCTTTCAGCCAGCAGTACTCGGGGTCGCCCGGTTCCAGGGTCACGGTGGCCGTGCGCCGGGTCTCCACCAGGGGGGATCCCGGGGTCCGCGACTCGATCAGGTAGTGCACGGGCACCCCGAGGGGGGCCTCGTAGTCCTCGACCACCTGCAGGTCCGTGGTGATGGGGACACCCGAGATCAGGCCACCGGGCCCGCGGACCAGGGTCCGGCGGCCGTCCTGCGTGACCCGCCACACAGTGAGCAGTTCGCCTGCATCCAGCTCCCGCAGCGTCAGCGTGATGTACGCCGACGAGGGGACGGCGTCCACCTGGGCGAGCGGGAGCGCGGGCCAGACCGCCACCGCGTCGACCCGCAGGCTGGACGACGGCGCGGTGGCGGTGAGCGTCCACTCCACTTCCACGGACGCGGCACCGGCCGGCGCACTGTGGTCGCTGGTGAGAGACCACCAGTCCGGAGTGGGAACGCCGCTCGGCGTCGAGGCGGTCAGCCCGAGATCGGTGCCGCCCGCGTCGTACCAGCGCAGCCCGCCGGAGCGCGTCCACCCGCCGGACGTCACGTTGGTCAGCACCTGCGCCCGGAACCCGGGGCCGCTGCCGGGAGCGAGCGGGAACCGCGCAGACCTGATCACGCTCGCCGTCGCCGTCGCGGAGGAGACGATGAGGGAGTACGAGCCCTCCGCGCCCGACCCCCACGCCGACCGGGCGAGCGTCGCCACACCCGAGACCACAGTCCACCCGGCGACGCCCTGCTCGTAGCTGGCGTCGGCGTACGGCACGACGCTCCCGGTGCGGATCGAGGGCGCGGCCACGATGACCGCCCCGTCCCACCGCAGCACCTGCCCAGCTGTCGCCCCGTCCACCCCGAGCGCGATCGTCGCGAACGCCGCCGACGGCGGCGCGAAAGCGGAGACGCGCTGCCGGTACCAGCCCGTCCCAGGACCCGTCAGGGCCGCCCGCGTGACCTGGACCTGGGAATACCCGGCGTCGTAGAACCGCAGCTCCACCCAGCACGCAGCCCCGACACCAGGCGGGTTCAGATACAGGTACGCCAGATACTCGACTCCCGGTGTCACGACCGGGAAGTCCGTGGAGCGGCAGGAGGCGTCACCGTTCGCGGTAACCGTCAGGGCCCCGACGTGCGCCCCGGCCGTATACGCGTCCACCGCCCACGACACCGGCGGCATCTGCCGGGCGACGGACGCGTTCACCGGGACGCCCCACGCCCAGAACCCGCCCCTCTCGTTCGTCTCCGTCGACGCCGACAGCAAGTTCCCCGTGGTCCGCTGAGGGGCTCCCAGGTACACGTTCTCGAAATGGTGGACCACACCGGCCCCGGCCGGCGTCATGGCGGAGACGACGACCTGCGCCGTGACCGCACCGGCCGGCGCCCAATCCGTCACCGCGATCCGGTGCCACGACGCCGACGCGGACGAGGTGGTCATCGACCACGAAATGCTGATCTCCGCGCCGCCCGCCGCGAGCCAGCGGATACCGATCCGCTCCGGCACGGTCGCCCCGGACGCGTCGGCGAACGCCTGATACTCCGCATACTCGGTCACCGGGACGGCGCCCACGGTACGGGCCCGCATCTCACCCGCCGCCACGCTGGTCAGACGCAGCGTCCCGTCACCGTTCCTGCCGCCCGAGCCCTTGGCGATGAAGCAGTTCAGCAGTGGCCACCAGCCGCTCACACTCGGGTCGGCCCGCTCGGTGACCGCCGACAGCATGTTCCCCGGAATCGGCACCAGCCCTACCCCCTGCCTGCGTTGTAGACGTCGACCAGCTGCCCGAGCGTGTCCTCGACCACGCCCTCGGACTCGACCCGCACCAGCCTGCGCAGCTCCTGGCCCTCGAAATACAGCCGCACCACCGGCACAGCCTGCTGCGGCGGAGCCACCCCGGCCACGCCCGCCGCCGCAGCCGAACCCGCAGCCGCCCGTGCTGCCGCCGCTCCGGCCGCCATCCGGACCGAGTCCTCATGCGAGTACACGGTCGCCGCCCGCCCGAACTGGACGATCTCCCAGCCGTTTTCGCCGACGATCGCCCGCTGCCCGGCCCGGACACGGCCACCGTCCGCGTAGCCGAGCAGCCGCTCGGGGTTGATCGACCGGCCGCCACGCCGGGCCTCGAAGTGCAGATGCGGCCCGGTGGTGTTGCCGGTGTTCCCGACCGCGCCGATCCGCATCCCCCTGGTGACCGTCTGCCCGGTACGGACACCCATCGAGGACAGGTGTGCGTACAGCGAGGACAGGCCGCCGCCGTGCTGGAGCAGCAGGTGATTGCCGTACGGGCCGCCCGAGCGGGCCGACTGCACCACACCCGCAGCAGCAGCGCGGACCGCCGTGCCGATGGCCGCGGGGAAGTCCGTGCCGGTGTGATATCCGCTGCTCCACATTCGCCCGCGGACTCCGTACCGGGTCCCAAGCCGGGCGTTCACGGGCCGCCCCCAAGAGCCGCCCCCACCGCCGCCGCTGTCACCGCCGAAGAAGCCGCTGGCAGCCGAGAGGACCTTGTCCTTGAGACCGGCCAGCATCTTCCCCGGCACCTTGCCGATCATCTGCGCGAACTTCGACGCACCGATCTCCTTCACCTTGTCCCGGATAAAGGCGGTGGCCTTCTCCCACATCTTCGACGGGTCTGAAAGGAAATCGACGCCGCTCATCACGGCTCCACCGATTTTCTTCGCCGTGTCGCCGAGCCAGTCGGCCGCGTCGCCGAGAATTCCGCCCTTGGCCATCAGCTGCGTCCCAGCCGCCGCGTGCAATGCGAGCGCCCTCGACCGATACCTCGGGTCGGTCGGGATCACGAACTCGGGATGCCGCGGGTTGCCCTCGCCGACGATCGCCGTCGGCCGGTTCACCTTCATCGGCGCGGCCGGACCCCACCCGTTACCAACTGTGCCACCAGCGGCGAGGAGTTTCGGCGCGGCAGGCAGAGGGTCGAGTCCGACGAATCCGGCCACGCCATCCCAGACCTTTTTGATGCCCTTCGTGTAGACCCACTCGATGATGAAATTGACTGGGCCTTTGGCGATGTCCTTGACCTTGTTCCACGCCTTGCCGATCGCGTCCTTCGCGAGCCCGAAAGCGTCACCGACCAGGGCCACGCCCGACTTGATCTTGTCGAACGCAGGCTTGATGCCCTTGTCCCACAGCCAGGACGCTTTCTCTGAAATCCACCCGAATACTGGGCTGATGACCTCGTTCCACAGCCACTTTCCGGTGTCACCAACGGTCCGAATGCCCAACTTCAGCAGGTCAAAGCTGGGCTTGATGCCGTTGTTCCACAGCCATTTCGCCTTCTCCGCGATCCAGCCGAACACCGGTGAAATGACATTCGTCCACAGCCACTTGCCCGCGTCGCCGACCGTCTGAATACCCAGCTTGAACAGGTCGAACGCGGGCTTGATCCCATTGGTCCACAACCACAGCGCGGCTGCTGCGATCCCGTCGAAAGCCGGTTTGATCGCTACCGTCCACAGCCATCCGGCGACCGCCGCGAGCAGCCGGAAAGCGAGCACGATCGGCGTGACCACGGCGACCACTACGATCGCGACCAGGATCTTTGCCGCTGTCCAGATGAACGAGAACACGGGCGACAGGACGGTCGTCCACAGCCACGACGCTGCCGTGCCGATAGCCCGTAGCCCGATCATCAGGCCGTCGAATCCGGGCTTCAGCGCGTTCGTCCACAGCAGGTCCCACCCGGTCTTGATTCCGGCCCACGTCGCCTGAACAATGCCGCGGAAGGTGTCGGACTTGTTGTAGGCGACGACCAAGAGCGTGACCAGCGCGGCGATACCCGTGATGATCAGCCCGATGGGGCTCGCGGCCATCACGGCGTTGACGATGCCCTGCGCGATGGCATATCCGCGCGTCACTGCAGCCGCAGCGATGATGACACCGCGGTAGATCGAGAACACCGCGGTCATCGCAGCGGTCGCAATGGCGCTCGCGTTGACCGTGATTGTCACCCCCGCGATCGCCACGCCGAGCGGCAGCAGCCACGCCCCGTATTCCTTGAGCCACCGCACCCCGGCCATGAAAGCGGTGGCGACCGCAGTGACGGCGCGGACGAGGATCCCGCCGAGGAAGCCGCCGACGGTCCGGGCGGGAGGAAGGATGTACCGGTTGAGGAAGTCACCGAACTTGGCGACGGCCGGGAGGACATGCGCGGTGATGAAGTTGACCAGGCCCTGCATGAACTGCCGCTTGAACACCTCGATCGAGTTCGTCGCCGAGCTGTGGAGGGTCTTGCCCATCTTGTCCGCCGCGCCGCCCACCTTCCCCAGCGTGGATGTCGCGGCCGACGGATCCAGTGCGAACAGCGACTGCTGGAGGTCCTCGGCCTGGGTGCCGAACAGCATCACCGCGGTCTGGCTGCGCTTGGCGGGGTCCTCGATGCCGCGCAGCCGGTCCAGGACCGTGTCCAGAGCGGTCGCCGCGGCGGGCCCGCCCTTCGAGAACGCCTGCGCCATCGCAGAGGCATTCAGGCCGATCCGCTTGAACCCCTCCGCCGAATCCTCCGAGCCGTCCTTCGCCCGGATCGCGAACTCCTTCAGCGTGTCGGCGACGATGTCACCATCACGGGCACCCGCCGCGAGACCCTGGCTGATCAGGCCGATAGCCTGCGACCCGGTCAGACCGAGATCGCGGAACTGAGTGCCGTACTCGTTCAGGGTGTCGAGGAAGTCCTCGCTCTTGTCCGCGCCGGTCTGGAAACCGCGCGTGATCAGATCGAACGCTTCGGTGCTGTCCTTCGCGAGCCCGGTTTTGACGAGCTGTCCGGCCGCACGGGCCGAAGCGCCGACATCCGTCTCGAACGTCTCCGCCAAGTTGAGCGCGCTCTTGGTGAGTCCTTCCACTTCCTTCTTCGGCGCGTTGATCGACACGACGCCGTTCTGCGCGAGCTGCCGCAGCGCCGTGTTGACCTCGTCGATCGACTGGCCGTAGCCCTTGGCATAGATCCCACCAGCCGTCTTGCCGACCTGATCGGCCTGCTTCGGGCTCAGTCCGAGCGACGCGGCCAGGCGGGCGTTGGACTTGTCCTGCTCCACGGCCTGCGTGAACGCCTCCGCGAACAGCACGCCCGCGCCTGCGGCCACTACCGCAGCGCCCGCCAGCAGCCCGGTCTTCAGGTTGGCGAGCATGGTCCGGCTCATCGCCTGCCCGGACTGCTCGCCCACGTCGGCACCGACCTGAACCGTCGGCCGGCCGATCTCCTGCTGCAGCGCCGCCGCGAACCCCCGCGCGGACGGTACGACGGAGACGTAGCCGACGCCGACTTCGACAGCAGTGGTCACAGCGGATCGCCGCCCTTCCGGTGTGGGTTGGGCGGCGCTCTACTCATGCCGCTGGTGCGTGGGTCCTGGTCCGCTCGCGGTGCGCGAGCAGCTCCGCCGCAGTGATACGGCGTTTGCGCTTCACCCCAGGCCGCTCGACCGGCTCGGGCGGCCGGGACTGCTCGTGCGACTTGAGTCCCTCGTTCGCCCGCTGCCAGTTCGCCATGTTCAGGGCGTCGATCGTGTGCGCCTGCAGATGCTCCCCGAGCCCCCACATGCTGTCCTCGTCGCCGAGCGCCAGCCGGGTCCGTGCCCCGCCCGGGAGCTGCCTCACCAGGACCCCGAGTTCGCGCCACGTCAGCAGGGGGCGGCCGCTCCCGTCCCGGGCGAACAGATCGCCCAGCCGGACGCCGTAGTGTTCACGCAGGTCAGCCTCGATAGCCTCGCCGTGCTCGCTCAGGAGTCGGACGAGGCCGGCGATTCCCCCGGGTCCACGCCGCAGTGCTTCGTGTACGCCCCGAACAGCGGCTCCAGCTTCCACTGCGGCAGCCCGGCTTCCTCGAAGTCCGCCCACTGCTTGTCGCCGAGTGCGACCCGGAAGGCGCCAATCATCGCCGCCGCGTCGCCGCCCTGTGCGGCTTTCATCAGCGGCATGATGTTGAGCGCCTGGAGGTGCTGCATCGTCCACCGGCGCTTGGCGTGCTGGAAAACAAACGGGGTCAGTTCGACCTCGCACGGCACGGCGTCGAGGTTGAAGTCGAACGGTGCGTTGTCCGGCCGCCGGGCCGGGGTGGTCTTCTTGGCAGTTGCCATGGCGCGGGTCTCCTGTCTGCGCGCGGGCCGACTGGGCTGAGGAGGCGGACGGTCCGGACCCGCGCAGATCGGACCGCCCGCCGCTGAGGGGAGCGCTGAAGAGTGCCCCGGACTACGGAGTGACGACCGCCTGCGGGTCGTCCGTGATGTCGATGTACAGCGTCTTGTCCGCCGCCGGATAGACGGTGATCGTCAGCTCGTACGCCGTCAGCTCCGAGTCCGACAGCGTCACCTCACCGACCTCGTCGACCTCCCCCTTCGGGATCACCCTGCGCTTGACGATGTCGCCGTCCCGCAGCTCCAGCCCGAACGCGCGTGGGTCCGACGTCGGGACCTTCACCGTACGAGTCGTAGTGCCGGTGGTAGTGACCGCCGTTGATCCAGGGTTCACCAGCCCGAAGACGACCAGATTGTCCTCAAGGCACGTGACCTTGATCTGCCGCTTGTGCTTGCCCCTGGTGGTCCGCACCAGGACCCCGCCCCACGCGTAGTGGTCGGTGGAGTCCTGATCACGGGACTCAGACGCCCCGTCCTCGCTGAGGAGGCCAGCGGCCTTCCACGCTGCGGCCCATGCCGTCGTGGTATCCGTCGGCGCGGTTGACCCCACCGGGGCCGCATACAAATCGGCGCCTTCCCAGAGCCTCGGGTTGTCGGTGTCACCAGCCATCAGCTGTCTCCCTTCTCGGTCCTGCCGCCAGCGGCGACGGTCTTGGACGTGGCGCGGGCCGTCTTGTCGGCGGGCCGGGCGAACCCGTCCTTGATCAACTGCTTCGCCTCGATGTCGTCGAGGTCGGCGGTCTCGTCAGGCTGGTACTCGGTGCCGTCCACGGTCCGTGGATAGGCGAAAGTCACCCTCGTCATAGGGCTGTTCCTCTCATCGTCACGTCGAAGGTGAAGGCGAACCGCGCCTGGCCCGACTCCTTGTCGGGCAGCCACTGCGGGCCCCCGGTCGCCGGGCGATACAGCGTCGTCCCGCCGTGCGTACCGCGGGCCGCGCCAAGCAACGCCCGGCACACCGCCATCAGGTCCTGCGCGTCCGACTCATCCGCGCCCCAGCACTCCACATCGAGGCGCGGCCGGTCCGTCACCACGGAGTGCTGCACGCCACCGATCCGCTCAATCCGCACGAACCGCACCGGCCGGGGCGAAGGAACTCGTGAGCCGACCGGGACGACGATCCCCCGAGCCGTGAGCCGCTCGCGCAGGTAGTCGCAGGTGACCTCGACCGCATCCGGCATCCGCACAGGCGGCGCGCTCATGACCCCCGCTCCGCATCGAGGCCGCGGAGCAGCGCCCGCCGGGACTCAGCCGGATCGGACGTGCCGTAGTCACCGATCACCGCGCCACGCACACGCCGCGGCTCTTCGGAGATGTCGGTGCGGAACTGGCCCGCGTCCGACTCCGCCGCAGCCTTCGCGGCAGTCTCGATCTCGCGCGTCTTCGCCTCGATCAGCCGCCGGGTGGCGGGCGTCTTCAGAAACCGGACGATGTTGCGGCGGTTGGGCACAATCCGAGTCCGCGCCATAGGTCAGCCCTCCACGGCCTTGAGCCGGATCTCGTAGTGGTGCAGCTCGCCCGGGGTGTACGCAGGGCCCGGCGGCCCGATCACCTCGAAGTGCAGCCCCTGCCAGTGCACCCGGGCCGACCCGTGCACGGTCAGCGGCACCCCGGCAGTGGTGTGCGGGTTGCAGACCATGAGCCACTCGCCGATCTGCGCGTCCCGCTGGTCGATGTCCTCACGGCCTATGGTCTGCTGCATCCACGCGGCGACCTCGGCGTGTGTCGTCGCGCCCGGCGACCAGTCGTCGACCTCGTTCCCGTACCGGTCCTGCTTCTGGCCGGGGTGTTCGACGTCGACCAGGTGCGGCAGCAGCGCATCGTCAATCACCACCGCCCCCAGTCCGCCGGGTCGTTCCGCCAGCCGGGCAGGCCCTGATCCACCAGGGACAGGGTGTATGCGGCATCAGCGTCCGGATCCGCCTCGGGGGGCTGCAGCTGGTCGACCTCGGCCTCAGTCAGGTAGAGGCCGCCGTCCTCGCCGAGGGTCTCGGAGTACTGGCCGATCGTTCTCTGTCTGTATCCGCCGGGGTTGGCCATGACCCGGCGGACCACGGCGATGCAGATCGCACGGGTCGTGTCCGTATCCGGAGTCCACCCGACGGGGATCTTCCCGCGCATCAGCGCCGACGCGTCCGTCAGATACGCGATCGCCTGCGACCTTCGGGGCTCGGCGAGCGGCCCGGCCCGCTCCTCGTACTCGACGATCGTCGCGAACGGATCCGCCACGGCCTACTCCCTCGGCTGCTCGGGCTCGATCACCCCGGCGTCTTCGAGCGCGCCGATGACCTGCTCCTTCGACCAGGAGGAGACATCCAGGTCCGCGTCGACGTGCTGGGCTGCGTACTCCCGCCACGCCTCGACACCCGAGCCGCGCCCGGACCGGGGAGGCTCGGCGAGGACCTCGTCCTCCTGGCCGGCCTCGGAGTCGTCTGCCCATGCGTGGGCCCCGATCCGCTTCGCCACTGCGGGCGGGATCTCGTCGTCAGGCCCGTACGCGACCCCGTCGACGTGCACGTATGCGATCAGTCGTCGGCTCATGCCAGCACCTGCGCCTTGAACGTGAGGTTCGGCTCCCGCAGTACCGGGATCCCGACCGCTGCGGCGTGCGTCCACAGCCTGACGGGGTCCTTCGTCTTCCACGTGCCGGCGACGATGCCAGGCTGCTCGCCGGGCTGCAGGTCGTAGTCCTCTTCAAGGGACTCGGCCGTCGTGCCGAGCAGCGTCGCCCCCAGGGCGGTCGGCTGCGACGCGGTCGTCGATCCAGGCGCCGGGAGCAGCGCGATCGCGTTCGCCGGGGTGATCCGGGTGGACACGCCGTCGATCCGGACCCGCGCGTCGTACACCTCGACCGGCGGCAGACCCATGCCTTCGAGCACGTTGCTCACCTGTTCGTTGTTGACCATCGGTGCGCTGCCTGAAGCGGCCAGCGGAAACACCTGGTCGATCACCTGCTTGCACTGGCGCATGTGAATGAGCGCCGCCTTCGGCATGAGGATGACCGCGGGCTTCTCACCCGTGGTGTCCTCGTAGGTGTCCACCCACGATTCGATGTCGTCGATCGGAGCCGCGGTCGCGTGCACCGACCAAAGCACGGCGGCGACGACTGAATGCCCGGCCGCGCGGCCGAAGTCGATGGTCTGCTTCAGCTCGGTGATCGGCACGGTCGCGTTGACCAGTGCACTGCCGCGGCCGACCTCGAACCGTGCGGCCAGGTTCCCGGCCAGGCGCTGCGCGTCGCGGGCGATGAACGGCAGTGCGTCATTGCGGGTCAGCTTCCGCAGGCGCAGCCGGTCGTACTCGTTGAGCGGGAGCTTCTCGCTCATGGGCGGCAGTTCGCCCATCACCTTGCCGAGGCCCTCACGGCGGCCGATCTTCGACTCGGTGTCCCATGACCGGTAGGAGGCAGCCTCGGAGAGACCGCCACCGCCCTTCACGAACTCGAACGCGATGTCGTCGACCTCGACGTTCGGCAGCCAGCGGGACAGGGTGAACTTGTTCACCTGCAGATCCCGCAGTGCTGCCCGGATCAGTCCGGTGAGCTGCGTCGGCTCGATGAACTCTGTGTCCAGGGTCCAGCTCATCTCTTCACTTCCTTTCAGACGAACCGGATAGAGCCGGCGACGTCGGCCTTGCCATTGGCATCGACCGCGACGGGCAGGCGGGATTCACGGACCTTGCCGTGGGTGAACAGAGCACCGGACGGGTCGAGGGTGTTGACCGCAGGGGCCTTGACCGCCGCGAAGAGGAAGCCGACCAGCTTCTCCCGCCCGTCCGCCGCAGCGTTGTCGTAGGGCCCGAACTTCCCGCCGATCGTGATCTGCCCGAGCGGAATACCGGACTTGAAGTAGCCGTCCGGGTAGTGCGTCGACGGGGTGAACGTCGAGGTGTCGAGCGTGATCGTCTCGGTTGCCTGGGTGCCGTGCTCGGAGCCGAGCCACGACTGATCGTCACTGCCGAACGTCTCCGTCTTGATGCTGAGTTCCATCGTGTGATCCCTCCAGAGATCAGGTCTGGTTGCCGCCGCCGAGCAGGGTCTTGTACATCTCGGCACCTTCGGCGACCCCGCCGCCCTGCTTGCCGCCGCGCCGTCGGGTGCCCTGGTATCCGCCGCCCTGGCGACGCCGGCGGCGCGTGTCGCGCTCCTCGCCGTCGTCCTCGTCGTCCGTGCCGGACTTCTTCTTGGGGACCAGGCGGTCGACGAGTTCGGCGATCGCGTCGTCGTCGACTTCACCGTCCTCATCGACGTACTTCTTCAGGTTCACGTCGTCGGCGACGTCCTTCGCGTTCTCGATCCGGCCCGTGGCCGCGGCGAGGAACGCGCTGCGGGCGACGCGGACACCAGACTTGACGCGCTCTTCGGCGCGGGCGGCGGCGACCGCTTCGTCGACCTTCTTGTCGAGGTCGCTCATGCCCTCGCGCTTGATCCTCGCGAGCTCCTTCGCGTCGGCGGCGTTCTGCTTCGACCGCTGTTCGTGCTTCCGGGCCAGCGCCTTGTGCTTCTCGGCCTCGGCCTTCCAGTCCTTGCCATCGTCGCCGTCCTTGTCGGACCCGTCGCCGTCGTCGTCCTGGTCGCCGTCATCCCCGTCGCCGTCGTCCCCTTCTCCTTCCTTGTCGGACCCGTCGCCGCCGTCCTTGTAGAAGAACGGCGAGAACAGGCCCCCGGGGTAGGGGTGTGCCCAGGCCGACTCGATGCCGGGCAGGGCGGGCAGGGTGCGCTTATGCATGGTGATGTCTCCCGTGTCGGGGCGAAGGATGTTCGTGGGGATGCGCCGTGTCGGCGCCGTACGGTCACGCGGCCGGGATGTCGTCCGGGCCGGTGAAGTTGTCGCGGCGTACGGCCAGCAGGGGGCCGATCTCGCCGTGCTGCCGGGTGATGATGATCTGCCGGTAGTCCGGCGTCCGACCGCCACGATCCGACGCGCCGATGTCGCGGGCGATCGCATCGTGGGCTTCCTTGAGCAGATCTTCATCGATGACCTGCCCCGGATCCCGGATCCCAGGGATCGGCTCGGGCTTGCAGTGACAGCCCGGATGGATCGGCATCAAGTCGGCGACCCGGTACCGCTGCGTCGACGCGATCGTGCACAGCGCGCAGCTGTTCCCCGAGCGCTTCAGCCGTCGCCGGTAGAACCGCGCGCCGCCGCGCTCCATCGACTGCTGTGCCGCATGGGTCCGAGCCATCTGCAGATCCGTCTCCGTGATCGACAGCAGCCGCGTACGGCCCTGCCTCACGGCGTCCACGAAATCGTGCCCGGCCGCGAGCGCGGTCCACGTCTGCACGAACGGCCGCCGGTACACCTCCTCCGGAGGCGTGCCCCGCAAGTTCTCGGCGAGCCGCACGCCGGCCGGGGCCACGCTGGTGCCGAGCATGTCCGCGATCGTCGCCGTCAGATACGCATCGGTCACCGCGCCCATCTGCGCCTGCGTCGCCACGACGACCGGCACCACCCGGTCGATGAACTCCAGCGCGTCCACATCCCGGTAGCTGGTGAGGCTCTCGAACGCGGCGAGCACGAACGAGATCAGCCGGTCCCGCAGCGACCCGGTCAGGGCGTCGTACCGCTCGGCGAGCGCCGCCTGCAGCGCCTCACTGGGCATCCGCACCACCGCCGTCGGGGACGTTGCCCGCGGACGGTGCCGCGGCCGGGGCGGGAATCAGCGACGCGGCCAGCAGCGCCTGAGACGCGGCACCCGCCGTAATCCGCCGGACGGTCGCCGGGGTCTCGCCCATCTGCTCCGCGATCACATCGAGCGGATAGCCGATGGACTTCAGCTTCGTCGCCGCGTCCGCCTTGACCGCGAGGGTCGAGTGCGCCGGATTGGCCCACCGCACCTCGGCCTCGGTGTAGTCCTCCGGCACGCCGGCCTGCGCCGCGGCCAGCGACATCACCGACTCCAGGCCCTCGCCGAAGGTGGCAATGTGCTCCAGCATCTTCGCCACATGCAGGATGTCCAGCGCCCCGACCGTGTCAGCGCCGATGTTCACCAGGTCGCCCGCGTAGTAGTACGCGGGGGTCTGCGACAGGATCAGCATGTCCCGCACATCGCTCGCGTGTTCCTTCAAGAACCCGCTGAGGTCAGTGGCATCGAGCTGCCCGAACGAGGTGTCCTTCCCCTCGCTCGCCCAGATACCCAGAGGCGAAGGGATGAACGGGTTCACGGCCGTGGTCTTGCCGGTGGCCGGGTCGACCGACTTCTCGAAGGTGTGCCCGGTAACCCAGCCCTGCCGGAACCCGGAGTAGCGGGATGCCGCCATGCGGTTGAGGACGCCCATGTTCAGCCGGTCCTGGATGTCCATCACCCCGGCGAACTCCGGGGCCGGATCCTCGCCCAGGTCCGGCATCCGCGCGAACTCGACCAGCGGCATGCCGCCCAAGTCATGAGCCCGGCCGTCGTCGAGGGGTTCCCACGTGTCCGGGCCCCACGGCAGGCGGCCGGGACCGCACCGCCCCTTCGTCCGGTACGAGAACGCCTCATCGTCGAAGAGGACGTGCGCGTAGCCGTAGCCGTCGATGTCGTTGTGGAACGCCTTCAGCCCGACGAAGGGTTCACCGGTCTCCGGGTCGCGCTCGACGATGCACTCCGACGGATGCTCCGGCGTGATCAGCGGCGAGGGCCGGCCATTGTCCTCCGTACGGATCGGGTGCTCGCCGACCAGCATGTACCCAACCGAGCGGGCCATCGCCAGCCTCCACACCAACTTCTGCCTGCTGTCGATCCGGTTCTGCTGCCACCAGCGCGACGCCCGGTCATCCGGCTCCCCGTCCGGCCCGATCACACCCAGGGCAAGCAGCCGGTGCACGGAGGCGTTCGCGATCAGCTGGCACACGTTCGTCCGGGACCGGCGCTGGAACTCGATGAACGCGTCCGTGGCGTTCTTCGGCAACTGCGGAAGCGGCGGCCGGCCACAGTAGTACCGCCACCACTCATCCATCACCCCCCGCCGCTTCCGCAGCTTCCTCCCGAGCCGCAGCAGCCAGAAGTCCGGGTTGTCCAGCTCCGGAGTCTCATCGAGCACGACAGTGCCCCCCTCTTCTCTGGAACCGGGTCAGAACGTGAAGCCACCCATGGGCTCTTCCTCGACAGCGATGCCCTTCGCGATCGCGTCGAGACGGCACTGCCACGCCAGCACCGCAGCGACAGCGGCGTCGATCTTGTCGGGGCTGTCCGGGTTGGCCTTCATGATCTGGATCCCGGAACGGGTCTTGCGCCGACGAGCGTTGAGCAGATGCCGCACCAACGCCGACGACCCGTCATGGGTGAGCTCCCCCTCGGTCAAGGCGGTGTGGAACTTCTCCAGCGCCCGGACGATCAACGTCGACCGGCCGCCGGTCATCCACCACTCGATCGGATGGTTCCGAGTCGCCTGCACCTTCAGCCGCGGACCGTACGCCGCCTCCCAGTCCGCGACGTGCGACTCCCACTTGGCGGGGTCGGCGTAGAACCCGACCACGTCCCACGTCTCGAACGCCTCGTGAACGGCGGCCAGGATCTCCAGGACCGGGACCCGCCACTCGACCGGCTTGCCGTCCGGCCCGATCACCGGACGCTTCGGTGCCTCCCACACCCCGATCGTGAACACATGCCCGTCGGAGAGACGGCATCCGATCAGCGCGGTCGCGTCGGTCACCCCGCGGGCCCGCTTCCGCGACCCGTCGAACCCCAGCGTGATCCGCTCGCCGGGCTGCACGGTCCTGCCGAGGTCGGACGACGCCCGCACCTCGGGCTGCGACAGCCACGCATCCGACGCGTGCGTGACCTGATTCAGCAGATCGCCCCGCAGATCCTGCGGCTCGTTCGATGTGTCCCAGAACTCGCTCGTGAGCCGGTCAATCGGCGACCAGCCCGGCGCACACGGCGGATCGTGCAGCACACACCCGTCCGGATGATCCGAGCTGTCCCCGTACGCGTACCGGAGCCCGGCGATGAGGGACTCCTCGTCGCTCATGTCCGTCTCGGGCGGCGCCTCACGGTGGTCGACCAGGATCCCGCGCGCCCGCGACCGGCCGTCCAGGATCGCCTGATAGTCGGTCGCGGACCGCTCCGCGACCGACCCCTCGCCGGGCGTGTACGCGTTCGGCGTCTCGATGATGCTGCCGCCCAACTTTGCAGCATTCAGCCGCAGCACCTTCGCCAACCGGACCCCGCCGTTGGAGTCCTTCCACTCCTCCGTCTGATCCAGCGACGCAAAGCACGCCGGGTCACCCTTCGCCGACGTCGCCGACGAGGTGATCGGGCTGATCTCCCCGCGGGGCAGGTATACGACCGTGTCCAGCACATCAAGGCCGTAGTCCGTCGACAGCGACCGGCCCCGCGCCATCTCCAGCAGCGGGATCCACGTGTTGTCCGTCTGCTGCTCGGTGACCGCCGCGATCCGCACCAGCGGCGTACGGACCGAGTGCCACGGACGGCCGACCGGCTCGCCGTAAGCGTCCCAGCCGTCCGGAACGACGTCGGCGCACGCCTCGGCGAGTGCGATCCCGCCCACGAACGGGCTCTTGCCCCAGCCTCGCGGGCGGGACAGTAGTCCGCGGTGAATGATCCGCTTCCCGGTGACGGGATCCAGCTCGTAGTACCCGAGCAGGAAGTCCGCCTGCTCCTGGGTGGGAAGGAACGGCGCGCCGTCGTCCCGGCCAGGCTGCGCCAAATTCTGGATCATCCAGTCGATGACGTACCAACCGAGGGTCGGGCGCTCACCTTCGAACTCGGGGCCGCGCCACGGCATGACCGCCCCCTACGAACCAGCCGCGCCCGCGTCCGGCCGGGCCTCCTTGCCGCCCGGCAGGGACCGCAGCTTCGCCGCCCCGTACCGCTCCCGCGCCGACGGAGCCCCCGAACTGCCACGGCCCTGGTCGGCGTTGTCCGCCTCGGCGAACACCATCCGCAACCGGGCCCGGTCCGCCGGCGTCGCGCCGAACGCCGCCACGCGCAGCCGCAGCTCGGCCGCCGCCGACTGGTCGCCCGACCACAGCCGAGCATGGATCAGCGCGGTATCGAGCAGGAACTGCCAGTCCGTCGTACCGAAATGCTCAGCCTGCGGCGAGTCGATCCACATCTGCCACCACACCCGCGTCCGCGCCGGCCACACGAACTCCACCAGCTCGCCGTCCCGCTCAACGTGAATATCCGGCAGCTCCGGAGCCTCCGCGCGCTCCCACCGGAGAACCGTCTGTGGCACCGCGTCCGCATTCCGCCGCTCCTTCCGCCCCTTCGGCGGCGGGCCCATCCCGGCCATCAGCCGACCCCCCTCTGCTCTTCACACGTCCACGGGATGCCCAGCACCCAACGGGCCCGGCTCAGGCCGCACAGTCGACACGTCTGCGGATCCACAGCGAAGTCGTGCCCGCCCTCGGTCATCCGCCGGGCCAGCACCTCAGCGCACGACTCCCGCCGTTCCGTCGTCTCCCACCCGTATCGGTCCCTGAGGCACCGTGAGCAGCGCACCGGATCGTTATGCCCTGGGCCGCCGAACGAATGCCCGCCAGCTTCCTTCTGCCGCCGCGTCTTGATCGCCTCAACGATCTCGCCCCAGTCACGCAGCCGATCGAACCCCAGCGCGGTGGTCACCGCGTCCATGTGCTCGACCTCGCGCTGCACGGGACCGACCCGACCGGCGGCCTGACCCGCCTCGGCGAGCGCCTGCTCGAACCGGCTCGTGTCCGCCTCGACTGACACTGACGTGGACTCCGGGAACAACCCGGCCTCGATAATCCCGCCGCGGAGCGCGTTCGCCGGGATATCGACCCGCTCGCTGAAGACCAGCACGGCCCGCGCCCCAGTCCGGGCCGCCACGCCCTCCCAGTGCTCACGCCACGGATCCGTCTGCGCCCCGCCAAGCAGCACCCGCTGCGGGGTGTACTCGTCGATCACAAGGACGAACGGCGCCCGCTCATCAGCGGCCCCCTCGGGCAGTTCAAGGATCTGCAAGCGTGCCATGTGCTGTACCTCCCGTGTCGGGTGCCCGCCGAGGCGCACCCGTGCCGGGCCGCTACAGCAAGGCGTCGATGATGTGCTGCAGATCCCCGAGCCGCTGAGGCGTGCCGCCCCACGTCCGCCCGGTCACTGCGATATAGCGGCCGTCTCCGTAGATCTCCACCGAGCCCGGACCGACCGCGATCCGCCGCCCATGCGGCAGAACTCCGTACCCCCAGATGTGCAAACCCCGGCCGGAACGGCTGATCTCGACCCAGCAGCCCGACGCGGCGTCGATGATCTGCCGCGCCCACGGCAGCACCTCGCCGTCGGCGTCGAGCGCGCCATCGAGGTCGAGGCACACGACCCCGTCGCCGTTGAGAACGAACCCCGCACCGACCCCGGCCGCGCTCGCCACGGCGTCACGATGCCGGGACCACGTCGACGGATCCGTACTCGACGCCACCGAACCGCCGACCGTGAGCGGCACCTTGCGGGCGGTGTGCCGAATCCACCGCGGACGACGAGTCAGCTCGGCCGGGATCGTACGGCGCGCCCGGTGCGCGGCGACCCGGCACCGCCCTGAGCAGAACCGGGCCACGCTGCGGGCCGTGGCCGGAATCGGACCTCCGCAGTGCTGGCAGGCGGGCCCCTGCGGCTTCACGCTGCCACCTCGGGCAGCTTGTCGCCCTTCGCCACGTTGCATTCGAGGTGCGAGAGCTGCACGTTCGCGAGCGTGTGCGCCCCGCCATGCTTCAGCGGAAAGATGTGATCGACTGATGGCGAATCGCCGAGCGGCTGCGTACAGACGCCGCACACGCCGTTGGACTTCGCCACGATCGCCGCGAAGTCGACCCGTTCAAGCTCGCCGCCTGTGCGGTGGTACGCGTCGAGGTAGAGCTGATTCGACTTCGTGCAGATCACGGACCCGCACGTCACGCCGTACTTGACAATGCCGCCGCCGCAGTAGGGGCAAGGCTCGCCCTCGAACCTTGGCCACACGTACGGAGCCCCGTGGCGCCGACCGTGCCGGTCGCGGCAGTCCCCCGAGCAGAACTCGATCTCGGATCCATCGGGCAGGAAGAGGCGCTTGCGGCATTGGCGGCACTTCGTCTTCTGCATGCACCCATCATAGCAGCGACTGTAACGCATAGAGGCCATCTGACCTGCGAAAATCGTCCGCACGCCAGGGGGTGCGGCGGGCTGAGAGGCGCTCTGCGAACCCTCACCCGCGCGCCACCAAAACAGCCCGCCGCATCCCTGCCCGCCCGCCAGCGAGCCGCCCAGAGACCCCCACGGGGCCCAAATCCCCAGACCCGTACACAACCCGAGCCGCAGCACCTCCCGAGGGCCACCGGGGGTACCACCGGGAGTCACCCCCCAGAGGGTCAGGGAAATTCTGGGATTGATCTTCGGGTTCAGATGAGCCCGGGGTGTTTCTCCGGGGGTCGTCTTGCGGTTTCTGCCCAGCGTGCGGCGTTGCCCTGACGGCTCGTCTTGATCGCGTGGTGGTGTTCGCAGAGTGCTTGGAGGTTCTCGGGCCGGTGGTCGTGCTTGTCGCCGATGTGGTCGACCTGGTTGGCCGCGTGTCCGCACGGGCGTCCGGCTTCGTCCCATCGGCATCGGTACTGGTCGCGTTGGAGGATCGCGGGCCGGATCTCGCGTGCCCAGTTGGGTGGGAGTTCGGCTCTGCGGTTGCTGCCTGCCCATCCGCCGCTCATCCGGGTGGCCCGGTCTCGGTGTCGCGGTAGGTGGCGAGCGCGGCCTTGAAGGTGTCTTCGCTGCTGTCGCTGGAGTGCCACCATTCCAGCGCTTTCCAGACGGGCCGGAGGCGGTCGAGGCGTACGCCTGCTCTGGTCTCCCATTGGCGGAGGAGGACGAGGAGTTCCTCGGTTTCGCGTGCTGCGTCCTGGGCGTACCCGAGGGCGGCGAGGGCCTGGCTGATCTCTTCGAGTGAGCCGCGCTTTGCCAGCAGGTCGTCGAGGTCCCAGCTGTGGCACAGGTAGTTGTAGCTGCCGCCGCTCATGCCTTCAGCTCCCACTCGGTGTCGTCGGGGTCGGGGCCTGGTTCGGTGTACGGCTCGGCGCGTTCGGTGTCGCTGCTGAGGGCGGTGCCGTCGAGGGGCGTGTCGTCGGGGGTGAACCCGAAGGGCGGGTGCTCGGGGGCGGTGTCGCTGGGGGTGAGGGCGGCCAGGAGGCGGTGGGCGGTGGCTTCGACGTGGGCGAGGGGTGTGCCGTCGGCGTGGATGTCGATGCGGCGGGTGCCGTCGGTGAGGCGGATGCGCACGCCGTGCCTCCTCTTGGTGGTCAGAAGGCGGTGGCGACGCGGGCCCACATCTCGGCGAGGCGTACGGCCCGGTCTGCCTGGTCGGTGTGCAAGGCCCGGGACTCGCGGTGTCGTTCGAGTTCCTTGGTGACGAACGGCTTGGCTGAGAGTTCGCGGGCGCGGTCGTCGGCTTGGTCGGCGAGGTGCTGGTGGTTGTCGGCCTGGGCGGCCCATTCGAGGGCGCGGGTCTGGGCGTGGGCGCGGGGGTCGGTGGGCATCGGGGTGCCTCCGGGAATGCGAAAGGCCCCCGTCGTGTGGCGGGGGCCTCTGCTGAGTCTGTTTCCGGGCAGGGTTGTCTACGCCCAAACTAGCGACACTCTGCCGATTCGGCAAGATCGGCGGCCCATGACAGCGAGGCGTGCCCCATGGTTGGCAGGGTCGGATCGGGTGTTCCGTGCTGTGCTCGCACGCTTCGGACGTGCTGCTGCAGAGCCTTGCCGGGGAAGAAGTACTCGCCTCGTGAGCTGGTCCGCAGCTCCCGGAACTGGCGGTGCCGCTGCGACTCGACGTCACGCCCGCCGGGTTCGACAGCAAGGACCTCGTCTGGCATCAGAACGTTCATGCGGTCGCGCAGGTTCACGGTGGTTCCGACCTTGATCAGGTTGCCTCGGCGGATGTAGTACACGACAGGGCCAGCGGTTCGGTTGCCGCGACTGGTGCTCGGGGCGAGGCGTTGGGGGAGGTGGTCCTGCCGGTGGCGGTGCCGTCCGAGGGTGATGGCGATCTGTACGACCTCGGCGGTGAAGTCAACTCCTGCGTCGCTCATCTCGGTGAGCACTGTAGCGATGGCGTCGAACGCTGGGTCGGCGGGATCGACGAGCCGGGAGAGACGGTCGATGCCTCCGCCGTGATTATGGAAGGGGTTGAGGCAGCGGTCGAGCCGCCCGCAGTTATCCTCGTGCATGTCAGCCTGCTTTCGTCAGGTTGGCCGCGCCCCGGGAGTGTTCGCCGCACTCGCCGGGGTCTGTGCTTTCGTGCCTCAAGTATCCCACGGAGCACGGGCGTTAAGTGGCCGCACGCGGGCTTTGTCCACCATCCGCAGGTCAAGCGCCTTGGCGGATGGCCCTACTTCCCGATCCGGATCTTCTCGTGGTCGAGGAGCGCGGTGTGGGTGGCCGCTGTCGCGATCAGCACGGTGATCAGGAATCCCATGAACGGGGACTCCTCGCCTGGGCCGACGGTGAGGGTGCCGATGCCGTAGGTCGTGATGGTGACGGCGACGTAGATGGCGGCGACCCAGGCTTTGATGACGCCTTTGACTGCGGCGACGACGAAGGGGAGCGCGGCGAGCAGGCCGACGGAGACGATCGGGACGAGGGTCCAGATCACTTTGGCGAGGGTGGTGTTGAACATGCGGGGCCGGCCGGTGGGGATGGGCGCGGTGACGTAGGGGCTGGGCTGAGGGTTGGTCATGGCTGTGCTCCTGGGTGTCCGGCTATGCGCTGTGCTTGGTCTGGACGAGGAGGGCGAATTTGCGGGCTTCGCCTTCCTTTCGGGCCGGGCATTCGAGGAGCATGGCGGATCCGTCTGCGCCTTCGATGGTGATGAAGAGCTTGGTGCTGTCCTTTTTGAGGGCGAGGGCGAAGATGCCGGTGAGGGCGACGCGGGTGGCGGTGATGCGTTTGGCTGCTTCGCCTCGGTCGACGGTGATGGTGGCGCCTTTGACGGGGACGTCCATTTGGCCGGGGGCGGTGAAGCGGAGGGGGTCTTTGCGGACCATCATTCCGCCGATGGCGGATGCTGCGAGTCTGAGTTCGAGGAGGTCTTTCGCGGCTGCTTTTTCTTCGGGTGTCTTTTTGGAGCCGAACACGGTCCCCCCTGGGGCGTGTGGGTGATGAGAGAGGGCTCATCATGTCGCCGGGGACTGGGGGGTTGGGCGAGTGTGTCTGTTCTGTGACACGGGAGAGCCCTGGCCGGTATGACCAGGGCTCGTTCTTCACGCAGTGGCAGTCTGCCAGGTGCCGTCCTGGTTGATCAGGCAGTGTCCGCAGCGGGCGCATAGGGCGGTGGGTGTCGGGGCGCCGACGGTCGTGGTGGCGACGGGGGTGTGGTTGAGGCAGGTGCCGGTGCTGCGGAGGTGGATGATGAGCGCGGCCGGGCTCCCGGGCGGTGGGCTGATGTCCAGGAGGTCGTGTTCGAGGACGGCAATCCGGGTGTAGTCCGGCCGGGGCGTGGACTCGGTCACGGCCGCCATTCCTCGGGGTGGTCGTAGTAGCCGTCCATCTGGGCGTTCAGTTCGGCGAGGTCGGGGTGTTCGGCGATCTCGCGGGCCTCGGCCTCGGTCACCACCTCCACGAACCGCCTCATGGACCGTGTGGCGAGGGTAGCGGCGGCGGCCATCTCTAACTCGGCGGCGCGCGCCCGGTGCTGGGCGGCGAGGAGGCGGAGTAGGCGGGCTCGGAGCTCGTATTCGTCAGGCTTCTCGCTCATGGGTCTCATCCTCTCGTGGCCGTGCCCCGTCCGGCGAGTACCGAACGGGGCGCGAGTACAGGGGGACGCGGGTCAGGGCTTTTTGCGGAGCCATCCGCCGCGGCTGCTCTGGTATGTCGTCTGGTGTCCGGCGGCGCGCGGGTCGCCGGGCGTGAACCGGCTCGGCATGGTCTTGGGGAGGCGGGCCGCGGTCTCGCGTACGTCGGGGGGTGCCGGTTTGCGGCGTCGGAGTGCCATGATCGGGGGTCCTGTCTCGTGCTGCGCGGGATAGGGGACCCTGGGGCGGCCGTTCGCCTGGCAGTGAGTCGGCCGTCCCGGGGTTGCGGGTCAGGCGCGCCGGTCGGGGTCGGCCTGGGCGATGTCTGCGAGCCAGACGGTGAGCGTCGCGCGGTCGACCGCGTCCAGGGCGGTGATCAGCGCGGCGAGCGACTGCCGGTACACGGCATCGCGGGCGGTCATCCCGGCCGGGGTCACGGTCATGTCCAGATGCTCGTGCAGGAAGTCGGCGTGGTCGGGCCGCTCGCTGCCGGGGGTGTCGAGCCAGGACCGGCCGGTGAGCGCGCCCGCGGCGGCGCGGGCCACGCCGGTCTGCATGTGGTGGACGTGGGCGCGGAGTGCGGAGACGTACTCCCGCAGCTCGTCCGCGCTGCTGATCGTCTGGCCGGTCTCGATCCAGGCGTCGTCACTGAGGTGGTTGGTCATGCGGTCAGCCCTTCGTCCGTGGGTAGATGCGGGATTACCCCTGCGGTAGGGGCGGTAGGCGGGACGGTATTTACGCAGGTAGAGCCGGGTATCAGGCCGCTTCCGGGGCGCCCTCGGTCGCGGTAGGGGAAGTGGTAGACGGAAGGTCATCCCGGTGGATCCCGGGCCGGTTTCGGCCGGCGACCTTGAGCTGCTGGCGGACCGGGAAGCCCCACCGTTCCATGGCCGCGCGGAAGGCGGGGAGGTCGAGTTCTGTGAGCATTCCGTGGGTGTGGGCGTGCTCCAGCAGGTCGACGAGGTGGACTCCGTTGCGGTCGTCGATCTGGTCTCGGATCCAGTCGAGGGCGGCGTCGTAGACGGTGTCGTCGTCCGCCGGTTCACCGTGCGCTTCGGCGGGCTTGGCGGCGGCCTTCCAGGCGGCGCGGAGCCACCAGGCGGTGAGCAGCCACATGAGCCACGGCACCGCGCGCAGCAGGGCGAGGGCGGCGTACGCGGCCCCGGCGAGCAGCAGCATCCGCACCGTGGGCCCGAGGGCGGCGCGCCAGCCGGTGAGGTCGTCGCGGCGGCCTGCGCTGATCCACGCGGCGATCGCTTCGGACCGGTGGCGGGCGACGATTGTGGAGCCGATTGCGAGGCGTTCGGCGACAGTTCGGGCGCGGCCGGTCACAGGATGCCTACGCCGTCGATCGCGGCCCGGATCTGGTCGCCTGTGCTGTTGACCAGGCCGGGCAGGAAGGTGAGGGCTCCGGCGACTCCGGCGGTGGCGCACAGGCTCGCGCCGCAGAACGCGCCGCCGGCCATGCGTTTCTTGTCGTCCTTGCCGGCCTTCCGCCATGCCATGACGACGCCGACCGTCACGAGGAACACGACGATCGCGCCCTCTTCTGTCAGGGAGCCGGAGAGGCTGCCGGCGGCGAGTGGGCTGGAGGGCTGCGCCCCGGTGACCGCGCCGACCGCCTTGGATCCGGCGGTGTTCCCGACGCCGGGTGCGCATCCGGCGAGCCAGCCGAGGAGGCCGCCGGCGCACATGGCGCCGAGGATGCCGAGCGCGGCGCCTTTCCCGAACGCGGCGAGGAGCTTCGGGTCCCTCGAACCGGTCCACCAGGGGCGGAGGTTCGCCCACAGGATCACCGCGGTGAGGGCGAGTCCGGCGAGGGTGAGAGCGGGCGCAGTCATCGGGGGCGTACTCCAGTCAGGGCGGCGATCGGGTCGAACCAGTGGATCGCTCCGGTCAGCCCGATCAGGGCGATGACCAGGGCGAACAGGGCGAGCAGGCTTCGGGTGCGGCGTACGGCGCGGGCGGCGAGCGCGAGGGGGGTGAGGGCGAGTGCGTAGGCCCATCCGGGCCCGAACTCGGTCCGCGCCTGGGTGACGGTGTAGGCCCATACGGTGGCAAGGCTGTACCCGACGCCGGGGATCGGGAGCATCGCGCCGAGGACGGCGGCGAGGAGTTTCCAGCCGGGCGCGATCCGGGTGATCCGGTCCCACAGCGACGGCTCCGGATCGGGGGTGATCGGGTACGGGTCGTAGGCGATGCGGACCTCGATCGTCCCCGGCCGTTCAGGCTCGGGCTCCGGGTCCGTGGGCGGTGCGGGTGGGTTCTCCGGCGGGGGGCTCTGCCCCTCTGGGGCGGGGGCGCGCCACGGCGGAACATCGTCCGGAGTAGGCGGCCGGGCAGGCAGCGGTACGCCGGCGGGGATGATCCGGGTCGGGGTGATCGCGGGGCGGCGTTCGTACGCGCGGGCGCGTGCCTGCTGGTCCATCAGGTGTCGGATACGGCGCTCGTCCGGGCCGGGCTCTGTGCTCACGCGTAGCCTCCGTTCATCTTGTTCCGGGCTCGGCGTACGGCTGCTGCGACGGATTCGCGTTCCGCGTCGGGCCGGGCGGCGAGGACGCCGTCGACGGCTGTGCGGTTGTCGGTGGTGATCGCGACGTGCTCGCGGGCGAGTTCGGCGATGCTCGGCTGCTCGCGATCGGTGCTCGTGCTGCTCGGGGCGGGTGCCTGCGATGCGCCGATTGGCGTGCTCGGCGGCTCGATCGGGGCGATGGCGATCCGTGATCGGCGCTCGATCGCGGATCGCATATCGGCGCGCTCCAGCGTGATCTGAAAGTCGGCCTCGTCTCTGGCCAGGGTGACGCGGGCCTCGGCGCGGATGCGTGCGATCTCGGCGTCGGCCTCGCGCTCGACGTGATCGAGCTGGGCGCTGTGGAGCCGGGCGGTGTACTCGCTGTCCCGCCTCACGCTGTGGATTTCGTCGAGTTGTTCGGCGGTGAGGGCGGCCGGGTCGCGCAAGGCCGCCAGGGCGAACGCCCAGACCGCTTTGCCGACCAGGACGACGAACGGGCCTGCGATCGTCTGCGCAAGGCTGTTCGCTTCGTGGCCGTGGAGGGCGAGGAGCACGGCGACACCGGCGGCGATCGCCCACCCGGCGATGCTGGCATTGACGGTCCGGCCTTGGATCCGCACGGTGACGTCGCGGTACTCGGCCCACAGGACGGTGATCCAGCCGATGTCACCGGCGACGGCGACCGACAGGCCGAACCATCCGGACCGCATCAGGTCGGTGATCGCGTATGCGGACCACACCAGAGACAGGACGGCGAGCAGGCAGGCGCCGTAGAGGACGGGCGGGCGGCGGAGGCCGCGAGGCTTGCGGATCTTCACGATGCTCCTCCGGGAGCAGAAAAGGAGGCCGGGCCCGTGAGGGGGTAGGCACGGGCCCGGCCGGTCGGTGGTCAGCGACGGCGCAGTTGACGGTCGAGGTTCGCGCGGACGTCGGCGCCGTTCGCGTAGTCCTCGGCGCAGCGGGCGACGGTCGCGGGCTGGTCGGTGACGGTGCTGGGGCGCGGGGTGCGGTCCGGTTCGGGCTCGGGTTCGTAGTGGGGTGCGTTCATCACGCGGCCTTCGCGGCGGTCCGGAGGCGCACCGCGTACTCGGCCGCCGTCTCGGCGGGATGGGCCTTGGGCATGGCGGCGATCGCGCGGTTCTCGGCGTCGCGCACCACGACCGCCGGGAGCTGGCCGAGGTGTGCGGTGCCCTCCTGGAGGGCGCACGTGAGCTGGTACGCGGAGAGCGTGTGTGTGGGGTGCTCGTCGAGTGCGTTGGCGGCGGCGGTGAGGACCTGCGCGGCGTAGCTCGGGTCGGCGACCTGCTCGGCCTCGGAGGGCGGCGGGACTTCAGGGGCGGGCGTGGCGGGACTAGAGTCAGGCATTGGTCATCTCTCCTGGTGAAGTCAGGTGGATGGCTGACCCCCGGCCCGGCTCGCCAAAGTCACGGGCCGGGGGTCTTTACGTCAGCAGCGGACTGCTTGCTCACGACTGTAGGGGTCCCCTACGCTCAGGGCAAGCGGCCCCCAGGGAAAGGGCCGGGATGGGTGACGAGGAGGTGCAGCGGGTGTCAGATGCCCTGGACGAGGTCGAGCGGATCGCGGACCCTGAAGCGCGCGTGCGGGTGAAGAGCCGGATCATGGCCGATCAAGTGCAGCGGAATCGGGCATGGGCGCGCGAGCGGAAGGAGCTGGTCCTCCGCATGCACCATGACGAGGGGTTGTCCTACCGGCAGATTGCCGCGCGCCTGGAGATCAAGCTGGGGACGGTGCAGGACATCTTCCGGGGCTACACCGGCTCGGGGTCGCATCGGCCGAAGAAGGACAGCTCTGCCGAGTAGCGGCGGCACGCATATAGCGGCCGGACGGTCAGCCCGTCCGGCCGCTATATCTGGCTACTCGCGATCACCAGGCGGCGAATGGCCCTCTCGCGTCAGGCGCTGAACTCATTGATCTGCGCCTGAAGCTCACGCCACTTGACCAGTACGGCGCGCAGTTGGTCATGCGACAGCGCCGCCTCTGTCATCAGAATGGTGACCAGTTGCGCGTCCCCGCCCGCGAAGGCCGCCACTTGGGCGTCGATCAGGTCTCCTTCTGTCAGGGCGTGCTCAATGCTCAGCGGGAGCCCGCTCGTAGGGCGCAGCGCTGCCGCCTTCTCTCCGGGTGCCATCTCGGGCGACCAGCGCCCATCGAGAATCGCCTCGACTCGCCCCTCGGGCCAGCCCAGGGCGCGAGCCATAGCCAGCAGGGTTCGGGTCACTCTGACCATGGAGCGCCCCTGCTCGACGCTCTGGATCGTCGCCCGACTGACCCCGATCGCCTCAGCCAGTTGAGCTTGCGTGAGGCCCTTGGCCACTCTCGCGCTCTTCATGGCTGCTGCGAGCGCCTGCCAGTCCTTATCCATGCCCCCATCATGCATGAAGCCAGATCCTGATGCCAGAGGGCACAAAACCTTGCACCAAGCCAACTTAAAGACTACTTTACAAGGGAAAGGCCGAGCGGTAGCCCCCGCTCGGCCAGTTTGACCAGCGAGTTTGCCGCTCGCTGATCAGTGATCCATCCCTAGAAAGAGGAATCACCATGAGTGTACGCACTCAAGAGTGCGCGAGGTTGGCATCCCCTGCCTTGACTGCGCCGGGGTCGGTCCGCGTCCCCTGTTCCCGGTACGCGTGGTGCGGGGACTGCCGCCTGGGCCGTGACGACGACGGACAGACTTACCTCATGCACGACAGCCACCGCGTGCACGCCCCGATCCCCGCCGGACTCGACGTCGAGCGCGGCGAGCTGCTGTCCGCCAACGTCGGCCTGGACGACACCGCCATCGGCGTCCGCCCGCAGCTCTACATCGGGCACGCCGGGGACTGCACCGAGATGACCCCCACCGAGGCTCGGGTGTGGCTGGCCGGGATGCGGGCCACCCTCGACGGGATCGAGCAGTTGGTCGACCAGATCGACCGGACCGCTACGGCCACCGAGATCGGGGCGCAGTTCGCCGCCCGCGTCGCGGCCGAGGTCCCCACCCTCGCGGAGAAGATCTCCCCGGACGGTCTCGCCGCCATCATGACCGGCATCGTCGCGCTCGCTGCGGGGGAGGCCGCCTAATGAGCATCCAGTTGTTCGACATCTCTGGTGCCAGAGTCCGCTTCGGCACCACGGAGGACGGCACCCCGTACGCGGTTGCCTCGGACTTCGCCAAGACCATGGGCTACCGCGACGCGAGCGACGCCACCCGGCTCCTCGACAGCGAGGAGGTTGGTACGCAGATTGTGCGGGTCAACCTCGCCGACGGCCGCGTACAGAACCGAGAGATGAAGGTCATCTTCGAGGATGGCCTGTGGGAGCTGATCTTTCGCAGCAGCCTTCCCGGTGCGAAGGCGATCAAGGCCCGCGTGAAGGCCATCCTCCGGCAGATCCGCGAGACCGGCCGGTACGAGGTGGCTCGCCCGGAGCCGTCGAAGCTGGAGCTGGCGCGTGACCTCGTGGCGGCCCTGGAGTCGCGGGAAGCCGCCGTGCAGCGGGCGGCCGAGGCGGAGCAGCAGGTGCGCGTGCTGGAGCCGTCCGCGAACGCGTGGGACGTGCTCGCTGAGGCGTCCGGGGACTACTCCCTGCGCGAGGCGGCGCACATTCTGAACCGTGATCCGAGCATCAGCACGGGGCAGAACCGGCTGCTGTCCAGCATGCGCGATCTCGGCATGGTCGACCGGCGCGGCGTTCCGTACGCCAAGCACGCCGGGCACCTGCGGGAACGGCCCACCTCGTACACCCACCCGCATACGGGCGAGTCGACGCTGGGGCGTCCGCAGATCCGGGTGACCGTTCAGGGCCTGCGGTATCTGCACCGGAAGCTCGGCGGGGTCGCTCCGCTGAGGTTCGACCAGCCCCGCCTTCCCGAGGCTGGGTAGCCGCCTCAGACAGGGCCCCCGTCGGATGATCCGGCGGGGGCCCTGTCATGCCCGGACAGCGGCTTACGCCGCGTCGCGGGCCTTTGCCGCTGCTCGCTGCGCACGTCGTGCTTCCGCCCGGCCCGCCCGCCGCTCAGCGTCGGCCCGCGCCCGCGCCGCGGTGTCCACCGCGCGTTGAAGCGCGGCGAGTTGCACGGCGCTCGACCAGACGCGGGCCCGCCGGTCGATGTCGAACGGCACCGGGGCGTTGCAGTCGATCAGGCCGGTCGTGCACGCGACGCTCATCACCGTGCCCGCCTCCAACTGGGCTGTGAGCGGCCCCTTGCACCACGGGCAGGCCATGGGCAGGACGGCCGTGGTGCTCTGCGTGCCGAGGACCCGGTCGATGCGGGCCGCGGCCTCGCGGGCGTACTCGGCGATCCGGGCCCGGTCGGTGTCGTGGACCGGGCAGCACGGCTTCCCGTCGCCGAGCTGGTCGAGGAGCCATCGGGCGGCGGTCGGTGCGGTGCGCTGGGCGCGGTCGCGGCCGTGCCAGTCGGCACCGTCGACCGCGTCCCGGACGGCGATGGAGTCGGCGAGCGAGCAGAGCGCGATCTCGATTGCCCGGCAGGCGTCGGCGACGTGCAGGCGGATCGGGGCGGGCGACTCGCCGGGGCGGTCGTGGTCGCGGTCCGCGCGGACGGGGTGGGCGTGCCCGTCACCGACGTGCTCGCAGTGGGCGCACTGGTAGTAGAGCTGCCCGGTGTGGTGGCGGACGGTGACGAGGCGCTGCGGGTGGTGGAGGGCGTGCGCGATGGCGGCGGCGAACTGCTGCTCGATGCTGTCCTGGCGGTCGAGAGCGGCGAGGTACGCGGTGCCGGGGCGCTGCGGGGGCCAGGTGTCGCCGGGGCCGGCGGTGTCGAGGAGTTCGCGCAGGTGGTCCCAGTGGGTGATGACGTGCTGCAAGTTTTCGGCGGGCGTGCGGGTGGTGGTCACGGTGGCTCCTGGTGGTGCGGGGCTATGGTGATCTCCACTGGTGGGGCGTCCTGGTCTGGGGAGATCGTGGGGACGCCCCGTCGTCGTGTGCGGGGTCAGGTGCTCGCGGGTCTGGGTTGCCTCAGCGTTGTTCGAGGAGGTGCCAGACGAGCTGGCCGCCGGGGGCGATCGCGGTGCCGATGTGCCGGCTGCCGTCGGGGATGGGGTCGCCGGTGCCGAAGACGCGGAGGCGGCGGTCGGGCAGGTCGTCGCGTCGCCAGGCCCAGAACTCGACGATGCGCGGGGCGCGGCAGTCGACGTGCAGTGGGGTGCCGCATCCGCTGATGTCGTGCCACTGGTCGTCTACGGGGACTTCGAAGCGGAAGATCTGGTCGGTCATGGGGTGTCCTTGGGCTGGTTGAGCGCGGCGAGGGTGGCGCACTGGTCGTAGGCGACGGGTGTGCTGTCGGTGGTCTGGCTGGTGGGGTCGTAGCTGGAGCATTCGGTGCAGATGCGGGCTCCGCGGTGGTCGACGGGCTGGTGGAGGTTGCGGACGCGGTCGAGGGCGGCTTCGGCCTGCTCGGCGCGGGCGGTGGTTTTCTCCAGCTCGGCGACGGCGTGGGCGGTGTGCTGCTTGTTCCTGGCGGCGGTGTGTTCGAGGGTCGTGATGAGCTGGTCTAGCTGGTCGAGTTGCTCGGCGGTGATGGTGCTGGCGGTGGGGCGGGTGCCTGTGGCGGTGGGTGCGGTGTCCCGGGCGACGTCGACGAGGTGACGGCCGCACTGTGTGCAGCACTCCATGGGGTCGATTTGGTCGATCGTGAGCGGCGTGTCCACGTCGGTGGGGCGGGGGCAGTGCAGGCAGTAGACGCGCAGGTAGCCCTTGCCGTCGCTGTAGGCAGCGGTGGGGGCTGCGTCCTGGGGCTGGGTCATGTGCTGCTCCGGTTGATATTGCGGGCGACGGTGAGGGCGTGGCGTACGGCGGGGTCGGGGTGGGGGTCGTCGACTGGGATGCCTTTGGCGTCGGCGAGTTGGCTGAAGAGGCTGGCGATGTCGGCGGTGAAGTCGAGCAGCTGGGCGAGGGGTTCGCGGGCGCGGAGGAGTGCGGCTCCGGTCGGGGTCGCGGTGTAGGCGCCGATGGCGACGTGCTGCCGGAGGGTCTGGGCGGCGTCGCGCAGCTCGTCGGCGGGCGTCGGGGCGGTGGCGGGCGCGCTCATCGTGCGGGCTCCTCGGTGGCGGGCGGGTTGAGCAGGGCGGCGAGCCGCTGGTGGGACTGAGCGGAGGCTGCCGTTCCGGCCCGCAGCTTGGCGAGTGCAGCCCGCAGCAGGGTGACGCGCTGATCGCTGCGCTTCAGCAGGAGGCTGGCGGCGTCCTTGCCGGTCATCGGGTCGGCTCCTCGGTGGTGTTGTCGCGCTGGTCGCGGTAGAGCTCTGCACGCTCGGGATGGACGCCTTTCATGCGCTGGCCTCGCTTGCCGTAGCACCAGGCGCCGGGGACGCTGCGGCATTCGGGGCAGGCGACCATGAGCTGCGGCTTGTGGATGGTGGGTTCGCGGCGGGCCATGTGGCGCTCCTGACGGTGGTTGAGTGCTGTGGTGTCTGGGGGCTCTGTGCGCCTGTGTGGGGCGCGTGGGCGGTGTCGGGGGCGGCTGGGTGCGTCGTGCGGGTGTTCGGGGCTGTGGCGGGCGTACAGCGGGCGCGGCGGGGCGGGTTCAGTCGGTCCGGGTGACGACGACGGTGGTGCGCAGCACGCGGGTGACGGTGGCGCTGATGGCGTCGGCCAGTTCGGCGAGCAGCTCGTCGCGTGCGGCGTCCCTCAGGTGCGGGCCGGTGGCGACGTGGACGGCGACGTCGTACGTGCCGGCGGTTGTGGACTGGTAGGCGAGGGACGGTCCGGGGGCGAGTCCGGTGGCGCCGAGCGCGATGGCCCATGCGGACGTGTCGGCCGCGCCGGTGATGAGGCCGTGGATGCTGCGCTGGGCGGCGTCGAAGTCATCGTCGGTGAGGTGGCTCCAGGCCCGGCAGAGCTCCAGGGGCTCTCCGGTTTCGGGCTCCAGGTCGATGACGGTGGACGGAATGCTTTCGCCGTCCATCTGCTCGCCGACGCCCATGGCGTCGTGGTCCCGGGTGAGGTCCCGGTGCTGGCGGGCGGCCTCGGCTCGCAGGTCGTCCTCGGTGTACGGCGTGTCGGGCATCGGGTGTCCTTCGGGTTGGTGGAACCGGGTTCAGGGGGTGTGGCGGCGCGTGGCTTGTTGTTGGCGGATGCGTCCGCGGGCGCGGGCGGTAAGGCCGCCCCAGATACCCCCGACTTCGGGGTGCTTGAGGGCGTAGTCGAGGCAGGGTTCGCGGACGGGGCATGCCCGGCAGATCCGCATGGCCGGGAGCCCCCGGTCGCCGGATTTCGGGTGGAAGAGTTCGGGATCGGTGCGGGCGCACAGCGCGTCCGTACTCCACTCGGCCGGGCCGGTCACGACGCGACCGCCTGTCCGGTCCACTGGAACGCGGCGTGCTGCTCCGGGGTGAGTTCCTGGATGTGGAGGACGATCCGGCCGCCTTTGGCGACGGGGCCGATGCGCATGTCGGGGCCGACGAGGCGGGTGTGGTCGTCGTCGTCCAGCACCCCGGCGTCGACGATCCCGTCGACCGCGGCCTTGAAGCTGGGGTACCAGTTCGCCGGGTCGGCTCTGCGCCGTGACGGAGGGTGGAGCACTCCGAGGACATAGGCGCGCTGCATCAGAGGCTGGTCCCCGGAGAGAACGAGCGCGGCCCGCATGTCCGGGGTCTCGGAGCATGCGTTCATCGCGGCGTTGCGGATGCTGCTGGTGATCTCGGCGCGGACACGGTGATGGACGCGCTGGTTCGCGTTGAGGAGCCGCAGCCCCGGGGGTAGCGCGAGGGTGAAGCGACGGAGCTGGACGGGTGCGGTGGTCACAGGAGTGCCTCCTGTACAGGTCGGGGCGGACAGGCGTGATCAGCGAGGACCAGGTGGCGGTCATGCGGGGTGAAGCCCGGGTTGCGCCAGGCGATGCGGCGGGTGCCGAGGGCGGTGGTGACAAGGCACCAGGTGAGCCGTCCGGCGAGGCGGGCCTGGATCTCTTCGATCGGGTCGAGCGGTTCCGGTTCGGCGATCACGTCGAGCGCGGCGGTACGGCCGGCCCTCGCGGTAATCACCGGGGCGCCGCAGCGGTGGCAGGTGCCCGGTCTCGCGTGGTCGGAGGTGGCGGCGATCCTCGCCACGACACCCGGGTTGAGACGCTGGCCGGTCATCGGACGCCCCAAGTGCTTGGTGACGCATTGAGTGACGCGTGACGCTTGTGACGCGTAGTTCGGCATGAGCGGCTCGTGGGCGCATGCGCGTGCGCGTGGTGGTGGAACCCGGGAGAACGCGTCACAAGTGTCACAAGCGTCACCACCTGCGGATTTGCTGGTTTCAATGCGTCACTCAATGCGTCACTCATAGGGCCCGATGCGTCACGGCACCGGTGCTGGTGACTCTTGGTCGTGGTCTTCAGGGCTTCTGCGGCGTCGTTCTGGTGACGGGTCGGGGTGACGGATCGGAAAGGGCGTGACACGTTCACCACCTGCTTTCGGAGTCGTCTTCGGTGACCGCCTGGTTGAGCCGGATGCCGTCGAAGAATCGACAGCGGTTATTGCGGTCCAACTGGACGTTGAACGGTGGCTTCTGGAGCTGGGCAGCGAACTTCTTCGCCGAGACCGGCTTCTCTTCGCCTTCCTGCTGGCACCAGGTCTCGTAGGCGCCGCGGAGGTGAGCGCTGGGGGTCTGCATTCCGAGGGCCCCAGGGGTGCCGAGAGTGCACATGTCGGCGACAAAGCGGGCCACGGTGTCCTGGTCGCCCTGGTACGCCTCGGTCGCGGCCTGGACCGACGCGGGCGTGCTCAGCCCGTGCGCGTTGTAGTCCGCGGCTCCTCGGATCAGCCACGCGAGGATGGAAGGGGCTTCCTCGTCGACGAGCACCTCTTCGAGATGCGGGTCTCGCAGGTGCTCGGGGACAGTGTGGAGGAAGGGCACCAGGCGCAGGCGTCGCCAGAACGCGGGGCCACCTGTGCGTACTGCGGGCTTGTGGTTGCCGAGCAGCCACAGGGTGTGGGTGGGTGCGAAGGAGAAGAAGTCCTGGCGCATGAACCGGCCGGTGATGATGTCGCGTCCGGTGAAGAGTTTGATCCGGGCCTCGGCGAACCGCTGACCGTCGTCCAGTTCCGAGGCGACGACCATGCGGGCGCCAGCGAGACGAGCGATTTCGGTCGGGTGCGAGTTCTGCGAAGAGGCGAGGAGCATCTCGGACGGGGCGGAGATCGCGTATCCCGTCTCACCGATTCCGATGATCCGCATGACGGTGTCGGCGAGCGTCGATTTCCCGTTGGCTCCGTCGCCGAACGCGAAGGGCAGGATTTGCTCCAGCACGGTGCCGATGAGTGAGACTCCGAGGAGTCGCTGAACGTACGTGATGGTCTCGGAATCGCCTTGGAACGTGTCGTGGAGGAACTTCAGCCAGCGTTCGGCCGGCTTCTCGAAGTCCGGGGCCACCGTGGTGGTGCGGGTGTGCAGCGACGCCGGGTCGGGGGCGCTGAGCTGCCCGGTGTGCAGGTCGACCACCCCGGCCGGTGTATTGAGTTCCCAGGGGTTCGCGTCGAGAGAGGCCAGCGGGGCGACAATGCGGGGGTCAGTACGGGCGACCTTGACCATGGATTCCAGGCCGCGGGCCGACAGGGAGCGGGCCCGGTGCTGCGCTTCTCCTTCGCCGTTGGGCAGTGCGCGGGCGATGACGCGAGCCAGTTCGTAGACAGTTCCGGTCTCGTCCCACTTCCAGCGGTGTCCGTCCCAGACGAGCCAACTGCGCTGCGGGCAGTAGCGGATGCCGCTCTCGTGTTCGTCGACGAGGCGGAGTGCGTTTCCGTCGTCGGTGCGGGTGTACGTCTGCGGCCCGTCGGGGTCTGCGGCTGGGTGTTGGACGATGTTGAGGGCGGCCGTTCCGTCGGTGCTCGGGCGCGGGCTGGGTACTGCGGTGAGGTGGCGTACGGGCTCCGGGGCGGGCGCTCCGTAGCCCTGGCGGCGCAGCTCCCGCGCTGCGCCGGTGTGGTCGCCTCCGTGGTTGAGGAGGGTGTGGGCACCGAACTTGGTGTACGGGCGTTCCGGAACGAACTCGGTGGACGTGGTGAAGACGTAGAGCCGGTCGCGGTCCATGGCGCGCCCGGTGGTTGCCGAGGGTTCGCGTCCGTCCTTTCCGGGGCGCTGCCAGTAGGTGGTCTGCCCGCTGGTGAAGAGGCGTCGCCAGCCGTGGGGTTCGAGGATTTCGGACCATTCGGTGCGCTGCTCGAAGTCGTCCCCGGGGGTGATACCGCCGGTGGCGGGGCTGTCGTTGGTGGAGAAGAGGAATGCCGCGGCCTCGTCGAGGGGTTCGGGGCGTGCCGAAGGCGTCGTGGCCTGCGGCTCGTCCGTGGGGACGGTGTTGAGCATGCGGCAGATGGTGTGCAGCGCCTTGTGCTCGTCGGTGCTGATCGTCGGCATCGTCGCCGGGCCACCGGCGAGGAGTTCGTACGGTCGGCCGCTGGCGTGGACCGGGCCGTGCGAGGGCGCGGTGACAACGAAGCCGCCTTCGCCGCGGGTCTCGATGAGCCCTCGAATGATCTTCTTGCCCGGATGCTTCTCCAGGAGTTCGCGTTCCGCCTCGGTGTATTCGTCCTCCCGGGCCGGGCGGGATGCGAGCTTGGTGTTCCCGGGGACAGGGGCCCCAGTGATGCGGTAGTGGAGGTGGAGGCCGCCGGAGGGGGAGCGTTCGAGCCACCCGGTGGCGATCCGCATCCACAGCTGGTCGAGGCCCGAGTTGGTGAGGATCTCGACCAGTTGGTCGAGGACTCCTTCGTCGACGGCGCGGCCTTCGAATTCCAGCATCTCCAGTCCCCCGGAGACAGCGCCGCAGATGACACCGACCCCAGGGTGTCCGTGGGCGAAGAGGCTGTGGATCTGGTGTTCTTCGAGGCGTGTGGTCTGGAGGTGCTGCCACGCGCCTTGAGGGCGTTTGGATCCGTCGGTGCGGACGGCGACGACGGAGCATCCGGCCGCGTGCAGGGCGAGTGCCGCGGCGAGGGTGTCCGGGGTGGTGTCGCTCAAGATGACGGTTCTCCTTGCGCGTGCGGTACGGGTGTCTCGCCCGGGGCGGGGTCTGGTGGCCGGCCGCCCCGGGCGGTGTTGCTGAGGGCTGGTTGGTCCGCCTGCCGCCGCGCCAGGGGAGGGAGGGGCGCGCGGCGACAGGCGGGGATTGCGGGTTAGAACCCGGGGACGTCACCCGGGGCAGCCGCTGCGGCTTGCTGCTGGGCGATCAGTGCCGCGGTCGCCGGGTTGTTCATGGCGGCCTGGAGCTGCTCCGCAGTGAGACCCGGGACGGTTGCGGCGGGTGCCGGGGCAGGCGCGGGGGGCGCGGTGTACTGCTGCTGCGCCGGTGCCGCCTGCGGGACACCAGGGTCGGGGGTGTTCAGCGCGACGGTGGCGGCGGGGGTGTAGGTGGCGTCGAAGTTCTTCGGTGCGTTGAAGCGGGGGTTCTTGCGCTCTCCGTCGCGGACGTAGGTGACGGTGAGGGTGCCGCCGACTTCCAGGCCGCGGGCTCCGGCGGCGCGGACGGCCTGGGCGATCACGGTCTTCATCTGGCCCTTGACGTAGAGGCGTCGTGCCCCGTCGTCGTCCGGGTTGGCCGGGTCGCGCTCGGTGGTGGCGAGGGTGACGACGAGCTGCATCTGCGGCGATCCGTCGTCCCAGAACTTGGCCTCGCCGGTGGTGTAGTCCTTCTGCTGCTCGACGGTGGGCCGCTCGGTGATCCGCCCGGAGACGGAGTTGCCGATGGCGGGGAACTTCGCGGAGGTGACGCCGCCGCCCATCAGAAAGTCATCGGCACTGGGGACCTGGTGCTGCGCGGGAACGGTCATGACTGCTTCTCCTTGGTGGTGTGCTTCTTGGCTGCGTAGAGACGGGCGTCTTTGCTGCGCTTGCAGGTCCGGCAGTTCCGTCGTCCATGCGGCGACACATAGGTATTCGCGTCGCTGTAGAGGTGGCCCTGGGGGCAGGTGGTCTTCGCCGAGTTCGGAAAGTGCCCGCGGGCCACGTTCACCTGGTGCGCTACCGGCTCCAGGTGCCAGGGGTTGACGCAGGTGGTGGTCCGGCAGAGGTGGTCAAGGACCAGCCCCTCCGGGATCGGAGCCTGCATCAGCTCGAAAGCGATCCGGTGGGCCATGGCCATCTGCCGGCCGTCCCAGAAACGGCCGTAACCGTCCGGGGCGATGGCCGCAGTCCATGTCCAGCAGGTCGCGACATCGCCGCCGCTGACCTTCGACCAGAAGCGCTCTTCGAGAGTCATGCGATCAACGCCTGGAGGGTGGCGCCCGTGTTCGCGGGCTGGGCTCCGGGGCAGCCTTGGGAGAGGTCGGTGCTGCCGGGTTTGAGCCAGGGGCAGAAGCGGCAGTTCGGCTTCTCCGGGGTGGGGATGTCGGCCCATCGCTGGGGGTGGGCTTCCGGGTCGAGGTCCATGACGCGGTCTCGGATGCGGTCGAGGCGGGCGAGCGCGTCGAGGGCGATGGTCCGGTCGTACGGCTCGGACCAGACGTGGACGCGCAGCTCGTGGTAGCGGGCGATGAAGACGATGACGACGCGGTTCACGGTCTCGCCGGCGTTCTCCTGGCCGAGGCCGTAGAGGTGGGCCTGGATGCGGTACTTGTCCCCGGGGCCCTGGCGGCGGTACTTGTCGAGGGAGGACTGGCCGACGAGTTTCCAGTCGAGGTTCGCGGCGAGCATCCGGTCGAACAGGTCCGCCGACCCGGCGAGCGTCGCCTGCGGGGTGTATCCCTCGCGGACGGTGACCCGGTCCTCGATCTTGTACCGGCTGCCGCCGAGCGACTCGTTGCGGGCTTCGAACTTCTCGCCGATCCACATGTGGAACCCGGTGCCGATGATCGCCGCGATCGGATCCCGTGCGGTATTGCTTTCAGGCCAGTCGAGGATCTTGTAGGAGAGCTGCCGCTCGCACGGCTCGCCTACCTCGGACGGGCCGATGGCCTTCTGGAGACTGCGGGCGCTGTTGCTGTCGGCGTCGATGATGAACTGGCCGATGCGCTCGGCGAGCCGTTCGCTGTACTCGTCGCTTCCGGTGGCGATCATGTGTCCTTCCGGGGTGGTGTGGCGGCGATCCGGCGGCAGGTCCACAGGGTGTGGACGTCGATGCCGGGCTGGTTGTCGGGTGCGGCCGGAACACGGGCTTGGTGGCGGCGGTTGAGTGCGGCGAGGAGTGCGCGCAGGCGGCGGGAGCCGATCACTCGTCACCCCCAGGCATGAGGCGGCCGGTGGGGGTGACCCGTCGGCCGGCGGCCGGGACGGTGGTGGTCCCGGCCAGCGGTGTCGTCGTCATACGGCCACCTCCTGCCGGGCGGTCAGGAACGCCGTCCCGATCCACTCGGTGTAGGCGGGCGGGATCGCCTCGGTGAGTTCCTCGCGGACGTCGGTCCAGTCGATGCCCATGGCCTGTTGCATCTCCGCGACGGTCGCCTTGCCGCCGCCGGTTCCGTAGGCGGCGACGTAGGGGCCGTCGCGGTAGGCACCGTGCCGCCAACCGCGCACAGGACCCCGGTGGCGGGGGTGCGCCGGCTGCCCCGTACTCCAGCCGCCCAACTCGAAGTTGCGGTGCCGCAGGACTCCGAGCCCGAACTGTTCCCCGCACAGGGTCAGGTCCTTGCGGATCGGGGCCCGGCCGCCCGGCTGCTCGATCACGTACGGAAGACCGGTCGCGTCCAGCAGGGTCCGGGTCGCGCCGACGAGGTCGACGTGCGTACCGCCCCATCCCTGGGAGGCGTTGGTGCCCACGGTGAGCGCGCATCCGTGCTGGCAGGGCGGGGACGCGTGGACGAGCCGGTACCGGCGGATCTCTCCGGTGGTGATCAGGTGGGCGAGGTGTTCGAGGGCGTCGCCCCGGTGGTAGGGGAAGGGGTAGCGGGGGCGGTGGGCGATGTCGCAGCCGTGGACGTCGAAACCGGCCCGGTGGTAGCCCACCGCGGCCCCGCCGGCGCAGGAGAACAGGTCGAGCAGCAGGGGCGTCATGCGGTGTCACCGCCTGTCGGGGTGCCCGGCGCGGGCACGACTGCCTCAGGTCGGGGCGGCAGGTCCTCGTCCGGGACCGGCCCGCACGGGCCGTCGTGCGCCACCCTCCGGTAGCAGGTGAACGGCCACTCCATACGGCCCAGATCGGCGCCGCAGAACTGGTACTCGTGCTCAGCGGGCTTCGTGAGCGGGATCCCGGTCAGGTGCCGGATCTCACGCTGGCCGATCGTCCGTTCGGAGACGAGCCGGTCGCCCCGCCAGTGCTGGCTCCGTCGCATCCAGGCGGCGAGCCGGTCGAGGCTGGCCTCCGGCTCCGGGCCGTTCTCGGGCTGCGGGGTGGGCTCGGCGGCCAGGGCGGCGACGGTGTTGGCGGCGTCGTGCCACTCCTGCGCCCGCTCCTCCAGGGCCCGGCTCATCCGCTCGTCGGCAAGGTCGGACAGCTCCCCAGCCCGAGCGCGGAGCCGGGCCTCGGCCTCGCGCAGGACATCGGCGCGGGTCGGCTGCGACGGGACGTCCGCGTTCAGCAGCGCGACCAGATAGGCGGCCAGCGGCACCGACCACGTCTCGATCTGCGGCCAGGGGCAGCAGTCGTAGACGCCGCCCTCGTCGCGGACCGGATCGTCCGGGCTGTCGATCATGTGCAGGGATCCGGGGGCGGTGCACACGGGGGCGATGCCGTCCGGGGACTCGCTGTCGGTGATGATCACCCGCCACGTCGGGAAGGGTGTACCGGGCGTGGCGAGTGCGTCGGCAGCGTACTGACGGGCTTTCTCCAGCGCTGCGTACAGGTCGTCTCGGGCGGTCATGCGGCGGCCCTCCGGGGCTCGGTGTCGGGCACGGAGCCCGGAACGGTGGTGGGACGGGTGGCGCGCCAGCGGCCCGGAGCAGCCCACAGGCCGTCCTCCGCCATCGCCTGCTCCCAGGCGGCCGTCATCTCCTCAGCCGGATCGGGCAGGTAGTCGGTGCGGTCAGGCATCGCGGTCACCGCCGGGGTGGGAGTCGTCGTGTCGGTCGTCGTACGAGCGGCAGACAAAGCTGCACCAGGTCGTGCCGGGCGGCACCGGGCGCGGGCACTGCATGCACGTCGCCAGCACCGGCTTGGCAGGAGGCTCCGGGTCGACCGGGCGCGACGGCAGCCGGTCGATCGCCACCCGGACGGCGGCGAGCAGCAGCACCGCCACGACAATCCACAGCGCGGCATGCATCACGACGACTCACCCGCCGGTACCGGCATGTGCAGCAGCCCGGACCGGACCGCCCGCGCCACCGCCTCACCAGCCGCACCCACACCCAGCACCCGGTACAGCGCCACCCGATGGGATTTCACCGTCGACTCCGACACGACCAAGCGGCGCGCCGTCTCAGCCACGGACTCACCGGCAGCGATCCCGGCGAGCACCGCCATCTGCCGCTGGCTCAGCGCGGGCACCTCGGCGGGCGGGGTGAACTCGGCCGCCACGTCGTCCGCGAGAGCGCGCACCTGCCGTACGGTCAGAGGGAGGGCGTGCCGGTCAGCCGAGGCGAGGAGCAGGCTCAGGAGCTGGTCACGAACAACGCTCACGACGGCTCACCGCCCTTGCGCGCAGCACGGCGGGCCCGCATCCGGGTCAGGACTTGGTCGTCCGTGGGCTGCTGCCAGGAGTGCGTCCCGGCGGCCTCCGTCCACTGCCGGGCGTGCCCCCGCTTGGGGATGCCGCACACTCCGCACCCCTGCGGCTCGACGAGCGCCACCGGCCCGGACTGCCGGTCAGCGAGCATCCGTCGCGCGGCCCGCCGCCCCGGATCCGTCTCCGTCTCCCCAGCCGCCCGAGCCTCCAGCCGAGCAGCGTCCGCCTTCAGCTCGCCGAACTCATCCGCGCGGGCCACGGCGGCGGCGACCTGCGCCTTGTAGGTGCACACCGAGCACGGCTTGCCGTAGTAGTAGCCCGCACCGCATGCCCGGCACGTCTGGATCGGCGTGGGCGTCAACGCCTCCAGCTCGGACACCCGGCACCACGGGCAGCCCCGCCGGTCGTCGACCGCCCGCAGCCACGTCGGGTGCGCCCCGTCGGAACACACCGCCGAGACCCTGCCATCGACAGCACCGAGATCGAGGGACTCGAACTGCGCCACCCGGTCCCGCAGACGCTGAATGTCCCGCATCCGGAAATCGGCATGCGCCCGAAGTTCAGCCACCCGAGCCCGCAGACGCTCCAGCTCGGCCCGCAGTTCGACCGCGATCTGACCGAGCGCCACCGAGGTCATGCAGCCGCAGCCACGACGAACCACCGGACGGCTCAGATACTCATCCAGGCGGACCTCGGCAGGCGTACGGCGCGGCCCGTCCCCCGGGCCCGCGTGCCCCAACGGCACCGGCAGCGCACCCTGAGCCTCCACGGCGCGCGCCGTCTCCTCACGCGACGCACGCTCGCTGTCCGCCGCGTCGCGGTGCTCCTCCGAGCAGTACGCAACGGGCTCGCTGTCGAGGTAGTCGCGATCGATACGCCCGTACCGGTCGCGCGGGGCACTCTTGCTGTACCAGCCGGTGAACTGCGTCTCGCCGCAGTAGCCGCACTCGCTGATCCGGGTACTCACGACACACCGCCCGCAGCCTCGGCATACGGCACACCCATCGCCCACACGGAGACGGTCACACCGTCCACCGGCGCGGAGATCTCCAAGTGCGGACGGACGTCGGCGGAGGTCCCCGGCCTGACGTCCTCCGGAGCCACGCGCAGCGCCGTCCGCCACGCCTCCAGGCCCTCCAGCTCGACCATCACGGACACCCGGTCCGGATAGACCTCCGAGATGTGGAGAGACCCGCCCGGCAGATACGGGTACGCCTCCACTAGCCGCGACAGAACGTGGACGGCGGCAGCCTGATCCTTCAGCGTGCTCACACCGCCACCCCCTCAGCAGCAGCGGCAGCGGACATCGCGTCGCGGATCTCCTCCAGCACCGGCTCATCCCACGGCACCAGTACGGAGACCAGCACCAGCACCGACGGCCACCCCGGCTCGGCGAGCGTCCCGGTGCGCAGCGTCCACACCTGGAACCTGTCGCCTGCCTCGGTGACGGTGACCGTGCCGCCGCGCACCTCCAGCCACCTGGCCAGCACCCCGGTGTCGGTGGAGCGGATACGGACCGCGTCGTAGTCAGCGGTCAGGCCCGGGATCGGCAGGCCGTACACGCAGCTCTCCGTCTCGACAGCCTGACGGCCACGAACCCGCAGCCGCTCGGCCTCCACGAACGACAGCTCAATCGGCGTCGTCATGCCACACCGCCCAGCGCGATCACGGACTGCACGTCGTAATGCCGCGCGAGCTCCGACCACGCCTTGTCGAACAGATCGACGTCGCGCTGCGTGTACACGGCCACGTCCCGGAACACCCCGTCGACCGGACGGCTGATCTTCTGCGGGTCCCGCTCATACCGAGCCCGATACAGCGCCGCCACCGTCTTCCCCAGCCGGGTCCGCGCCGACCGCATCTGACCCTTCGAGACACCGGCCTCGGTCAGGAAGTCCTCACAGGTGATCGTCACGTCCAGCGGGTCGATGTCCGGCTCCGTACCGGTCATCCGCGCCAGCTCATGCCGGGCCATCGCCTCGATGTACGACGGGTTCACGAGGCCGAACTGCTTCGCCACGCCCATCGCCGACAGGCGGGCCTCAGCCGTACGCGCACGCTCCGCGTCGTCCAGCTGGTGCCGCAGCTCCGCGATCTCCTCGACGCCGGCGCGCGGGTTGATCGCACCGCCCCGCGTCCAGTACGCCTCGATCGCGTCCGCAGTCTCGTTCTGGAACGCGACCAGGGTCGGGCGGACGGACTCGGCGACGCGGTTCTCGTTGATCGTCGCCAGCAGCATCAGGAACGTACGGACCGGGACGACCTTCATCTCGTACGTCTTGCCGTCGGCACCAGTTGTGGGGCTCTGACCCACGACTGCCCACGACCGCTTCCGCAGCTTCGCGAGCTGGGTGGAGTAGTCCAGCCCGAGGTCCTCGACGGCGGGGCGCAGCACGACGTGCGGCTGCCCGTCGACCAGGACCGTGTGAATCGAACCGGCGGACAGGTCGAGCTTCACGACCTCGCGCGGCTCAGGGGATGATGGGGACATGCGTCCCCCTCCTCTCGATCGGATGTGGATCGGATGGGGTGGGTGATGCGCAGGGGTCGCTGCGGACGGGCAGGTCCGGGCGGCTCCGAACTACGTCAGGCGGCGGGCTTCGTGAACGGCTCGACCTGGTACATCTCGTTGATGGCTCGGCAGTGCCGGAGCTGGAGCGTGATCGCCTTGCGGTTGTTCACGTGCGGGATCTGCCGGGCGTAGGCGAGCTTGCGGATCATTCGCGCGCCGATCGGGACCAGGCGCAGCGCGGCTGCCTCTTCCGGCGTGTAATGGCGCTCTTCCGCCTCGGCGGCCGACAGAACCGGCTCCAGCGCCGTCGGGCTGTTGCTCACGGGATCTCCTCATGGGTGATGGCTGCGACCGGCACTTCGAGGGCGTGAGCGATGCGCTCTACGGTCCGATCGCTGGCTCCGGCGAGCCCGCGTTCGAGCCGGGACAGATAGCCCCGATCGAGCCCGGTGTGCCGAGAGAGAGCGCGCAGGCCCGTTTTCCGAGCCGTACGGAGTGCCCTGATTGCAGTGCCGTTCGGTTTCACGCTCTGAAGCTAGCCTCGCAGAGAGCATCGCGCAAGCACTTGGAGCGCTTTAGGGGCACTCTTTCAGAGCTTTACGGGTGCGGTCGGGCGTACTGGAGTGGCACGCGTGCAACCATCAGGCACGCTTTGTGAGCCAAACCGGCTGGTCACAAGGCCGGATGTCGGCTCCCCGGTTGCATGTAGGTGAGGCATGATGGTGAGCCATGACCAAGGACTGGGTACGGCTCGGGCGGAAGCTGGCCGCTGCGCGCGACGCGATCAGCCTGACTCAGGTGCAGATCGCGGAACGTATCGGCGTCACCCGCACACCCATCCAGTCCATCGAGCGGGGCGACGACCGCGCCAAGATCACCGGCACGATGCGCAGCTACGCACGCATCGTCGGGTGGGCTGATGGATCCACTGAGGCCGTGCTCGTCGGCGGGGATCCGGTCTACGTCTCGGAAGCGCCGGCCGAAGAGGGGGCGGCGGTCGCGGAGCCTCGACTGCCTGCTGTGCTTCGTGCCGAGCTGTCCGAGGGCGAGATCCTCGACCACGGGGTCTACGACCTCACCGAGGACGGGTCGAGCCGCATCGTCGTCGTGGCAATCGGCCCGGAGGGGGCCTCGGCTGACGAGATCAAGGAATTCATGCGCGCATGGCGTCAACGTCGGCGCGTGCTAAGGCAGTTGGAGAATGAAGAGCCGCCCGAAGGGAGTTGATCGTTCGTCATTTTGGTGCAGCCCCTGCACAATCCGCGCACACTGTGGTTGCATGTTTCCCTCATCGAGGGGGCCACCTTGCATAGAGGGGGCTGGCTATGCGCGTGATAGTGCTGCGCGACCACAGGGTGCCGTCCGGGTCACTGGCCGTGGACGACAGATACATCATGACGGCAGACCGGAATTGGGTCCTTTCCGAAATGGTCGCCACATTCAATCCCGACGACATGCCAGCCGCCACAGCCGACGACGTCTCCGCCGCGTTCACCATCGAGGCACAGCGGTGGGCGCAGGCCAACAGGGGTCGACTGGAAGCCGTGGCCCCGCCCAAAATCCAGGTCCTGCGGGTGTCTCTGCCCCCAGGCACGCGGGTCCTGATCGAGGACGATCTCGACGCTGTCACCATACTTTTCGATGAGTACGCGATCACCTCCGCAGGTGCGCAGGCGTGGGAGGACCACCTCGTCTGGCGAGCCGAGACATGGAGGCGACGCGACGGAGGATGATCCATGGCCTACGCCGAAAAAGTCTTCAAGGTCAAAAACGGGAAACAGACCAAGCAATTCACTTGGCGCGCCCGGTACAAACTGCCAGACGGAACGTACGGCAGCGAGCCCGGATTCCCCACCAAGAAGATCGCAGAGAACTGGGGGAATGCGCAGGAGGCCGCGATAAGCGCGGGCGTCTGGATAGATCCCGCAAAGGCTCAGACCAATTTCGGCGAATGGGTCGAGATCTGGAAGGGCGCGAACAAACCGCGACCCGGTACCGTCACCAAGCGTCGACATCTCCTCGACAAGATCCTTCTGCCCGCCTTCGAGTTCACGCCTCTGGTAGAGGTCAACAACGTGTTCACGGTGAAGGCGTGGGCGACGAAGGCCGCGAAGCCTCACGGTTCCCATGACGCAGTCACGGTCGGACAGGCTCGCAGTCTCTTGAGCAGCATCCTGACCGGTGCGGAGGACGCCGGGTACATCGCCGCGAACAAGCTGTACGGGCGGAAGATTGCCATCAACAGCCACTCCCCCGCGTCCGCCAAGGAAGAGGTCTGGGCCCAGCCGGACGAGGCGCACCTCCTGTACCAGCGGCTCGGTGGCGTGCACGGCCTGATGGCACTGGCCGACTGCTACCTGGGGCCGCGGTGGGGCGAGTTGACCGGGCTTCACAAGGACAACTGCCTGATCAAGCGAGTGGATCGAGCGGGCGGACGGCAGTTCACCCGTCACGTCATCCGCATTGACCCGCTCATCGGGGCTCTCCACGAGGATGAGTTCGAGCTGGACGACGAGGGACTTGCGGCATGGCACGCCGCGGAGGATGCGCGGCTGGAAGTGTGCCGTGAGAAAGGCTGGAAGGCGAAGCGCCGCAAGGTCCCCACGGCCATCGTGAAGCTGTACCTCGGCCCTCCGAAGAACGATTACAGCGCGCGGGAGATCGACGTGCCCCCGTTCCTCGTGAAGCTCATCGGCGCACACATCGAGTCGTGGCCGTACGACCATCCGTTCACCACACCGAGCGGCGACTGGTGGCGGCGCGGGAACTTCGGCCGGGTACTGAGGCCGGCGGCGGACGGGCGGGAGGCGATACCCCGGAAGCGTGGGTTTGCAGGCCGGGAGGCGTGGGTGCCGATCCTGTCGGGGTTCACGATGCGCGGGGCGCGGCATACGCACGACACGTGGATGAAGGAGGACCGGGTGGACAGGGCTCTGCGGTTCGCGACAATGGGGTGGGTCCCGAAGGACATTGAGGGCGTGTACGAGCATGTGACGCCGGAGATGCGGCGGCATCGTCTGGACTGCCTGGAAGAGCGCTGGAGGCGCGGCCAGGCGATTGTTCCCGCCGGGGCGGGATAGCTCCTTGCCGGAGTTGATCTCCCAAATTTCTCCTAAACGATCACAGCGGAGCCCCCTACCGATCTTGGTAGGGGGCTCCGCTGCTGGTCAGCCACGTGGGCGCGGACGGTTTCGAACCGCCGACATCTGCCTTGTAAGGGCAGCGCTCTACCGCTGAGCTACGCACCCGTAGATGAGAGAACAGCCTACATGGCCGATGGCCCTGCCCCGCAAACCCGCTTCCCCCGCCCTGCGGGCCCGGGGCTGGGGCTCGGTGGGCGGGGAAGGTGGGGATATCCCCACCTCAGAACCGGTGGCCGACCGGATCGTACGGGGTGCCCGGCGGCCCATAGCGTGAAGGCACACCCGCAGATCGAGCAGGGACAGACACGGCAGAGGGAACGATCACCATGAGCACCGCCCGTCGCACCGGTACGCATGCCACAGGCTCGGCTCCCGCGGGCTCGCGTTCCGCGGGGAGGCGTGCCGGGCGCGCGCTCGCGCTGATCGGGGGTGGGGGTGCGGTGCTGCTCGCGCTCACCGGGTGTGGGAGTGCGAACGCGGACGAGGCTCCCCAGGAGCGGAAGTCGTTCGCGCTGGAGGGGAAGAGCCTGGAGATCGATTCGGACAACTCCGTGCTGGAGATCGTGCCGGCCGATGTGCGGGAGGTGGAGGTGACGCGGCAGGTCGACGGGTGGGTGTTCGCGGGGAGCGGGCCGGAGAAGTCCTGGAAGCTGGAGGGGGGCAAGCTCACGCTGCGGCTGTCGTGCGAGGCGGTCATGAGTGACTGCGAGGGGCGGCACACCGTGAAGGTGCCTCGGGACGTGAGCGTCAGCGTGAACAGTGAGAACGGGGACGTCACCGCGTCCGGGTTCGGGCAGCCGTTGAAGATCCGGTCGGGCAACGGGGATGTGGATGTCCGGGAGACCACCGGAGAGCTGGATCTCGCGGCGGACAACGGCCGCCTGACCACCGATGACGTAACGGTGAGGCACCTGAAGGCGAGTTCGCAGAACGGGAAGGTACGGATCGGTCTGAAGGCGGGAACCGCCGCCGAGCGGATCGAGGCCACGAGCGACAACGGGAAGGTCACCGTCGAGCTGGCTCGCGAGAAGGCTCCGTACGCCGTCACCGCGGAGACCGACAACGGGTCGGTCGACGTGGACGTGCCACGGGACGAGTCCGCCCCGCATGTGGTGATCGCCCGGAGCGAGAACGGGGATGTGACCGTACGGGGCGCGGAGTAGACGCGGACCGGATCGGACCGGACCGGGGCCGAGCACAGACCGGACCAGGCGGGGGCGAGTACGGACCAGGTGCCACGCCTGGCACTGACCACGCAGCGCGTGGGGCGGCACGGAGCGGGGCGGGCGGCGGGCGCGGCCCCGGCGGGGCGTTGAACGGCCCGGAGTGGGAGGGGAGCAGGCGCGCGGGAGCGCGGAGGGCAGGGGCCATGCGGGCCCGGCAGCCGTACGGAGATCGGTGAACCGCGAACCTTTCGACCCGTGTGTTCGTCGGTACCAGGTGGGAGAATGAACCGGGTACGGCGACACAGCACGGGAGAGGGATGTGACGGCGACACACACGCGGCCGCACGCAAGCGCGAAAGCGAGTGCCGTCCGGGATGTCCTCGCACTGGTGCTGTCGCCTGTGCCGTTGCTCGTCGCCACGTTGTCGGGGACGTTCCCCGGGGGCGGGACCCGGCGCTGGTTCGGCGGCCGGGGAGAGAGCCAGCGGGCCGACGCGCAGGCGGCGAAGGACGCCGCCGCCGCGGCTTTCTACGAGTTGGACACCGCCCAGCGGGATCTGCGGATCTCGATCGAGACGATCACGGCGGTGGACAGTTCGCCGGAGGCGCGCCGGGCCGTGGACGGGTTCGCGGCGCTCGGACGGCGGATCGACGAGGCGAGCCAGACGTACATCACCGCGGTGGACACGCATGACCTCGACCGCGACGATCTGGAGGCGTCCGTCGCCTCCCGCGCGCGGGGTGAGCTGAACCGGGCCAAGGACGAGCTGGTACGGGTGAAGGCGGAGCTGGACCGGTTCGGGGACGGGCTCGGGCCGCTGCTCGACAAGGCGGAGACCCAGCTCGCCCGGCTCGCACCCGCCGTGGAGCGGGCGCGGGCGGCGCTCCTCGCCGCGAGCAACGCTCTCGACACGGCGCGCGGCTCCGGCATGCGGGCCGACGACCTCGCCGCCCGGCTGGCCGCCCTCGGCCCCGAGCTGACCAGGCTCAACCAGGGCGCCGGACAGCACGGAGTCGCCGAGACCCTCCAGCGGGCCGACCGCGTCCTGCGCGACGCCGAAGCCGTACGGGCCGAGGCGGAGCGGCTCCCCCAGCGCGCCGAGGAGATCGACAGGCGCCTGGTCTCCCTCCGTACCCGTGCCCAGGCCCTCACCACCCGTGCCGGATCGGTCGAGCCGGTCCTCAGCGAGTTGCGGCGGCGTTTCTCCGCCGCCTGCTGGCAGGACCTCCAGCCCGTTCCCGAGCAGGCCGCAGACAGTGTGCGCCAGGCGGAGGAGAAGCTGAAGGAAGCGGGCAAGGCCCGTGACGAACAGCGCTGGGCCGATGCGACGGCCCTCCTCGGGACCGTGCGCGCCCTGCTCAACACCACCGACGAAGCCGTCTCCGCGGCCGGTGACCGGCTCCAGCGGCTCAACGCGGTCGCCAAGGATCCGCAGCAGGAGATCGACCGCACCCGGTTCGCCGTACGGGACGCCCAGCGGCTCGCCATGGCCGGCCGTCACACCCCGGACCCCCGTCATGCCCGGCCGCTCGACGACGCGGTCGCCCGGCTGGACCGGGCCGTAGCGGCGTTGGAAGGCCGGCACCCCGACTACTGGCGGTTCCTCAACGAGACGGAGGCCGTCCGGCGCACCGCCGCCCGTGTCGTCGAGCAGATCAGGGAAGAGCGGGGCGCCGGAGCGACCTGATGAGGGCTTCGGCCGTCTCGGGTTCCGGCCCCCGCCGCCCGGCCGCGGGCCCGGTGATTTGAACCGGGGCGGGGACAGGCGGATGCTGGTTGGTACGAGTACGTCCCCGAGGAGGCCGGACATGGCCGCACACGTACTGCACAGCAGAAAATCCCATGCCGAGCGTGCCGTGCACCGCGAGCGCGTCAAGCTGGACGAGCATCTCCCCGTCGATCACCGTCTCAGCCGTGTCTACCGTGTCGGCGCCGGGCTGATGGGCCTGTTCCTGATCGCCTTCGGCATTCTGGGACTGATCAACAAGATCGGCTTCTTCAGCACCGCGGGCGACACCGTCATCGGCCTCAACACCAATGGCGCGCTCAGCGTCCTCTCCCTCTGCGTCGGTGGGCTCCTCCTCGCCGGGATGGTCGTCGGAGGCAATTTCGCCTCGACGCTGAACATGGTGCTCGGAGTCGCCTTCATCGGCAGCGGCTTCATCAACCTCGCCCTGCTGGACACCAGCTTCAACCCGCTCGCGTTCCACATCCAGAACGTGCTGTTCAGCTTTGTCGTGGGCCTGCTGCTGATGTTCTTCGGGATGTACGGAAGGGTCAGCTCGACGCTCCCCCATGACAATCCGTACTGGCGGGCCCGCCATCCCGATGAGGCGGCTCGTGAGCAGCAGGCGCGCGAACCTCAGGGGAACCCGTAGCCTTACCCGCATGCCCCGTTACGAGTACCGCTGCCGCAGCTGCGACGACACCTTCGAAGTGGACCGGCCGATGGCCCGGTCGTCCGATCCCGCGAGCTGCCCCGCCGGGCACGGCGACACGGTCAAGCTGCTCTCGGCCGTCGCCGTCGGCGGTGCGAGCGCCAGGTCCGGCTCCGCGGGCCCCGCGCCCAGCGGCGGTGGTGGCGGAGGCGGCGGCTGTTGCGGTGGTGGCTGCTGCGGCTGACGGGCCGCTGAACGGCGGATCCGGGCTCGCGGAGACTCCGCGCTGGGCCGCGCGGACCCCCGGCCCGGCCGCCAGGCCGCCCGGCCCAGGTTGGTTCCGGAAATCCGAGCCCGGTCGCCCCGGCGGTCAGGAGCCCAGGTAGCGGAGTACCGCCACCACCCTCCGGGAGTAGCCCGCCGTCCTCGTCAGCCCCAGCTTGTCGAAGATCGCGTTGATGTGTTTCTCGACGGCGCTCTGTGACACATGGAGCCGCTTCGCGATCACCCCGTTCGCGTGGCCCTGCGCCATCTGTGCGAGGACCTCCCGCTCACGCGCCGTCAGCCGGGAGAGCGGGTCCGCGCGCGTGCTGCGGGCGAGGAGCCGGCGTACGACCTCCGGGTCGAAGGCGGCCCGCCCCTCCCCCACCCGCTCCAGCGCGTCGAGGAACTCGTCCACCTGGACCACGCGGTCCTTCAGCAGGTAGCCGACGCCCTCCGATTCGCCGGCGAGCAGTTCGGTCGCGTAGCGCTTCTCCACGTACTGCGAGAGCACCAGCACCCCCACCTCCGGCCAGCGGCGGCGGATCTCCAGGGCGGCGCGCAGGCCCTCGTCGGTGTGGGTCGGGGGCATTCTGACATCGGCGACCACCGCGTCCGGACGCTCCCGCTCCACCGCCTCCACCAGCCGCGCGCCGTCGCCGACCGCCGCCAGGACCTCATGGCCCTCCTCCGCGAGCAGCCGTACGAGCCCCTCCCTCAGCAGGGTCGAGTCCTCGGCGAGGATTACGCGCATGGCAGCTCCGCGGTGATCGTGGTGGGCCCGCCGGACGGGCTGTGCACCGCGAAGTGGCCGTCGAGCGCGGCGACCCGGCTCGCCAGCCCGGTGAGCCCGCTTCCGGCGGGGTCCGCGCCGCCCGAGCCGTCGTCCTCGACGCTCAGCCGCAGCGTCCCGCCGTCGCGGCGCAGCGTCACGGTGATCCGGGTGGCTCCCGAGTGTTTGACCACATTGGTGACGGCCTCGGAGACGACGAAGTACGCCACCGTCTCGACCTGTCGCGCGGGCGGCGGCTCCACGGCGTACTCCAGGCGTACGGGCAGGTGGGTGCGTTCGGCGACCGTCTCCAGGGCCGCGTGCAGTCCGGCCTCGTCCAGCACCGTCGGATAGACCCGCCAGGCCGCTTCGCGCAGCTCTGCCAGGGCGAGGCGGCTCTCCTCATGGGCCTGGAGGATGAGCTGATCGGCGCGCTCGGGGTCGCGGCTGCGGCGGGCTCGGCCCAGGAGCATCCCGAGGGCGACGAGTCGCTGCTGTACGCCGTCGTGCAGATCGCGCTCGATACGGCGGCGCTCGCCGTCGACCGCGTCCATCACCTCCGAGCGGCTGGTCGCCAGCTGCGCGATGCGCCGTTCCAGTGCCTCGTGGTGGCTCGGGCCGAGGAAGTGCCGGGCCAGCCGGCCTTCCAGCAGGACCGTGCCGTACACGCCCTGAGCGCAGAGGACGACGATGAAGATCCCGAGGAGGCCGGTGGCGGCGACCGCCGCCGGATAGTCGATGGGGACGAAGATCCAGCCGAAGAGCGCGAACAGCGTCCAGGACAGGCCGATGAGGAGACAGGACAGGATCAGCCCGCCGAGCAGGCCCAGCGGTATCCGGGCGGCGGTGTAGCGGGCGGCGCCGGCGGCTTCGACGGTGGCGGGGGTGGGCGTCCCGAGGAAGCGGCCGAGTCTGCGCCGCTCGATGTCGGTGATCATGACCGCGAGCGCGCCCAGGGGGCGCAGCAGGGCGCGCCGGCCGCGCGGCCAGGCGAGGACGGAGAGCAGCGCCAGGGCCGCGGGCAGGGCCAGGAGCAGTTCGACGAGGGCGGTGACCGATCCGGCGGCCAGACCGGCCGTGTACCGGGCGCCGCGCACCACGGCGGCCTTGGCCGGGCTCGGCGCCGTCCCGTCCACGGCACCGCCGCCCACCGCGCCCACCGCGTCAACCGCGGCTCCCGCCCTTGTGTCCGCCTTCACATCCGCCTTCGTGTCCGCCTTCATGCCTCGGCACGCTAACGGGTCGGCCGGTCCGCGCACACTGCGGTGAACCGCAGGATTGCGTGCGGCGGGCTTCAGTTTTCCTTCAGGCGATTTTTCCTAGCGTGGTACACATGAACCATATGATCGTCACCTCCATGAACAGCGCGGCGGCTTCGGCCGCGGGCGTCGAGAGCAGCGCGCCCGGCTGGATCAACAGCCTGATGGACACTCTCGGAGCCCCCGGCGCGGGCATCGCCATCGCTCTGGAGAATCTGTTCCCACCGCTGCCCAGCGAGGTGATTCTGCCGCTGGCGGGCTTCGCTTCGAGCGCGGGACAGATGAATCTGCTCGCGGCGCTGCTGTGGACGACGATCGGCTCCGTCGTCGGCGCGCTCGCGCTGTACGGGGTGGGGGCGCTGCTCGGCCGGGAGCGTACGGTCGCGATCGCGGCGAAGTTGCCCCTGCTGAAGGTCTCGGACATCGAGCGCACGGAGGCATGGTTCGCCAGGCATGGCGCGAAGGCCGTGTTCTTCGGGCGGATGATCCCGATCTTCCGCTCACTGATCTCCATTCCGGCGGGGGTCGAGCGGATGCCGCTGTCGCTGTTCCTGACCCTGACGACGCTCGGCAGCGCGATCTGGAACACGGTCTTCGTGCTCGCCGGCTACGCGCTCGGGGAGAACTGGGAGTCGGTGGCGGGCTACGTCTCCACCTACTCGCGGGGCGTGCTCGTGGCGGCGGTGCTCGCCGTGGCGGCGTTCGTGGTCGTACGGCTGCGGAAGGCGGGCACGGGCAGGCGCAGGGCGTGACGGACGCGCACGGGTCGCGCCGCCGCGTCTCCCTGTGAGCCCGGCCCCGTCCACCGACGGACGTCCGCGGCGCGTACGCGGCCGACTCGCCGGACCTCCTGCCCGGCCCGTCCGCCGCACGCGGTCCACCGCACCCCGTCCGCCCGTCCGCCCCAGCGCCCCAGCGCCCCCGGTCCCGATCCCAGTACCGGTCCCGTTTACCGCTACCGCTCCACGAGGAACCTGCGCAGGATCTCCTCCCCCGCCGCGACACCGCGCTCCTCCAGCGACACCACATGGGGCGCGCTCCAGCCGACGTCGGCGAGTTCGCCGTGGCCCGGACGCCAGCCCCGGTCGGCGGCCTCCAGGAGATCGGCGTCGAGGAGCGAGTCGCCGGCCGCGAGGATCCGGTCCGTTCCGGCACGGTGGGCGACCTCGCGGACCGCCGCGCTCTTGGTGAGCGGCTTCGGCACGGCGTACACCTTGCGGCCCTGGAGCGAGACGGACCAGCCGCGGCCGTCGGCCCAGTCGGCGAGTTCCTTGAGCCAGTCCTCGGGCAGCAGGGCGCGGTCGACGACGAGATACGCGAACAGTTCCTCGGCGACGCGCTCCTTGAGCAGCCACGCGGGGTCGGCGACGGCGATCAGATGGGCGCGCACCTCGTCGAGCGAGGCGCACTCGTCGGCGAGGCGGGCGGCGACCCGGCGCCGCCAGTGCGGGTCCGAGACGCCGTCGACGAGGATGTGGCCGCCGTTGGCGCAGACCGCGAACCGCGGTGCGGGGCCGGGGAGGCGGATACGCCCGTACTGCTCGCGGGTCCGGGTGGTGGTCGGCACGAAGACGGTCTCGGCGGCCAGCCGGGGCAGCAGCCCGGCCGCCGTCTCGGTGAGGTACGACAACGGCTTGGACTGGTACACCTCCACACAGAGCAGCCGTGGGGACTCCGCGTCGGGCGTGGTGAGGTGGAGGGCTCCGGCGGAGTAGATCAGCGTACGGTCCAGATCACTGGCGACGAGCGTGCTCACAGCGCGGTCACCGCCCTGCCGTCGGCGCCGGTCGCGCCCCGCGTGTACTGGGGGTGGATCAACCCGACGCAGCTGTACGGGAGTTCCCCGACCTCCTCGACGGGGACGCCGCGCTGTTCGGCGAGCAGGCGCACATGGTCGAGGTCGGCTCCGGCTCCGGCGCGGGCGAGGATCTTCCAGGGGACGCGGCGCAGCAGGACGCGGGTGGTCTCCCCGACGCCCGGCTTGACCAGGTTGACGTCGTGGATGCCGTACTCCTCGCTGATCCGCTCGACGGCGGCCCAGCCCTCCCAGGTGGGGGCGCGGTCGGCCGAGAGCAGTTCCTTGACGTCGGCGTCCACGGCCGCCGTCACCTCGCCGAAGCGGGCGGCGACGGTGTCGAGGAAGTCGTTCGAGACATCCGCTCCGGCCAGTTCGCGGTAGAACTTGCCGCCGTGGTAGTCGTGCGGCCCGACGAGGTCGGCGCGCAGGACCGTACGCGATATCAGGCCGGACACCGTGGAGTTGAGGCAGGCGGAGGGGATCAGGAAGTCCTCGCGGGTGCCGTAGGTGCTGACGCAGCCGCCGGGGTCGGCGAGCACGGCGATCGACGGGTCGAAACCGGTGAGGTCGTCGCAGGCCGCGAGGGCGTCGGCGAGTTCGCGGGTGATCGCGCCCTTGCCGGTCCAGCCGTCGACGAAGACGACGTCGGCCGGGTCGTGGTGCCGCTGGAGCCAGCGCAGCGCGTTGGCGTCGATGCCCCGGCCCCGGACGATGGACACGGCGTAGTGCGGCAGGTCCAGGCCGTGTCGTTGCTGTGCCCAGCGGCGCATCAGTACGCCGACGGGCGTGCCGGCGCGGGCGAGGGAGACGAGGACGGGCCGGGAGGACCGCTCGGCGAGCACGGTCTCGGTGACGGTGCCGACGGCGCGGGCGATACGGGCGGCGGATTCGGCGAGCGCCCGCTGGAAGAGCCGCTGGTACTCGGCGCTGGGCTGGTACTCCACCGGCAGTGACTCGGCGTAGTGCGCGCCGCCGCTCTGGATCGCCTCCTCGCGCTCCTCGGTGGGGGCCTCCAGCTCGGCGTCGGACAGGTCCTGGAGCAGCCAGCCGACGTCGTCGGGCGCGTACGAGGAGAACGCGGGGCCGCGCAGCGGCTCGGGCAGTTCGGGCGGCTCGGGGGCCGTGGACGCCATGGGGGCCTTTCGCGGTATGTGGCTGGGGACGACGGCCAGCAGCAGGTGCCGGGTGTGGGCGGCGAGCTGTGCCAGCAGGCCGTCGGGGGCGTGCAGTTCGGGGGTGTCGGCGGTGGAGTCGACGACGGCGACGACGGCGTCGAACCCGGCGCCGGCGACGTTGTAGGCGTACCGCTCGCCCGGTCCCTCGGCGGGGGCGTCGTGGGCGGGGAAGGCGATCCGGGTGCGGATGGCGTAGCCCGGGTCGTCGACGGCGAGGACGGGCGAGCGGGTGGTGGTGGAGTAGCGGACCTCGGCGTCGATGAGCTGTTCCAGCTGGGTGCCGAGGCGCAGGGGCGCGTACATCAGTTCCTCGGAGCCGAGGACGAGGACGCGGCGGGCTCCCGGTTCGAGGGCGTCGGCGATCCGGCCGGCCATCGCGGGCAGGGCGCTCTCCAGCCGCTCCCGGTGTCCGGGCAGGAAGCCGTGGCGTCCGCCGTCGGGTACGCCGGGGGGCCACGACAGCTCGACGCGGGAGACGGGGGCGACAGGAGCGACAAGGACAGTGGGGTCTGTCGGCTCCGTGAGCCCTGCGACCCCTGTGATCGCTGTGGTTCCTGCGGTCTGCATAGCGCCGGTGGTTTCCGCGAGACGCACAGGGTCTGTGGGGTGCTCGGCACCCGTCGGGCGCGCAGGGCCTGCGGGGTCCGCGGGGTCCGCGGAATGCGCAGGCCCTGTGGGGCGTACCGGCGGGCTGCCGGGGGTTTCCTCGCGCGGCGGGGACGCCTCGTGCTCCGCGACGAGGGCCTGGCCCTTCTCCAACACGCCGTCCGGGAGGCGTACCGTCCCCGAGGCGAGGGCGATCAGGTCGATCCGTGCGCCGATCTCCGCCGCGAAGGACTCCAGCCGGCCCCGGTCCTCCGGGGAGCGCATGTCGACGAGGGCGACGATCACGTAGTGGTCCCGCGGGTAGCGCTCGTGGAGGGCGCGGATCGTGTTCAAGACGGTGTTGCCGGTGGAGAACTCGTCGTCCACGAGGATCAGCGCGCCCGTGGCCGCCAGCAGCCCGGTGTCCTCGGGCAGGAGGAGGTGCGAGGTGGCGTGGGAGTGGGACTCCTCGAAGCCGCCCGCGCGGGGAACGCCGTCGACCGGGCGGCGGGTGGAGTGGAGGTAGGGCGCGAGCCGGACGCCGTCGGCGACCGAGTGGCCGAGGCCGGTCGCCGTCTCCGCGTAACCGAGGACGACCGAGCGGGCCGCGGTCTCGTCGCCGAGGAGCGCGCGGACCCGTGCCCCGAGACCGCGCCCGGCCTCGTACACGACGGCGGGCGACTGGGGGATGTGCTTGCCCAGGACGTTCGAGACGAGCAGATGGGCCCGTCGGGGGTTGCGGCGGAGGGCGAGCCCCAGGAGCGAGCGCAGCCGCCCGTCTCCTTCGAGGCCGACGCCGAGCCGTTCCGCGACCCATGTTCCCGACCAGACCGTCACTGCGTCTCTTCCTCTCGCCGAAGACCCTCGTTGACCGGCGAACCGTTTCGCCGGAGTTTCCCGCCCACCGGACAGCCGCTCCGGCGGCCCCTGACGGCCCCGCTCACCGGGGACCGGACCGCCACGGGCACCGCCGCGTGCGAAGCCGTACGGACCGCCGACACAGCCGACCGCCCACCGTACGTGCCCGGCCGTCGTCGCCTCATTCGCCTCATTCGCCGGAGAGCCCGGACGTCAGCAGATCCACGAAGCCGACCTCCTCCCTCGCCACTCCGAAGACCTCCGCGCGCAGCAGCGTGCGCTCGGCCCAGGCGCGGTGCGGCTTCACCTCGTTCATCTTGTTCGTGTAGGCGGAGCGCATCACCCCGCCGCCGCCGCGCTCGGGGCTGAGGATGTCCCGCGCGTCGCTGAACTCCTCGTGGCTGACGACGGACAGCGCGTGCACGGGCACGACGTGCGAGGGGTGGATGCAGGTCTTGCCGGTCAGCCCGTTGGCCCGGTCCAGTTCGATCTCGCGGAGCAGTCCGTCGAGGTCGTGCTCGATGAGGGCGGTGCGCAGCTCGTCCGCGCGCCCTGCCATGAAGGGGCTGCGGCGGAGCTGGGGCTTGAACATGCGCTCCTGGAGGCGGAAGTACTCCCAGACCGGGCCGGTGACGGTGTAGCCGGTGCCGTCGGCGCGGCCGAGGACGTTGACCACGTCGCCGATGACGGAGGCGACGATCTGGACGTCGTAGGCCGTCATGTCGGGGGTCCGGCGCAGTCCGTACGCGGAGCAGAAGTCGGTGACGCCGAGCCGCAGCGCGAGGACGCGGTCGCGGTACTTGTCGACGGTGGCGGAGATTCCGCTGAGAATCTGGGCGCGGGTCTCCAGATGGAGAAGTTCCGGGGACTCCAGCACGGGCATGGCGAAGAGCCGCTGTCCGGTGGCGGCCTCGGCGGTGGCGAGCGCTTCGAGGAAGGGGATGCCCCGCTCCTCGGTGAATTTGGGTAGTACGAATCCGGACAATCTGCGAATGGATTCGCCGAGGCGGTTCGCGAGGTCCGGTATCTGGCCGGGTTCGCGGACCCTGATGAAGAGCAGGGGCAGTTCCACACCGCGTGAATCGAGGTCGGCGAATTGACGTATCAGATTGTCCTCGGCGGCGGGCACATCCGCGTCGTCGATGGAGTCTTCCAGGCAGATCACCATGGAGACCACTCCGCGGTCGACCTGCTTGAGTACGTCGTCGGCCAGCTTCGGGCGGGTGGCGGGGCTGTAGAGCGTGGCCCCCAGGGCCGCCGCGAGCAGTCGTGCGGAGGAGTCGGCGCTGAACTCGCACGGCTCCCGGTGGAACAGACGCTCACGGACGGCGGGCGCGAGTTGCCCGAAATGACGCATGCAGTTCCCCCGTGCGGCTGGGTGCCTCGCCTGATTGACGTGGCCGGTAATAGTACGTACGAACAAGTGTCCGGGGTTCCCGGTGGCGGTGAACACGAGGTAACCCGCTTGCACCATGCATGTGTCTCGGCCCGATAACAAGTGCCCCACGTTGTCCGGGCGGGCCCGGGGAGGGCAGGATGACGGGCATGACGCACGCGATGGTGAAAGGCTCGAACGTCCCACTGGATGCCACGGCCGTACGAGCCGTGCTGCGCTGGACGCCGGGTGTGGGCGTCCCCGATGTGGATGCGTCGGCCCTGCTGCTGGGCGCCGACGCCCGGGTGCGCTCCGACGAGGACTTCGTCTTCTACAACCAGCCGCGCCACCCCTCGGGGCTGGTGCGGCGGCTGCCGAAGAAGCGTGTCGCCGAGCATCTGACGGACACCGTCGAGGCGGATCTCTCCGCGCTCGACGCCTCCGTCGACCAGGTCGTGATCGCCGCCTCCTCCGACGGCGACACCTTCCAGCATGTACGGGATCTGCGGATCCTGCTGTACGACGCGTCCCTCGGGGACAGCGAGCCGCTGGCCGTCTTCGATGTGCGGCCGGAGACGGGCGGGGAGACGGCGATCATCTGCGGGGAGCTGTACCGGCGCGGGGAGGGCTGGAAGTTCCGTGCGGTGGCGCAGGGCTATCCCACGGGTCTGGTGGGGCTGGCCACCGATTTCGGCATCTCGGTCGACGAGACCGATCCGGGGGCCGTTCCCGGGGCGACCGTCGCCCAGCCGCCCGCCCAGCCGCCCGCAGGGCCCGCGTACGGCTATCCGCAGGCCGCGGCCGCGTCCGGTGGGCCCGCGTACGGCTACCCCCAGCCGTCCTCTCCCCCGGCCCAGCAGGGGTACGGCTATCCACAGCCCGCGGCGGCGTTCGTGCCGGACCCGGACTTCCGGCTGCCTCCGATGGGTCCGCAGTTCGTACGTCCCTGAGCGGGCGCTGCGCGCGTACGCCCCCGAGCGGGCGCGCGGGTACCTCCCCGGAGCCGCTACAGCTTGGTCTTGTAACCGCGGCCCCACTGGAGGCCCCATCCGTACAGCCGGTCCAGCTCCGCCTGGAAGCCGTAGACGAACTTCACCTCACGGCGCACCATCAGTTCTCCCTTGACGTTCTCCATGGAGAACACCGCGCAGGAGCGGGCCTGCGGAGCGCGCTCGTCCAGTTCGATCTCCACCCGCGGGCCGCTGCTCGGGAAGAGGGTCACCACCGCGTGCGTACGGTCGAACGCCGGCGTCTGGTCGTAGATGTAGACGAAGAAGAGCATCCGCTTGATCTCGGCGTGATGATCGAGATTGACGTAGATCGTCTCGCCGGAGCCGGAGCCGAAGCGGTCGTCGCCGCTGAGCCTGACGTACGGCGGCTCGTTCGTCGAGCCGAGGAAGCCGCCGAGGGGCTGCACCACGCCCTTGGCGCCGTCGGCCAGCTCGTAGAGGCAGCCGAGGTCGAGGTCGACGTTGACCATGCCCTGGGTGTGGGCCTGGACCACGTCGGGCTTGAAGAGCTTGAAGGGGTGCCGCAGCAGACCGCTCTGCCGGGACCTGCCCTCGATGTCGGACGTCCGCATGCGCCAGGAGAGGTTGACGCGGAGATGGCCGGTGGCCGCGCCCTGTTTGGTGAGGGAGACCGTCGGATGCCGTTTCGTCAGCGAAATCGAGTTGGACGCGGCGTTGCCCGTGTCGAACTGTGCCGACCTACTGCCCAAGAGCCCGTCCCAGAACCCCATGCCGTGCCACCCCCAGTGGTGTCGTTGGACCCGTCCACCCCGCTCTCCCCGCAGTGAGCGGGGCGGCGCCGAGGACCTGCCCCGAAGCCGCCCCGCAGAGAGCGTTCCGCAATAAGCGCGGTGTCACACCCCGGCTTCGGAGTGTGGCTCCGACTTTTCGCCGAGCGACTTCCCCTGAGCCTCGAGCGCCCTGTTGCGCCTGACCGAGGACCAGAAGGACCAGCCGATCAGGAAGACGCCGACGAAACCGGTGATGAGCTCGTTGATCTCGAACCGGATGGTGATCAGCAGGATCGCGGCGAGCGCGCCGATGGCGTAGTGCGCGCCGTGCTCCAGATAGACGTAGTCGTCCAGGGTGCCCTGGCGGACCAGATAGACGGTGAGCGACCGGACGTACATCGCGCCGATGCCGAGGCCGAGCGCCATGAGCACGATCTCGTTGGTGATGGCGAAGGCGCCGATGACCCCGTCGAAGGAGAAGGACGCGTCCAGGACCTCCAGGTAGAGGAACATGAAGAAGGCGGCCTTGCCCGCGACGGCGACGACGGAGACCTGCTTGCCGCTCTTCCTGGCCGCTTCCTCGGCCTCGTGCTCACGTTCCTCGTCCTCTTCGAGCTTGTTCTCGAAGTAGCCGGAGAGTCCGCCGACGAGGAGATAGGTGATCAGACCGGCGACGCCGGAGAGCAGGACCGTTTCGGTCTTGTCCTGGGCTCCGGAGTGGGTGTGGGCCTCGGGGGCGAGGTACAGGGCGCTGACCAGCAGGATGATCAGGGCGATGCAGACCGACAGCATGTCGACCTTGCCCAGCTTGGCGAGCGGGCGTTCCAGCCAGGCGAGCCACTTGATCTCCCTGTCCTCGAAGATGAAGTCGAGGAAGATCATGAGCAGGAACATACCGCCGAACGCGGCGATCGACGCATGGGCATCGGTGACGAGCTGCTCGTACCTGGCCTCGTCGTTGAACGCCAGCTCAACGGCCTCGATGGGGCCGAGGCTCGCGCTGACGGCGACGATGACGACGGGGAAGACCAGCCGCATGCCGAAGACGGCGATGAGAATGCCGATCGTGAGGAAGATCCGCTGCCAGAACGGGCTCATCTTCTTCAGGATTCCGGCGTTGACCACCGCGTTGTCGAACGAGAGCGAGATCTCCAGGATGGACAGGATCGCCACGATCCCGAAGCCGGTCCACCCCCCGTAGAAGACCGCCGCGACCAAGCCGAGCGCGGTGACCGCGAACGACCAGCCGAAGGTTTTCAGAACCACCTGCTACCCAATCGTGTAAGTGGGGGTCCCCCGATTCCCCCCGGGCAGTCCGTGGGGAGGTTCACCCCGCGCACGGATGACGGGCTTTCCCCCGCTCAGTGCGCGGCTTTACGAAACATTGACCCCGAAGTCTAGAGCGATGCCCCTCAGACCCGACGCGTACCCCTGGCCTACTGCACGGAACTTCCACTCGCCGCCGTACCGGTACAGCTCGCCGAAGATCATCGCGGTCTCGGTCGAGGCGTCCTCGCTCAGGTCGTAGCGAGCCAGTTCCTGGCCGTCCGCCTGGTTGACCACGCGGATGAAGGCATTGCTGACCTGGCCGAACGTCTGACCCCGGTTCTCGGCCTCATGAATGGAGACCGGGAAGACGATCTTCTCGACATTGGCCGGAACCAGGGGGAGGTCCACCAGCAGCGACTCGTCGTCGCCGTCGCCCTCGCCGGTGAGGTTGTCACCGGTGTGCTCGACGGAGCCCTCGGGGCTCTTGAGATTGTTGTAGAAGACGAAGTACTCGTCTCCCAGGACGCGCCCGCTGTTGCAGAGCAGCGCACTCGCGTCGAGGTCGAAGTCGGCTCCGGTGGTGGAGCGCGCGTCCCAGCCGAGCCCTACCAGCACCTTCGTGAGGTTCGGCGCGGCCTTCGAGAGGGAGACGTTGCCTCCCTTGGCGAGCGTGACGCCCATGATGTGGTCCTCCCCTGATGACGATGTGTCGCATCGGCCGCCCGGCGTGGCGGGTCCGGTGCGCTTGCACAGACTGCCCGGTGCGGGACGTCCCATGCCTTCGAACGGATTCGCCCATGCGCCCGCATGCGCGGCGGCGCATGCCCCGTGAGCCGCACAGGCACGTCCGGCGCCGCACTCGGGAGTGCGGCGCCGGACGGAGTGGTGCCGGCTCAGACGTTGACGCCGAAGTCCTGCGCGATGCCGCGCAGCCCCGAGGCGTAACCCTGGCCGATGGCGCGGAACTTCCACTCCGCCCCGTTGCGGTACAGCTCGCCGAAGACCATCGCGGTCTCGGTCGAGGCGTCCTCGCTCAGGTCGTAGCGGGCGAGTTCGTTGTTGTCGGCCTGGTTGACCACGCGGATGAACGCGTTGCGCACCTGGCCGAAGGACTGCTGGCGGCTCTCGGCCTCATAGATCGAGACCGGGAACACGATCTTGTCGACATCCGCCGGGACCGCGGCCAGATTGACCTTGATCGCCTCGTCGTCGCCCTCGCCCTCACCGGTGAGGTTGTCACCGGTGTGCTCGACGGAGCCGTCGGGGCTCTTGAGGTTGTTGAAGAAGACGAAATTGCCGTCGTTGGTGACCTTGCCCTCGGCGTTGGTCAGCAGAGCGCTGGCGTCCAGGTCGAAGTCCGTACCGGTGGTGGTACGGACGTCCCAGCCCAGGCCCACGAGAACGGCGGTCAAGCCGGGTGCGGCCTTGGTCAGCGAGACGTTGCCGCCCTTGCTGAGGCTGACTCCCACGAGTCCCTCCATTGGTTTTCAGGGGCAGCGCCCCCGTCGTGCTTTCGTGTCGGATCAACGAGTGGATCCTAGTGACCGGTTCCCGCGCAAAACAGACTTCGGCGCGGGACGTCGCCCGATGTATCCCGGACGCGCCCGTGATCACGAGGGAAGAGTTCGCCCGCACGACACCGACACGTCGGAAATACGTCAGAGAGTTTCCAGCGCCTTGACGTAATCGTTGAGGTCACGCGCGTCGGGGAGGGCGTTGACGACGGTCCAGCGGACGACGCCTTCCTTGTCGATGATGAAGGTGCCGCGTACCGCGCAGCCCTTCTCCTCGTCGAAGACGCCGTACGCCCGCGACACCTCGCCGTGCGGCCAGAAGTCGGAGAGCAGCGGGTACTCCAGGCCCTCCTGCTCGGCGAAGACGCGCAGGGTGTGGACGGAGTCGTTGGAGACGGCGAGGAGCTGGGTGTCGTCGTTGACGAACGCCGGCAGCTCGTCGCGCAGGGCGCACAGCTCGCCCGTGCAGACGCCGGTGAAGGCGAACGGATAGAAGAGGAGCACCACGTTCTTCTCGCCGCGGTAGTCGGCGAGCTTCACGGTCCGCCCGTGGTTGTCCTTGAGCTCGAATTCGGGGGCCTTGGCGCCGGCCTCGATCGCCATGCGGGTGGATCCCTTCGCAGTCGCGGTTCCGCGGATTCGCGGTTCTGTAGATGTAGGGGACAGATGTACGGGGATGTAAGGGGACGGGGATACGGAGACAGTGCGGGGACGCCCGGCTCGCCGAGCCGCGCTCTCGCCGTCGCGCCGTACCACCCGGCCCGAAGAGGCTCCGCGAGATCGCCGAACCCCGTTCGGGTGATGGGTCCACCCTACGCAGAGACCCCCTCCGACATGGGTCGGAGGGGGCCGTAAGCCCTGCTGTCGGATCCGGGCCGGGAGTCCGGCGGGATCCGGAGGGCCCTGACCGGGCGTGCCGCCCGGTTCTGCTCAGCGCTTGGGGGCCACCAGTCTGCTGCCCGACCACTCCTTGGCGGCGTTGATGCTCTTGGTCTGCGAGAGTCCAGCGGTCTGAGCGGCCTCGCTGATGTCGCTCGGCTCGACATAGCCGTCCCGGCCGGTCTTCGGGGTCAGCAGCCAGATCACGCCGCCTTCGTCGAGGAGGCCGATGGCATCCACCAGGGAATCCGTCAGGTCCCCGTCCTCGTCCCTGAACCAGAGGATGACGACGTCGGCGACGTCGTCGTACTCCTCGTCCACCAGATCCTGGCCGATGACGGACTCGATGCCCTCGCGGAGATCCTGGTCGGCGTCATCGTCATAGCCGATCTCCTGGACCACCTGTCCGGGCTCGAACCCCAGCCTCGCCGCCGGGTTGGTCCGCTCCTCCGCGTGGTCCGCGGTCGCGCTCACGGCTTGCCTCCTGATCATGTTCGGTAGATGCTGCTGCCGCGCGCGTACGCGCGGCGTTGGCCGTAGTCCACACGGGCCGGGCGGATCGCGCAAGTACCCGGCCGTCCAGACCGCCGAAACGGTGACGTTTGCGTCCGTCTCGCCGCAACCCCTGACACGTTCCAACGGGACTCGGACCGCCCGACTCGCCATTCGGCCGCTTTTGCCACTTTACGTCCACTCGCCACACCCTTCAGGGCCGAACACCCGAACGGAACTCCTTACCGGCTTGGGCGTAAGGTTGCGATTTGGCCCACCCTGTCATGGGGCAGAGAGGGGATGTCAGCGAGATCACGGGTTACCTATCGGTAGAGATGACGTTTCCCGCCCCGCGGTACACGATGGAGGCGGTGCGGCACCGCCCCGGTAACTCCCCCAAGAGCGCTTCGGACTCTCCGGACTTCGAAGTCTCCGAACAGTGAAGGAACAGCGTGGCTTCCGGATCAGATCGCAACCCGATCATCATTGGCGGCCTTCCCAGCCAGGTCCCGGACTTCGATCCCGAAGAGACCAAGGAGTGGCTGGACTCACTCGACGCCGCCGTCGACCAGAGGGGCCGGGAGCGGGCCCGTTATCTGATGCTCCGCCTCATCGAGCGGGCCCGCGAGAAGCGCGTGGCCGTGCCCGAGATGCGCAGCACGGATTACGTGAACACGATCGCGACCAAGGACGAGCCCTTCTTCCCCGGCAACGAGGAGATCGAGCGCAAGGTCCTCAACGCGACCCGCTGGAACGCCGCGGTGATGGTCTCCCGCGCCCAGCGCCCCGGCATCGGCGTCGGCGGCCACATCGCCACCTTCGCCTCCTCCGCCTCCCTCTACGACGTGGGCTTCAACCACTTCTTCCGCGGCAAGGACGGCGGTGACGGCGGCGACCAGATCTTCTTCCAGGGCCATGCCTCGCCCGGAATCTACGCCCGAGCGTTTCTGCTCGACCGTCTCAGCGAAACACAGCTCGACGCCTTCCGCCAGGAGAAGTCGAAGGCCCCCTACGGGCTCTCGTCCTATCCCCACCCCCGGCTGATGCCGGACTTCTGGGAGTTCCCGACCGTCTCGATGGGCCTCGGCCCGCTCGGCGCGATCTACCAGGCGCGGATGAACCGCTACATCCAGGCGCGCGGCATCGCCGACACCTCCGCCTCGCATGTGTGGGCGTTCCTCGGCGACGGCGAGATGGACGAGCCCGAGTCCCTCGGACAGCTCTCCATCGCCGCCCGTGAGGGCCTGGACAACCTGACCTTCGTCGTCAACTGCAACCTCCAGCGCCTCGACGGCCCGGTCCGCGGCAACGGCAAGATCATCCAGGAGCTGGAGTCCCAGTTCCGCGGCGCCGGCTGGAACGTCATCAAACTGGTCTGGGACCGCTCCTGGGACCCGCTGCTGGCGCAGGACCGTTCCGGCCTGCTGGTGAACAAGCTGAACACCACTCCGGACGGCCAGTTCCAGACGTACGCCACCGAGACCGGCGCGTACATCCGCGAGCACTTCTTCGGCGGCGACCAGCGGCTGCGCGCCATGGTCGAGAACATGACCGACGAGCAGATCCTGCATCTGGGGCGCGGCGGTCACGACCACCGCAAGGTGTACGCGGCGTTCCAGGCGGCCAAGCAGCACAAGGGCCAGCCGACCGTCGTCCTCGCCCAGACCGTCAAGGGCTGGACGCTCGGGCCGAACTTCGAGGGCCGCAACGCGACCCACCAGATGAAGAAGCTGACGGTCGACGACCTCAAGGGCTTCCGCGACCGCCTCCACATCCCGATCTCCGACGCGCAGCTCGAAGGCGGCCTCCCGCCGTACTACCACCCGGGCCGCGACTCGGAGGAGATCCAGTACATGCACGACCGCCGCAGGGCGCTGGGCGGCTATGTGCCGACCCGCGTCGTGCGCGCGAAGCCGCTGACGCTGCCGGAGGAGAAGACCTACGCGGCGGTCCGCAAGGGCTCCGGCCAGCAGTCGATCGCCACGACGATGGCGTTCGTCCGGCTGCTCAAGGACCTGATGCGGGACAAGGAGATCGGCAAGCGGTTCGTGCTGATCGCCCCGGACGAGTACCGCACCTTCGGCATGGACTCGTTCTTCCCGAGCGCGAAGATCTACAACCCGCTCGGCCAGCAGTACGAGTCGGTGGACCGGGAGCTGCTCCTCGCCTACAAGGAGTCGCCGACCGGCCAGATGCTGCACGACGGCATCTCCGAGGCCGGCTGCACGGCCTCTCTGGTCGCCGCGGGCTCGGCGTACGCCACCCACGGCGAGCCGCTGATCCCGGTGTACGTCTTCTACTCGATGTTCGGCTTCCAGCGCACCGGCGACCAGTTCTGGCAGATGGCCGACCAACTCGCGCGCGGCTTCGTGCTGGGCGCGACCGCCGGCCGTACGACACTGACCGGCGAGGGCCTTCAGCACGCGGACGGCCACTCGCAGCTGCTCGCCTCCACGAACCCGGGCTGTGTGGCGTACGACCCCGCCTTCGGCTTCGAGATCGCGCATATCGTCAAGGACGGTCTGCGCCGGATGTACGGAGAGGCCCGCCCCGGCGAGAGCCCGGACGTCTTCTACTACCTGACCGTCTACAACGAGCCGATCCAGCACCCGGCGGAGCCAGCGGACGTCGACGTGGAGGGCATCCTCCAGGGCATCCACCGCTACAAGGCGGCCGAGGCGGGCGCGATCCCGGCGCAGATCATGGCGTCCGGTGTCGCGGTGCCGTGGGCGGTCGAGGCGCAGCGGATCCTCGCCGAGGAGTGGAACGTACGAGCCGACGTCTGGTCGGCGACGTCCTGGAACGAGCTGCGCCGTGAGGCCGTCGAGGTGGAGCGGTACAACCTGCTGCACCCGGAGGAGGAGCAGCGCGTTCCGTATGTCACCCGGAAGCTCGGCACGGCCGAGGGGCCGTTCGTGGCCGTCTCCGACTGGATGCGCTCGGTCCCGGACCAGATCTCGCGCTGGGTGCCCGGCACGTACACCTCGCTGGGCGCGGACGGCTTCGGCTTCGCGGACACGCGGGGCGCGGCCCGCCGCTTCTTCCACATCGACGCGGAGTCGATCGTGCTGGCGGTGCTGACGGAGCTGGCCCGCGAGGGCAAGGTCGACCGTTCGGTGCTGAAGCAGGCCGTGGACCGGTATCAGCTGCTCGATGTGGCCGCGGCGGATCCGGGTCCGGCGGGCGGCGACGCGTAGTGCGGTGAGCGCTGTGCGTGCCGCGACGGGCTCTGTGGCCTGAGCGCGTCGCCGGAGAGCGTCGCCGGGCGGCGGTGTCCGGTGTTCGGTGTACGGCAGTGTCGGTATGAAGCCGCTGGCGCGGCACGAGTACGGCCCGGTTCCCCGGTCGGACGGGTGTCCGGCCGGAGGGGCCGGTGAGGGGCGGCGGGACTCCTGCGGGGGTTCCGCCGCCCTTCGGCGTCTCTACGATGCACGGCATGAAAGAGGGAACGGCACAGATCCGGTGGGAAGAGCGGCTGCGGATGCCGCTGCTCGTGCTCGCGGTGGCGTTCGGCGTGGCGTACGCCGTCCCGATCGTGGCCCCCGGCGCGGACCGGTGGGTGCACCGGCTCTGCGCGATCACCGAATGGGTGGTGTGGGGCTCCTTCGCGGCCGACTACCTCGTACGGCTGACGCTGGCCCCCGGCAAGTGGCTGTTCGTCCGCAGACACCCGCTGGATCTGCTCGCGGTGATCCTGCCGCTGATTCAGCCGCTGCGGCTGCTGCGGATCCTCGCGACCCTGCTCCTGGTGGGCCGGCGGGCCCGGATGGCTCCGCAGATCACGCTCACGACCTATGTCGGGGGCTCGGTGGTGGGGCTGATGATGTTCGGCTCGCTGGCCGTGCTCCATGTCGAGCGGGACGCGCCGGACGGGAACATCAAGACCCTCGGGGACGCGGTGTGGTGGTCCTTCACGACCATGACGACGGTCGGGTACGGCGACCACGCGCCGACCACCGGACTCGGCCGGATGCTCGCGGTCGGGCTGATGATCTCAGGCATCGCGCTGCTGGGTGTGGTGACCGCCAACATCGCGGCCTGGTTCATCGCGCGGTTCGAACGGGACGACGTGGTGGAGGCACGGCAGACGGCCCTGCTGGAGGCTCTGACGGCGGAGGTGAAGGCGCTGCGGGAGCAGGTGGCGGCGCTCTCCCCCGAGGGCCGGCTCCCGGCGCCCGGTTCCGGCCCGACCCCTGACCCCGGCCCTGTGCCGGTCCCGTCTCCGTCCCCGTCCCCGTCCCCGTCCCCGTCCCCGGATGGGCCCTCGGGCGGGCCTCCGGCGCCGGGCGGGACGGCGTCCGTGCCCGCTGCGAGCACGGTGGAACGCTGACCCTCCCCCGGCGTGGATGTGCCGGTGGCTGTCGGGGCACGGTTGGCCCCGACAGCCGGAAGCCCCACCGGACGGTGACGCGGTTCCGGTGGGGCTTTCGGACGGAGTTGTGAGGGCCGGGCGAGCCCGGCCCGTGACACGGGCGGCTCAGATGTGGGCCGCGCCCGCGCCCGCCTCGGCGTTCTCGCCGCGCTTGGTGAGCATGGCGACGAAGATGGCCACGACCGCGACGCCCGCGGCGACCAGACAGGCCATCCCCATGCCGGAGATGAAGGTGTCGTGCGCGACATCCGCGATCTTCGCGGCGATCTCCGGGGGCGTGCCCTCCGCGACAGGGGGCACGCCGACCTGAACGGCTTCGGCGGCCTTGTCCAGCTGCTCCCCTTCGAGCGGGGGGAGTTGGGCCTTGGCCCAGTTGCCCGCGAGGTCGCTGTCGACCTTGGAGGCCATGACCGCGCCGAGCACCGCCGTACCGAGCGCGCCGCCGATCTGCATGGCGGCCTGCTGGAGACCGCCGGCGACGCCGGACAGCTCCATCGGGGCGTTGCCGACGATGACCTCGGTCGCGCCGACCATGACCGGCGCGAGACCGAGTCCGAGGAGGGCGAACCAGATCGACATCACAGGGCTGCTGGTGCCGGTGGTCAGGGTCGACATGCCGAACATGGCGAGTGCCGTGAGCGTCATACCGCCGGCCAGCGGGATCCGCGGACCGAACTTGGTGATCATCAGACCCGCGAGCGGGGAGCCGACGATCATCATGCCGGTGAGCGGGAGGAGGTGGAGTCCGGCGTCGACCGGGCTCATGCCGTGCACGTTCTGAAGGTAGAAGGTGACGAAGAACAGACCGCCCATGAAGGCGATCGCCATCAGGACCATCAGGACCACACCGGCCGAAAGCGGCACGGAACGGAAGAGCTTCATGGGGATGAGCGGCTCATCGACCTTGCTCTCCCAGAACGCGAAGAGCCCGAAGCAGACGAGTGCGACGGCGATGAAGCCCCAGGTCTTGCCGTCGCCCCAGCCCCACTCGGGGGCCTTGATGAGCGCCCACACCAGGCAGAACATGGCCGCCGAGAGCAGCACGATGCCGGGGATGTCGAAGGACCTCGGCGCGTTCTCGGCGCGGTGGTCCTTGAGGATGATCACACCGAGGACGACCGCGATGATGCCGACCGGCACGTTGATGAAGAAGACCGACTGCCAGCTGACGTGCTCGACCAGCAGGCCGCCGAGGATCGGGCCGCCCGCGGTGGAGGCGCCGATGACCATGCCCCAGATACCGATCGCCATGTTCAGTTTCTCGGCGGGGAAGGTCGCGCGCAGCAGGCCCAGCGCGGCGGGCATCAGCAGCGCGCCGAACAGACCCTGGGCCACCCGGAAGGTGATCACCATGGCGATGCTGTCGGAGAGGCCGATGGCGGCGGAGGCCGCGGCGAAGCCGACGATTCCTATGAGGAAGGTCTGCCGGTGGCCGAACCGGTCACCGAGCTTGCCCGCGGTGATCAGGGTGACGGCGAGCGCGAGGAAGTACCCGTTGGTGATCCATTGGACGTCGGCGAAGGTGGCCCCGAGGTCGCTCGCGATCACGGGGTTGGCGATCGCGACGATGGTGCCGTCCAGCGCGACCATCATCACGCCGATGGCCACGGCGAAGAGCGTCAGCCAGGGGTGGCCGCGAAGCCCTTTGGCCGTGGCCGGGGGGGAGTCCTGAGGGTCCCTCGGCGATTTGTCGATGGTGGTCTGACTAGTCATGCGGAAGAGATTAAAGTCAGACGCTGACAGTTGACAAACCATTTCACTAGTCGGTAACTGTCATCTGGCTCACAGGTACGCTGAGCTTGATCGACGCGGCGAAAGCACCGCCAGGAGCCATGAAGTGAGGCCATGAAGTGACGGTCGAGCCGGCCGCCGGACTGCGGGAACGGAAGAAACAGCGGACCCGCGACGCGCTGGCCCGCGCGGCGCTGGAGCTGTTCACCACCAAGGGCTTCGAGCAGACGACCGTCGACGAGATCGCGGAAGCGGCGGAGGTGTCGCAGCGCACCTTCTTCCGGTACTTCGCCAGCAAGGAGGAGGCCGCCTTCGCCGTCCAGACGCTGATCGAGTCCCAGTTCGTGGCGGCGGTACGCGAACGGCCCGCGGCGGAAGGCCCGTTCGACGCGATGCGGAACGGGGTGCTCGCGGCGTGGGACAGCATCGGCGAGGCGATCGAGGAGATCGTGCCGGTCGAGCTCCATATGCGTACGTACATGGTGATCGAGAGCACTCCGGCGTTGCTGGCGGCCCATCTGCGCCGCGCCACGGAGGTGGAGGAGGCGATCGCCCGGCTCATCGCCGACCGTGAGGGCCTCGACATCGACAAGGATCCGCGCCCACGGGTGGCGGTGGCCGCGTTCGCCGGGGTGATGCGGGTGGCGGGACGGGTGTGGGGCCAGGGCGACGACTACAGCACGCAGGCGATCCGGGATCTCACGGCGACCTATCTGGAGCATGTGAGGCCGGCGCTGGCGGGCGACTGGCGGGGGTCGCGGTAGCGACCGGTACCCAACGGCGGCGACCGACGTCCAACGGCAGCGACCGACGGTAGCGGCCGGCGTCCGACTGCGGCGACCGGCGTCCGAGGTCGAACCCCGAGCGGGCTCGAACGGCTCGGCGGCCCGCCAACACGCCGGACCGGTCGGCCAATCGAGTCACGCGCGACCCGCGCCATCCCCCCTCACCGCAGGTGCGTCCACCCCTGGACGCCGTACAGGCCCGAACGGCTCCGCGACCCGCCAACACGCCCGATCCCAACGGCGGTTGAGCCGCGGGCACGAGGGAGCGGGCCCCGAGAGGTGGCCGGACCAGGGTGGGGCGACAGCGGAAGCGGAAACGGGAGGCACCCGGTCGGCGTACTCAAGCGCCGCAGCACCTTCCCCGATCACACCCTCTGAACACGTGATCTGCCTCACGGTCCCCACGAGCCCCCACCCCCTTCTCCTAGGCTGTTCCGCAGTGACCCCCTCCGACTCGTCCCCCACGACCACCGCTTGGCGCGCCCTACTCGCGCTGGCGGTCGTGTTCGTCATGCTGGCGACGACCGGATGGACGGCGGTCCGGCACGACAACGGCCCCGGCGGTCCGCTCGACGCCGAGTCGGCGGGCTGGCGGAGTGCCCGCATCGGCAGTCTGCCGCTACCGCGGACCGATGCTCCGCCACAACGGATTGCCGCGTTCTTCGCCTCCATCGGCGGCTACCACCGCGCCGACCTCGCGGACCGCTTCCCGCTGGTCGTCGGCAACCTCAACGGCGCACCGGTCGCCCTGCGTTACCGCGCCAACCGCACGGCGCTCGCCCGCGCCCTGGGGCGGGAGCGCGGGCGGGCGGCCGTCACCGCGCTCAGCGCGGCCGGCCGCCATGAGGCCGTCCGGCGCATCGACCGGTTCAAGGCGCTGATGAGCCCGGAGCGGCAGATCCTCGCGTTCGACCCGGCCGGCTCCGGCAAGGTCGCGGAGGTGTTCGGGGACCTCGATCGCGCCGAACGCGTCTCCGTGATCGTCCCCGGCGTCGACTCCAATCTGCTCACCTTCCAGCGCTCGACCCGCCAGTACAGCGCGCCCGCCGGCATGGCCCAGTCCCTGTACGCCGCCGAACGGGCCGCCTCACCCCGCACCCGTACCGCCGTCATCGCCTGGGCCGACTACACCGCGCCCGCCGGGATCGGGATGGACTCGGCCATGGGCAGGCTCGCGGAGAGCGGCTCGGTCCGGCTGGCCGCACTCACCGAAGCACTGCCCGGAACGTCCAAGATTGCTCTGATCTGCCACAGTTACGGCTCCGTGGTGTGCGGGGTCGCCGCGCGTCGGCTCACCGAGCGGGTGACCGACATCGCGGTCGCGGGCAGCCCCGGGATGCGCGCCGAGAACGTCGCCGCGCTCCGCGCCCGCGCCCGCGTCTGGGCGATGCGCGACCATGACGACTGGATCGAGGACGTACCGCATCTGGAGGTCGGCGGCCTCGGGCACGGCGAGGACCCGGTGTCCCCCGGGTTCGGGGCGCGGGTGATGTCCGCAGCGGGCGCTATCGGCCACACCGGCTATTTCGAGCCAGGAACGGAGAGTCTCGTCAACTTCGCGGAGATAGGCGTCGGAGCCTACGACGGAGTGAGCTGCGCGAGCGAGGACGACCTGTGCCACAGCGACATTTCCGGAGAAGCAAGGGCCTGACGCGCGTAGAACTTCATGAACCGGGGTTTGCGCCAAGGGGCGACGTGCGGGCTCGAGCCCCCTACGATGATGTGCATGGGTGATGTACTGGCCGGAATTCAAGCCACATGGGAGTTCGAGTCCGACTCCGTGCTCATCCGCTTCGAACGGGGGCACCGCACACCGAAGCTGTTCCAGGCGCTCCGCGAACGCCGCATCCCTCACGAGGCGTTGGCGTCGGTGACACTCTCCCCGGGCAAGCGGGGGACCGTCGTGCTGCACGCGGCACCCAGGTCCGGCGCGGATCCTCTGATGGACGCGGCGGCGGGGCAGCTGAAGGAGGAGAGCGATCCCTACCGGCTGGTGCTCCCCGCCGGCCGGGAGACCCTCGCCGAGTACTACCGCGACGAACTGCGGGCCGTGCTGCGCCCGGACGCCGACCGCCCCGCCACGCGTTACGCCGTGGCCGCCCCCAGGGCGCCGATGACCTTCAAGGCGTACGACGGCAAGGCGTCCTTCGACGGCAGGCGCGTCGACTTCCGCTGGTCGTGGACGGGCGCGTCCTCCGCCAAGTGGAAGGCGGGCGACCAGAGTTTCGCGGTGGACGAGCTGAGCGGCGTCGAATGGCGAACGCCCGAGGCCCTCGACGGCTATCTGCGGCTGCTGCGGCGCTCGGAGTCCGACGCCCGGCCCGAACGGATCGACAAGGATCCGGCCTCGGTCCTCTTCGGCCTGCGGAACGGGCCCGTCCATGAGTCCCTGCCCTTCGCCGCCGCCGTGCTGGCGTCCGTACAGAAGTCGGCCGCGGCCCCGGTGCCGGCGCTGAGGGCGGGGCGGCGCGACCCGGCGGACATCGCGGAACGGATACGTCACCTCGGCGAGCTGCATCAGGCGGGGCTCGTCACGGACGACGAGTTCAGCTCCAAGAAGGCGGAGCTGCTCGCGGAGCTGTAAGGACCGTGAGGACGTGAGGACCGCGGCGCCGGTTTCCGTACGGCGTTTACGGCGTCCGTACGGCGGTGTCGTACGGAAACCGCACGGCCGTGTGCCGTATGGAGACGTACCGGGGAATCCGTACGGCGGTGTCATACGGAATCGGTGCGGCGGACCGGCACCCGGTGCGGCGGACCCGTCGTACCCCGGTATGACATGCCCACCACCCCGGAGTATGACGCCGCCGTCCCGCCGCGTTGCCTACGCTGGCGGTGCCATGCCCCAGTCACCGCAGCGCCCACCGCGGCCGTCGAACCAGCCCCCGCCCCGGCACTCGCCCCAGCCCTCGTTGCGGCACTCCGCCCGTGAGCAGCTGCGGCTCCTCGCGGACTCGATCCGCACGCCGTCCCATCCCCCCACCCCGCTTCTCGCCTCGGCCGCGAAACCGTGGCTGCGGCGGGCGCCGTTCGTCGTCGTGTTCGCGGCTGTCTGTGTGCTGCTGCCGGTCACCGTCTCCCTGCTGACCGAGGGCTACCAGCTGAACGGCCCGCTCGCCGGGGCGCTCGCCATCGGACAGACGGCTCCGCTGCTGCTCGCGCTGGTACGTCCGCTGCAAGCCTGGTGGATCGTGTTCACGGCCGATGTGCTGGGTGCGGCGGCCCTGTTGACCGCGGACAGGACGGCCGGGCTGGCCTGGCCGTGGCCACCGGCGGTCATCGTCGGCTACGCGATCCTGATGGCCCTCCTCGGACTGCGGGAGTCGCGCCGCGCGTTGGTGGCGGTCTGGTTGCTGACGGGCGCGGCGGGCGTGCTGTTCGAACTGCTCCGGTCGGATATGAGCGACGGCACCTGGGTGGTGATGCTCGTCCTGAGCGGCGTGGTGCTGGTGCTCACCGGCGCGCTGCGGGAGCGCGGGGAGGCGCAGCGGCGGCTGGCGGCCCAGGAGACCATCAGCGAGACGGAACGGGCCCAGCGCACCCTGCTGGAGGAGCGGACCCGGATCGCCCGTGAGCTGCACGATGTCGTCGCCCACCATATGTCCGTGATCACGGTGCAGGCGGACTCGGCGCCGTACCGGATCGAGGGCCTGCCCGACACGGCACGCGAGGAGTTCGGGGCGATCGCGGCGAGCGCTCGGGAGTCGCTCACGGAGATGCGACGGCTGCTGGCGGTGCTGAGGAGCGAGGGCGCGGACGGGGAGCTGACCCCGCAGCCGGGGCTCTCGCGGGTGCAGCAGTTGGTGGAGGCGACGGTACGGGCGGGGGTCCCCGCCGAGCTGTCGCTGAGCGTGGATCCGGGTGCGGTGCCGCAGGCGGTGAACCTGTCGGCGTACCGGATCGTTCAGGAGGCGCTGTCGAATGTGATGCGGCACGCGCCGGGCGCGCTCACACGGGTGTCCGTGGTCTCGGACGGAACGGATCTGACGGTGCTGGTGGTCAACGGCCCCGCAGACGCGGCGGCTGCGCCCCTGGAGACGTCGGGTACGGGCCACGGGCTGGTCGGGATGCGGGAGCGCGTACGGTTGAACGGCGGCACGCTGGACACCGGTCCGCTGCCGGACGGCGGCTTCCGGGTGGCCGCGCGTCTGCCGCTCGCCGCACCCATGACCTCGGAGGATGCCGGGTGACGATCCGTGTGATCATCGTCGACGACCAGGCCATGGTGCGGGCGGGGTTCGCCGCGCTGCTGGCGGCCCAGTCCGACATCGACGTGGTCGGCGAGGCGCCGGACGGGCGCGCGGGTGTGGAGGTCTCGCGCTCCACGCATCCGGATGTGGTCCTGATGGATGTGCGCATGCCCGAGATGGACGGTCTGGCCGCCGCGCGGGCGATCCTTCAGCCCCCGGCCGGGGTCGTGCACATCCCGAAGGTGCTGATGCTGACCACGTTCGACGTGGACGACTATGTGTACGAGGCGCTCCGCGCGGGCGCGTCGGGCTTTCTGCTGAAGGACGCGCCTCCGTCGGATCTGATCGCGGCGGTCCGGGTGGTCGCGGCGGGCGAGGCGCTGCTGGCTCCCTCGGTGACCCGCCGTCTCATCGCGGAGTTCGCGGCGCAGCGACCGGCTCCCCGGAAGGATCCCTCGCTGCGGCTGGCGGGTCTGACGCCGAGGGAGACCGAAGTGCTGGAGCTGATCGCGCGCGGGCTGTCCAACCAGGAGATCGCGGAGCGGCTGGTCGTCGCGGAGCAGACCGTGAAGACCCATATCGGCCGAGTGCTGGCCAAACTGGAGCTGCGGGACCGGGCCCAGGCGGTGATCTTCGCGTACGAGTCGGGGCTGGTACGGCCGGGTACGGCGTGAGCGGCCGTCAGGTGTAGGCGTCCGGCGGGCCTTCGGTTCGCCGCCGAGCCCGCCGAGCCCGCCGAACCGCCGAACCGCCGTGTGGCCAAGCCGCCGAGCCGCGCCGGGGAGAGGCGGGGCCCGGTCGCCCCCCGTCACGCGGGCCGACGCCGCCGAAGGCCCGTACGGCACGGGCACCCAAGCCCGTACCGAAAAGGACAGCCGCCCGCGCCGGAGGGACTTGCTCACCCCCTACCGCGGTCGCCCCACCCCCTACCCCGGTCGTACGTCCCACTTGGCTCCCCGGCGTGATGTGCGCCGGTACGTCGGCTTCCTACCTTCCTGCCCTCGGACCAGGGCGCGGAGAAGGGCAGGGACATGCGGCGGTACAAGAGGACCCTCGTGGGGGTGGCACTCGCCACGACGGTGGTGACCGGGACGACCGGGTGGGCGGCCGGGAACGCTCAGCGCCCGGTCACCGGGCCACCGCCCGGCACCGCCGCGTGGAACGAGGACCGGGGTCTCGGTCGGGCGCTGCCCGACCCGGAGACCGCCCGGCCGGAGCGGGTCGCCGCGTTCTTCGGCGGGCTGGAGAGCGCGGAGCGCGAGTATCTCGTGCGGCGGCACCCGCTCGTCGTCGGGAATCTCGACGGCGTACCCGTCCGGCTGCGCTACCAGGCCAACTCCCTCGCCCTGCGGGGCACTTCCCACGAGCGGCTGGCCCGGCCCGGACGGCAGATCCTCGCCTTCGACCCGCGAGGGCGCGGACAGGTCGTCGAGGTGTACGGGGATCTGGAGCGCGCCCGCCGGGTGGCCGTGGTCGTCCCCGGATCGGACATCGACGCGCACTCCTTCGACCGGGACCGCGACCCCTACGGCACACCCGCCGGCATGGCGAAGTCCCTGCGCGCCGCCGCGGGCGAGGGGACCGCCGTCATCGCGTGGACGGGATACACGACCCCGGTCGGCGTCGGGCTGGACGCCGCCACGGGGGACCTCGCCGAGGCGGGGGCCGTCCGGCTCGCGCGGTTCACCGAAGGGCTCACGGCCGTCGGGAAGGACGCGCCGAGCCTGTTCTGTCACAGCTACGGCTCAGTCGTCTGCGGGCTCGCCGCCGACGAGGCCCAGGCCGGCGACATCGTCGTGTTCGGCTCCCCCGGCATGCGCGCCGACTCGGCCGCCGACCTGGGGACCGACGCCCGCGTCTGGGCCGCCAAGGACCCGTCGGACTGGATCTCCAAGGTGCCGAACGTGCGGCTGCTGGGGCTCGGCCACGGCAACGACCCGGCCGACGCCCGTTTCGGCGCGCGCCGCGTCCCGGCCGAGCGCGCCGCCGGACACACCGGCTATCTCGCCCCCGGCACCGACTCGCTCGCCGCGTTCGCCGCCATCGCCCGTGGGGAGGTGGCCCGATGAGGCTGAGGGACAGGATCGAGGCGGAGACCCCCGCCCACCGCGACCGTGCCGTCGACGGGCTCCGCGCCCTCGCCCTGCTCGCCGTTCCGCTCGGGCACTGGCTCCTCGGCGGCTTCGACCTCGGCTCGGACGGCGCGCTCCGCAACGCCAGCCCGCTCTCCGCCTTCGGCTTCTTCGCACCGGTCAGCTGGGTGCTCCAGATGCTCGGGATCTTCTTCCTCGTCGGCGGGTACGCCTCCGTTCTCTCCTTCCGCCGCCACCGGGGCACCACCGCCCTGTGGCTTCGGCAGCGCGTCGCCCGCCTGGGCCGCCCGGTGCTCGGCGTCACCGCCGTCTGGGCGGTGCTGATCCCCGTGCTGTACGCGCTGGGCGTGCCGGGCACCACCCTGCGCACCGGATCGACGCTGGTGATCCAGCCGCTCTGGTTCGTCGGCGTGTACACCGTCGTCACCGCGCTGACCCCGTACTGCGTCCGCGCCGCCGATCGCCTCGGGGCCTGGGCGGCCGCGCCCCTCATCGGCTCGGTCGCGGTGGTCGACCTGCTGCGCTACGGCCCGTACGCCGACGCCATGCCGTCCGGGCTCAGCCTGCTGAACATCCTTCCGGGCTGGCTCTTCGCGTATCAGCTCGGCGTCGCGTGGGGCGAGGGAAAGATCACCAGGCGGCATGCCCGTGTCCTGCTCATCGGCGGTACGGCCCTGTTCGCGGTGCTCCTCCTCGTGTTCCACTACCCGGCGTCGATGGTGGGCGTCCCCGGTGAGAGCCGGACGAACTCCCATCCCCCTTCCCTCCTGGTCCTCGCCCTCGCCGCCGCGCAGAGCGGCGCCGCGATCCTGCTGCGCGATCGTCTCGCCCGGCTCCTCGAGCGGCCCGCGCTCTGGGCCCCGGTGGTCGTCGTGAACCTCTCCGCGATGACCATCCTGTGCTGGCACCAGACGGCGATGCTGGCGGCGGCCGTACCGGGGGCGTACTTCGGCACGGTCCCCGGTCTGACCACCGCCCCCGACACGGTGGGGTGGATCCTCGCGCGGATCGCGTGGCTACCGCTCTTCGCCGGGCTGCTCGTCCTCATCGGACGGTACGCGCGCCGCTTCGAGGCCCCCTGGCGTACGGGTCCACGGGCACGGGCGGTCGCCGGACTGCTCGCGGCGGGCTTCGCGGCCTACGCCCTGGGTCTGGCGTGAACCGGGAGGAACGTTCCGCCGGTTCGTTCCGCCGGTTCAATTCCGCCCGGACGCCCGCGCCCCGTGCTCTCCCGTGTGCCCCCGTGCTCTCCCCTGTGTTCAGCGATCGCGCGTTCCGGGCTCGTGCGTTCTGCCCCGGTGCTTCTACCCAGCGCCTTCCACCCCGCGCCTGCTACGCGGTGCGTCCCGTCCCGCGCCTTCCACCCGTCGCCTTCTACCCGCGCGCGTTCCGCTCACGTGTGTTCCGCTCGCGTGCGTTCTACTCGCGTGCCGCCGCCGTCGACGACATGTCCGGGTACCTGGCCCCCGCCACCTCCCCGGCGATCGGCTCCAGCAGGGCCAGTTCGGCGGCGGTGAGCGTCAGCCGGGTCGCGGCGGCGTTCTCCCGCAGCCGGCTCGCCTTGCGGGTGCCGGGAATGGGCACCACCGTCAGCGAGTGGACCCGCGCCTGCTGCTGCACCCAGGCGAGCGCGATCTGGCCGAGGGTCGCGCCGTGCGCCTCGGCGATCGCGCGCACGGGCTCCAGCAGCGCGGCGTTCGTCCGGGCGTTGTCGCCGGTGAAGCGCGGCTGGGTGGTCCGGAAGTCGCCCTGCGGCAGTTCCTTCGCCGCGTCCGCGAACGCGCCGGTCAGAAAGCCGCGCCCGAGGGGTGAGTACGGGACGAGGGCGACGCCCAGCTCGGCCGCGGCCCCCACCGCGCTCCGCTCCACGTCCCGGCTGAACAGCGACCACTCGGACTGGAGGGCGGCGATCGGGTGCACGGCGTGCGCCTCGCGCAGCTCGGCCCCGGTGACCTCGCTCAGCCCCAGGTGGCGCACCTTGCCCGCCGTGACCAGCTCCGCCATCGCCCCGACGGACTCGGCCAGCGGCACGGCCGGATCGCGCCGGTGCATGTAGTAGAGATCAATGGTCTCGATGCCCAGCCGTTCGAGGCTCGCGTCCACGGACCGGCGGATGTACGCCGGGTCGTTGCGCACGACCCGGTGCCGGTCGTCGGTCCGGTCGATGGCGAACTTCGTCGCGATCGTGATCTCGTCGCGGTGCTTGCCGATGAACGGCGCGAGGAATCGCTCGTTCGCCCCCCGCCCGTACACGTCGGCCGTGTCGAAGAGCGTGACACCGGCCTCCAGCGCCGCGTCCAGGGTCTCGCGCGCGGCCGCTTCGTCCGTCTCCCCGTAGAACTCGCTCATGCCCATGCAGCCCAGGCCCTGCACGCCGACCAGCGGCCCTTCGGTCCCGAGGCGCACCTGTGCGATCTTGCTGTCGGTCATCAGAGGTCAGTCCCTCTCCAGCGCCCGCCGGGCGGCTGTGTAGGTGGTGTGATCGGCGTAGCGCTCGATCTTGTGGTCCAGCACCGCGAGGGTGCCGTGGAGTTCCGCGATACGGGCGAGGACGTCTCCCCGCGTGCGCACCAGCAGTTCGCGCCGTGCCTCGATGGTGTGGTCGCCCTCCCGTACCAGCTCGGCGTAGCGGACCATGTCCGCGACCGGCATCCCGGTGAGCCGCAGCTTGCCGACGAAGGCGAGCCAGTCCAGGTCGCGGTTGGTGAAGCGCCGCTGCCCGGTGTGCGACCTGTCGACATGGGGCATCAGCCCGATGCGTTCGTACCAGCGCAGGGTGTGCGCGGAGAGCCCGGTCCAGGCGGCGACCTCGCTGATCGTGTAGCGGTCGTGCCCTTCGGTTCGCGGGTGCGCGGGGCGTTCCGGTGCGCAGAGATCCTTCTCGGCGGAGGTGCTCCGGATCAGCGTCATGTCCTCCACGCTAGAACCTTGGAGTGCACTCCAGGCAAGTGGAATCGGGTGGCTCCTCCCGGCGCTGGTTGTCTACCCTCCGGGGGCATGAGCGCCGTACGCCGTGCCACGCCCGAGGACGCCGAGGAACTGATCCGGCTGCGGGCGGTGATGCTGGACTCGCTGCATACGCTCCCCGATCCGGACACCTCCTGGCAGGCCCCCGTCGCCGCCGGTCTGCGGCCCCGGCTCGGCGATCCGGCGGGTGACCTGGCCGCCTTCGTGGTGGAGCGGCCGGGTGGGCTCGCCGCCTGCGCGATCGGCACGATCGAGCACCGGCTCGGCGGCCCCGGCTCTGTCGACGGCCGCTGCGGCTATGTCTTCAGCGTGGCCACCGACCCGGGCGCGCGCCGCCGGGGTCACTCCCGCGCCTGTATGGGGGCGCTGCTCGGCTGGTTCCGGGAGCGCGGGGTGACGAGGGTCGATCTGCGGGCCTCTCCGGACGGTGAGCCGCTGTACGCGTCGCTGGGCTTCGTACGGACCCCGGACCCCGCGATGCGCCTCACCCTCAAGACGGCAGGTGGCGTCGCATAGGCTCGGGAGCATGTCCTTCCTGCAGAGCCTGGCGATGATCGACAACTGGCCCGTGCCGACGGCCGCGGCGGCCGTCGTACGAGCGGACGGCACCCTCGCCGGCGCGCGCGGGCCGCTCGCCCGGCGTTTTCCCCTCGCCTCCGTCACCAAGCCCCTCTCGGCGTACGCGGTGCTCGTCGCCTACGAGGAGGGCGCGGTCGAACTCGACGAGCCGGCCGGGCCCGAGGGGTCCACGGTCCGTCATCTGCTCGCCCACACCTCGGGGCTCGCCTTCGACGAGCACCGCGTCAGCGCCGGACCGGGCACCCGGCGGATCTACTCGAACGCCGGGTTCGAGGTGCTCGCGGACCATGTCGCCAAGGCGACGGAGATCCCCTTCGACGAGTATCTGCACCAGGCCGTGCTGGAGCCGCTCGGTATGACGGCGACGGCGCTGGAGGGCTCCGCCGCGAAGGACGCGGTGTCGACGGTGGACGATCTGGTGCGGTTCGCGGCCGAGGTGCAGTCGCCACAGCTGCTGGACCCGCGCACCGTCCTCGACGCGATGACGGTCGTCCATCCCGGTCTCGCGGGTCTGCTGCCCGGCTACGGTCGCCAGACGCCGAACGACTGGGGGCTCGGCTTCGAGATCCGTGACTCCAAGTCGCCGCACTGGACCGGGGCTTCGTCCTCGCCGCGCACCTTCGGGCACTTCGGCCAGTCGGGGACGTTCCTGTGGGTCGACCCGGACGCGGGCGCGGCGTGCGTGGTCCTCACGGACCGGGACTTCGGCCCCTGGGCGATCGAGGCGTGGCCGCCCTTCACGGACGCGGTCCTCGCCGAACTGTCCTAGGCCCCCGCGCTGTCCAAGGCCCCGCGCTGTCCCAGGCCCCCCGCTCAGCCTGACATCTCCCAGATCAGCACCTCGGCGGCGCCGGTCGCCGACGCCGTCAGCCGCAGCCCCTCGCCGTCGGTGATCCGCGCCGAGTCGCCCGGCTCCAGCACGTCGTCGCCGAGCCGTACTCCACCCCGTACGACATGGACGTACGCGGCCTTCGCGTCCGGCACCCCGGTGCACTCCCCGGGCCCGAGCCGGCGGATGTGCAGCATCGCGCCGGCCTCCGGGAGGGCGTACGGGGTCGCGTCGGCGATGCCGCGGACGATCTCGTACGAGGGGTCGCCGCCGGGTTGCAACGGCGCGAGCCACATCTGCACGAACACGAGCGGCACGTCCCCGTCGTTGCGCTCGACGTGCCGTACGCCGTCGGCGGCGCTGAGCCGCTGGACGTCTCCCGGCCGGACGAGGGTGGCGTGCCCCGCGGAGTCCCGGTGCGTCAGCTCGCCCTCCACCACCCAGGTGACGATCTCCGTGTGGCTGTGCGGATGTTCGGCGAACCCGGCTCCGGGTCGGAGTCGCTCCTCGTTGCAGGCCAGCAGCGCGCCGAAGCGGAGGTTGTCCGGGTCGTAGTGCCGTCCGAACGAGAAGGCGTGCGAGGTCTGGATCCCGCCGTCGGGATCCCCGCCGGGGTAGCGGTCCCGTGAGCGGCGTACGTCTGTCACGCGCTCCACGGTAGCGCGGGCGGTCGCGTCGGCGGCTCTGCCGGGGGCCGGTCCGGGCGGCACCGGGGGCGACTTCGCGCCCTCGGGCCCGCTGAGGCTTGGGCCCGCCGCCGGGCCCCGGATCGCGCCTGTGACGTGGCGGCGAACCCCGGCAATGGGTTACGGGCTCCTGATAAGGCAGTCTTGTCTTCGTGCCCGAACCAGCAGCGAACGACGCCCACCCGCACCACGCGACCCTGAGACGACTGGAGCAGTCATCCGGCCGCCTCGCCGCGAACGCCATCGCGCGCATGGACGAGTCACTGCCCTGGTACCGGGCGATGCCACCGGAGAACCGGTCGTGGATCGGTCTGGTCGCCCAGGCCGGCATCGCCGCGTTCACCGAGTGGTTCCGGCACCCGGAGACCCCGCAGGCGATCTCGACCGATGTCTTCGGCACGGCTCCCCGTGAGCTGACCCGTGCGATCACCCTGCGGCAGACCGTGGAGATGGTCCGTACGACCATCGAGGTCATGGAGTCGGCGATCGAGGAGGTCGCCGCGCCCGGCGACGAATCGGTGCTGCGGGAGGCGCTGCTCGTCTACGCGCGGGAGATCGCCTTCGCGACCGCCCAGGTGTACGCGCAGGCCGCCGAGGCCCGTGGCGCGTGGGACGCCCGGCTGGAGTCGCTCGTGGTGAACGCGGTGCTGTCGGGCGAGGCCGACGAGGGGGCCGTGTCCCGCGCCGCCGCGCTGGGCTGGAACTCGCCCGATCATGTGTGCGTCATCCTCGGCACCGCGCCCGACGGGGACAGCGAGCTGACGGTGGAGGCGATCCGGCGCGCCGCCCGCCACGCCAAGCTCCAGGTGCTCACGGGCGTGCTCGGCGACCGGCTGGTCGTCATCGCGGGCGGCAGCGACAATCCGCTCCAGGTCGCGAAGGCGCTGATCGGCCCCTATGCGGCCGGACCGGTCGTCGCGGGTCCCGTCGTGCCCGATCTGCTGGCGGCGACCCGATCCGCGCAGGCCGCCGCGGCGGGGCTGAAGGCGTGTTCCGCCTGGCAGGACGCGCCACGCCCGGTACTCGCGGACGATCTGCTTCCGGAACGGGCCATCGCGTCCGATCCCTCCGCCAGGGAGCAGTTGGTGGAGGAGATCTACAGACCACTGGAAGAAGCGGGCTCGGCGCTTCTGGAAACTCTCAGTGTCTATCTGGAACAGGCCAGCAGTCTCGAAGGCGCGGCGCGAATGCTCTTCGTCCACCCCAACACCGTGCGCTACCGGCTGCGACGTGTGACTGACGTCACCGGATGGTCACCCTCCGATGTGCGTTCGGCCTTTACGCTGCGAATCGCCCTCATTCTCGGGCGTCTGGCCGACGGAGATCAACAGTCCTAAACTTTTGTCGGACACCAACAATTAGCCCAACGGTTCTTCGTCCCTGTCCCCACGGGCGTCGGGGACCGCATACAAGAGAGAGTGTGAGGGTGCTCGTACTCGTCGCTCCCGGCCAAGGCGCTCAGACGCCCGGCTTCCTGACCCCCTGGCTCGACCTTCCCGGCGCCGCCGACCGCGTCGCGGCCTGGTCCGACGCCATCGGACTCGACCTCGCCCACTACGGCACGAAGGCCGACGCGGACGAGATCCGGGACACGGCCGTGGCCCAGCCGCTGCTGGTGGCCGCCGGTCTGCTGTCCGCGTCCGCGCTCGGCGGCATCGCGGACATCGCGCCCGGCGCGGTAGCGGGTCACAGCGTCGGTGAGATCACCGCCGCCGTGTTCGCGGGCGTCCTCGACGAGGCCGCGGCGCTCGGATTCGTCCGGACGCGCGGCCTGGCGATGGCCGAGGCCGCGGCCGTCACCGAGACCGGGATGTCGGCCGTCCTGGGCGGCGACCCCGACCAGGTCGTGGGCCATCTGGAAGGGCTCGGGCTGACCCCGGCGAATGTGAACGGCGCCGGCCAGATCGTCGCCGCGGGCACCGCGGAGCAGCTCGCCGCGCTCGCCGCGAACCGGCCGGAGAAGGCGCGCGTCATCGCGCTGAAGGTGGCGGGCGCGTTCCACACGCACCACATGGCGCCCGCGGTCGCGGCGCTCGACGAGGCCGCCGCGTCCCTCACGGTCGCCGACCCCTCCGTCGCGTACGTCTCGAACAAGGACGGTTCGGTCGTCACCGGCGGCGAGGAGGTCATCGCGCGGCTCGTCGGCCAGGTGGCCAATCCGGTCCGCTGGGACCTGTGCATGGAGACGTTCACGGCGCGGGGCGTCACGGCGCTCATCGAGGTCTGCCCCGGCGGAACCCTCACCGGTCTCGCCAAGCGGGCGCTGCCGGGTGTGAAGACCCTCGCGCTCAAGACCCCGGACGACCTCGAAGCGGCCCGCGCGCTCATCGCCGAGCACACCGCTCACTCACCAGCCTGACGAGCAGGGACAAGGAGAGTCGTAGAGATGGCGAAGCTCAAGCCCGGCAAGGGTGCTCCCTACGCGCGCATCATGGGTGTCGGCGGCTACCGTCCGACCCGTGTCGTGCCGAACGACGTGATCCTGGAGACGATCGACTCGTCCGACGAGTGGATCCGCTCCCGTTCGGGCATCGCCACCCGTCACTGGGCCTCGCCCGATGAGACCGTGAGCGCGATGTCCGTCGAGGCGTCGGGCAAGGCGATCGCGGACGCGGGGATCACCCCGCAGCAGATCGGCGGCGTGATCGTCGCCACCGTGTCGCACTTCCAGCAGACCCCGGCGGTCGCCACCGAGATCGCGGACGCGATCGGCGCGGTCAAGCCGGCGGCGTTCGACATCTCGGCCGGATGCGCGGGCTTCGGCTACGGACTCACCCTCGCCAAGGGCATGGTCGTCGACGGCTCGGCGGAGTACGTGCTGGTCATCGGCGTGGAACGGCTCAGCGATCTGACCGATCTGGAGGACCGCGCGACGGCCTTCCTCTTCGGTGACGGCGCGGGCGCGGTCGTCGTGGGCCCCGCGAAGGAGCCGCACATCGGCCCGACCGTCTGGGGCTCGGAGGGCGACAAGTCCGAGACCATCAAGCAGACCGTGCCGTGGACGGATTACCGCGACGGCACGGTCGAGAAGTTCCCCGCGATCACCCAGGAGGGCCAAGCGGTCTTCCGCTGGGCCGTGTTCGAGATGGCGAAGGTCGCCCAGCAGGCGCTGGACGCGGCCGGGATCACCACGGACGACCTGGACGTCTTCATCCCGCACCAGGCCAATATGCGGATCATCGATTCGATGGTGAAGACCCTGAAACTGCCGGAGCATGTCACGGTCGCCCGTGATGTGGAGACCACCGGCAACACCTCGGCCGCCTCGATCCCGCTCGCGATGGAGCGGCTTCTGGCGACCGGTCAGGCCAAGAGCGGCGACACGGCGCTCGTCATCGGCTTCGGGGCGGGTCTCGTCTACGCAGCCACGGTCGTTACCCTCCCCTAGGCAACCGGATCTTCCGGACCGGCAGCCGGAGACTCCGGACGCCACACCCTCTGATACAGAATCGAAGGAGCGCCACATGGCCGCCACGCAGGAAGAGATCGTCGAAGGTCTCGCGGAGATCGTGAACGAGATCGCCGGCATCCCGGTCGAGGACGTCCAGCTGGACAAGTCCTTCACCGACGATCTGGACGTCGACTCCCTGTCCATGGTCGAGGTCGTCGTCGCCGCCGAAGAGCGCTTCGACGTCAAGATCCCCGACGAGGACGTCAAGAACCTCAAGACCGTCGGTGACGCCGCGGACTACATCGCGAAGCACCAGGTCGCCAAGTAAAAGCGGTCGCGATGCGATGAGCCCGGAGTCCGGGCGCGCTTGTCGCCACCCCGCGGTGGCGTCGTGAACATTCAGCACCCCCTACACGTGGAGAAAGAATTCCTGTGAACTCGACCAATCGCACCGTGGTCGTCACCGGTATCGGCGCAACCACACCGTTGGGTGGCGACAGCGCATCGACCTGGGAGGGTCTGCTCGCCGGGCGCTCGGGCGCCAAGCTCCTCGAAGGTGAGCGTTTCGCCGAACTCTCGGTCCGTATCGCCGCGCCCGCGGCCGTCGACCCCGGTGAGGTCCTGCCGCGCCCGGTCGCCCGCAAGCTGGACCGCTCGGCCCAGTTCGCGCTGATCGCGGCGCGGGAGGCGTGGGCCGACGCGGGTTACACCGGCCCGGCGGACGAGGAAGGCCCCGTCGCACCGACCCGGCTGGGAACGGTGATCGCGTCCGGCATCGGCGGCGTGACGACGCTGCTGGACCAGTTCGACGTACTGAAGGAGAAGGGCCCGCGCCGGGTCTCCCCGCACACCGTGCCCATGCTCATGCCGAACGGCCCGTCCGCCAATGTGGGTCTGGAGGTGAACGCCCAGGCCGGCGTGCACACTCCGGTCTCGGCGTGCGCGTCCGGCGCGGAGGCGATCGGTTACGCCGTTGAGATGATTCGCACCGGCCGTGCCGATGTCGTCGTCGCCGGCGGCACCGAGGCGGCGATCCACCCGCTGCCGGTGGCCGCGTTCGCCAACATGATGGCCATGTCGAAGAACAACGACGAGCCCGAGAAGGCGTCCCGGCCCTACGACAAGGCCCGTGACGGCTTCGTCCTCGGCGAGGGCGCGGGCGTCGTGGTGCTGGAGTCCGCGGAGCACGCGGCGAAGCGCGGGGCGCGGGTGTACTGCGAGGTCCTGGGCCAGGGTCTCTCGGCGGACGCCCACCACATCGCGCAGCCCGAGCCGACGGGCCGCGGCATCGCCGCCGCGATGCGCAATCTGCTGGACTCGACGGACCTCAAGCCCGAGCAGATCGTCCACCTCAACGCGCACGCGACGTCGACGCCGCTGGGTGACATCGCCGAGGTCAAGGCGCTGCGGCAGGTCCTGGGTGACGATCTCGACCATGTGGCCGTGTCGGCGACCAAGTCGATGACGGGTCATCTGCTCGGTGGCGCGGGCGGTATCGAGACGGTGGCGACGGTGCTGGCGCTGTACCACCGGACCGCGCCGCCGACGATCAACGTCGACGACCTCGACGAGGAGATCGACGCCGACATCGTCCGCGGCGAGCCGCGAGCGCTGCCCGAGGGCACGATCGCCGCGATCAACAACTCGTTCGGTTTCGGCGGCCACAACGTGGTGCTGGCGTTCCGCTCGGTGTGACGGCCCGGTCTGCTCCGCAGACCGTCCGGCCACAGCGCCAGGCGGCGCCACCGGTTCCTCCGGCCACAGCGCCAGGCGGCGCCACCGGTTCGTCCGGTGGCGCCGCCTTCCGCGTTCTCCGGCGCGTCGGCGCCGGGGGCGCTACTCGTTGTGGAGGACCTTCGCGATCGTCAGCCTCGCCGCCGACCTCGCCGGCAGCACCGCGCCCAGGACCGCGATCGTGACACCCGCCAGCGCGAGGAGCCCGAGGAGCGCGACGGACCAGTCGTCGGTCATATAGCGCGGCAGGGAGATGCCGGCGGCGTCGGTCATCGCGGGGACGACGAGTCTGTGGAGGGCGATGCCGACGGGGACGCCCAGGAGTCCGCCGAGCGTGCCGAGCGCGGCCATGGAGGTCACGACCATCACGCTCACCTGACGTGGCGTCATACCGATGGACTTCAGCATGCCCAGATCACGGCGGCGTTCACGGGTGTTGAGGGCGACGGTGTTGAAGACGCCGAGCGCGGCGACGGTGGTCAGCAGGAGCGTGAGGAACGACGCGACGCCGATGATGAGGACCGTTTCGGAGCCCCCGACGGAGATCGGCACGACATGGAGTCCGGGGTCGGCCTTGCGTACGGACGCGTTGTACGCGAGCACGTCCGTGCCGGCGGCGAGCCGGATCTCGTACTGGTTGGGCCGTTGGTTCGGGGCCAGGAGGGTCAGGGTCGACCAGTCGGACTGGAATCGGTCGGCGTCGCCGTCCATCGTCTTGCCGACGATCGTCACGGTGGTCTGTCTGCCGTTGAGCGCGAGGGTGAGGCGGTCCCCCACGGAGAGATCGCGCTGTTGGAGGAAGCGGGGGGACGCGACGATCTCGCCCGCGCGCTTCAACTGGCGGCCCTCGACGATCGTCTCGCCGTTGCTGTCGAAGTCCCCCCGGTAGAACTGCCCCTGGACGCGCTGCTGGGATCCGGCGATATGGAGTTCGATCCAGGCGTCGGCGGTCACCTCGACCGCGCCCGGCAGGGACTTCAGCAGCGCTTCCGTCTCGGCGTCGCCGCGCCGGGGCCCCGTCGGCCCACCGGGGCCGGGAGGGAGTAGGTAGACGACGGTGTCCACGTGGCCCACCCGGGCCGAAGCCTCCCCGTACTCGGTCACCGTGCGGGACAGACCCGTCGCCAGCGTCACCGTCGCGACGCCGAGGACGACGGCCGCCAGCGTCATGAGCGTCCGGCCGGGGCGTGCGAAGGGCATCCCGAGGCCGAGGCTGACCGCGCGCGGCAGCCGGGTGCCCGCGAGCCGACGCTGGACACGACGGCCTCGACCGGAGCGCGGTGCGCTGCCCGCGCTGATCGCCTGAGCCACGGAGAGACCGTGAGCGCGCATGGCGGGCGCGAGCGCCGCCAGAGCGACGACCGCGGGCATGCCCAGCAGGGTCACGATGTACACCCAGGGGCTGACGCCCACGACGAGTCTCTCGCTCTCCATGCTGGTGAACAGCTCTTCCAGCAGGGGTCCCGACGCGAGGCCCCCGACGGCGGTGCCGAGGGCGCAGCCGAGTGCGGCGGGGGCGACGACCATCATGAGATGGACGACGACGACCTGGTTGGGGGTGAAGCCGAGGGCCTTGAGGACCCCGATGGTGCGGAAGCCCGCGACGATCGCGCCGCTGACCACATTGGCGACGATGAGGATCGCCACGACCAGGCCGAGGACGCCGAACCCGGTGAGGAAGGGGAGATAGACGGACGCGTTGCGGCCGACTTCCTCCTTGATCGTGAGATACGAGGTGGAGCCGAGCAGGGAGCGGGCCGGGAGGTCCGCCGTGACGGCGGCCATGCCCTCGCGGACGTCGTGGTCCGTCGCCGCGTCGTGGAAGCGGTACAGCATCACGGACGCGGTCGGTTTCAGGGCTCTGATCTGGTCGGGCGTGACCCAGCCCTCGGCGGACTCGCTGAGGCTGGAGGCGAATCCCACGACGGTGAGTGTGGGCCCTCCCACGAGGTCGATCCTCGTGCCCAGGCTCTGGTCGGAGACGAACCCCCGGGGGTTCAGGACGACCTCGCCCGGCCCGGTGGCCCAGCGGCCGTGGCTCAGCCGTACCCGGTCCACCTCACCGCCCGGATCGGCCCGGCCGACCAGGATGACCGGTCCGGGCATGACGCCGGGGGCCTCTTCCCGCCCGAGTTCGGGGATGGTGACGGTGGCCTGGTCGAAGGGACCGGCGGCGGCTTCGACCTCTTCGCGCTCGGCCGTCCGCGCGAGTCGCCCGTCCGCTGTCTTCGCCCGGTCGAAGACGGCCACGGAGTGCGCGCCGCGCTGGTCGGCGAAGGCGCGGTCGAAGGGCGCGGAGACCGCTTCCAGCAGGCCGAGGGCGACCACGGCCGAGATCGTGGACGAGAACACGACCAGGGTGATGACGAACGTCTGCAGCCTGCGCCTGCGGATGGCCGCGCGCGCCGCCCCCCATACGGCGCTCACGCGATTCCCTCCAGGCTGCGCTCGTCGACGACCCTGCCGTCGGCGAAGTGGATCACGCGGCTCGCGCACCGGGTGGCCATGCGTTCGTCGTGGGTGACGAGAAGCAGGGTCTGGCCGATCTGGTTGAGGTCGAGCAGGAGGTCCATCACCTGTTCCCCCGCGAGGCTGTCGAGGGCGCCGGTCGGTTCGTCGGCGAGCAGGAGGGCGGGGCGGTTCATCAGGGCGCGTGCGGCGGCGACCCGTTGGCGTTCGCCTCCGCTGAGCACGGCGGGGTAGGCGTTCCTGCGGTCGGCGACGCCGAGTTCGCCGAGGAGTTCGAGGGCGCGGCGGCGGGCCTGGGAGGCGGACGCTCCGGTGAGCTGGGCGGCCAGCGCGACGTTGTCCAGCGCCGGCAGATCGTCGATGAGGTTGAAGAACTGGAAGATCATGCCGATGCGGCGGCGGCGGAAGAGGGCGAGACCGGTCTCGTTCAGCCGGCTCAGCTCCTCGCCGTGTACGGTCACGCTCCCGGCCGTCGGGCGGTCGAGTCCGGCGATCATGTTCAGCAGGGTGGACTTGCCGCACCCGGAGGGGCCCATCACGGCGACCGCCTCGCCGGCCCGGATCTCCAGGGTCACATCGTCGAGCGCGAGAGCGTCGCCGTACTCCTTCCGTACGCCGTCGAGGCGCACCACCACATCTCCCGTGCCGCCGTTGTCGTCCACCACTCCGGTGCGGTCTTCACTGGTCATGGCAGGGACGTTAGACGCGGCGGCCCGGCCGGGCATCGGCCGGGAGATGCAATGCGGCGGCCGGGTCATCCCCGGGATGTACGGCCGTGCATCGGGGGGACGATGCGGTTCGCGGCGGGGGCTGGGAGAGTGTGCGGGTGGGGAGTTCCGGGACGCTCTTGCTGGTCGTGGCGCTGGTGGCGGTGGCGGTGGTTGCCGCCATGGGCCGGCTCGCTCTGGCGCTGGTACGGGCGCGGCGGCTGCACCGTACGGCGATCGAGGAGCGGGGCTGGTTGCTGGAGAAGGAGCGGGAGAGCGCGGCGCGTCAGGCCGTCGACGCGGAACGGTCGCGGATCGCGCGGGAGCTGCACGACATCGTCAGCCACAACGTGAGCCTGATGGTGGTGCAGGCGGGCGCGGCCCGCGAGGTGCTGGAGACGATGCCGGACGAGGCGGCGACGGCGCTGGCCGCGGTGGAGAAGGCCGGCCGGGACACGATGACGGAACTGCGCCATCTGCTGGGGCTGCTGGCGCCCTCGCAGAGCGGCGAGGAGGTCGCCGGTGACCAGGAGGAGGCCGGGCTGTCGCCGCAGCCGAGTCTGAGCCGACTGAGTTCCCTGATCGACCGGGTGGCCTTCGCCGGGCTGCCCGTGGAGGTACGGATCGCCGGAGAGCCGCGTCCGCTGCCGGCCGGGATCGATGTGACCGCGTACCGGATCGTGCAGGAGGCGCTGACGAACGCGCTCAAGCACGGCGACGGGCGGACGGCCGAGGTGACCGTGCGGTACGCCGACCACTCCCTGCGGGTGGAGGTGCTGAACAGCGGCCCGAGCGTCCTGACCGGGGGCGACGCCGGCCCGAGGCGGCCGGAGGCCGGTGACGGCGCGGGGCGCGGGCTGCTGGGGCTCCGGGAGCGGGTCGCGGTCTACGGCGGGCATCTCGACGCCCGCCGCCGCCTCGGCGGCGGATACCGCGTACGCGCGCGCATTCCCCTGGACCGGCCATGAGCGCCGCCGAGCCGACGCCGGGCGGAACCGGCGACCCGACGCGGGGGGACGGCAGCGGCCCGACGTCACGGGAAGACAGCAGTGGCCCCACGACACGGGAAGGCGGCGAGCCGAGCCCCCGTGTCCTCATCGCCGACGACCAGGCGCTGGTGCGCACGGGGTTCCGGCTCATTCTGACCGCGCGCGGCATCGAGGTGGCGGGAGAGGCCGCCGATGGGGCCGAGGCGGTCACGGCGGCGCTGGCGCTGCGGCCGGATGTGGTGCTCATGGACATCCGGATGCCGAACATGGACGGCCTGGAGGCCACCCGGCACATTCTGGCCGGGCTTCCCCGGTGCCGGGTGCTGATGCTGACCACCTTCGACCTCGACCGCTATGTCTACGCGGCCCTGTCCATCGGGGCCAGCGGCTTCCTCCTCAAGGACGTGACACCCGAGCATCTCGCGCGGGCGGTGCGCCTCGTCGACACGGGTGACGCGCTGCTGGCCCCGCAGATCACCCGGCGGCTCGTGGAGAGATTCGCGGACCGCCCGGAGGCCGAGCCGGCGGTGCACCGGGATCTCGCCGTGTTGACGCCCCGTGAGCGTGAGGTGCTGACGCTGATGGGCCGCGGTCTGTCCAACAGTGAGCTGGCCGGGGAGCTGACACTGAGTGAGGCGACCGTGAAGACGCATGTGGCCCGGATCTTCGCCAAGCTCACGCTGCGCGACCGTGCCCAGGCCGTCGTGCTCGCCTATGAGACGGGGCTGGTCTCGCCGGGCCGACCCCCGGAAGGGGACAGAACCGGCTGAACCGCGTGGAAGCGGACCGCCCGGCGTGCGAGCGACGAGCGCCCGAGGCCCTGCCGGAGGGCCGCCGCGGGCGGGCCGGTCCGGCCGGTGCCGCGGTACGGGGGCGTCTGGGCCCGACCGCCGTACGCGGACCGGGTTCGCCCGGTGGTACGTCCGTACGGGCCGGTCAGACCACCTGATGGAGCCAGCGGACCGGCGCGCCCTCGCCCGCGTAGCGGAAGGGCTCCAGTTCGTCGTCCCAGGGCTTGCCCAGCAGTTTGGCGATCTCCGCCTCCAGGTCGGTCTCGCCCTGGACGGAGCGCGCGAGCGCCGCCCTCAGCCGGTCCTCCGGGATCAGGATGTCGCCGTGCATTCCGGTCACCGCGTGGAAGATGCCGAGGTCGGGCGTGGCGCTGTAGCGCTCACCCTCCGCCGTGGCGCAGGGTTCCGCGGTGACCTCGAACCGGAGGAGCTGCCAGCCGCGCAGGGCGGAGGCGAGCTTGGACGCGGCGCCCGCCTCGCCCCGCCAGGAGAACTCGGCTCTCCAGGTGCCCGGGGACGCGGGCTGCCGGATCCAGTCGAGCTGAACCCGTACTCCGAGCACTCCCCCGACCGCCCATTCGACGTGCGGGCACAGCGCGCGAGGAGCGGAGTGGACGTAAAGAACACCGCGTGTCGTCACCGGGACCTCCAGTGTGGGACGAGGATCGCCTTCCCAGCGGTCTCAGTAAACATCATCAGGAGTGAATCTCCGCAAAAGGGACAGTATGTGACGTGATGTAATTTACCGGATCCAACGGGCACGACGCGTCTGGGCCGACGGGGAAAAGCTACCGTGCGTAGGCGGCCACGGGGTGACGTAATGTCGGTCCCGAGGGCTGTACTCACCAAGCTTTCACTCGGCAGGACCTCGGGGGCAGTCGACGCGGAGGGGATTCGGGGATGCGCGAGACGCGCACGAGGCACGAGAGGCACCGGAGGTACGGGGCCGTCCGCCCACGGCGGGCCCACACCGTCGCGACGGCCGTGACCACGGCCGCCGTACTCCTGGCGACGGGCGTACTCACAGGATGTGAGTCGTCGCCGTCGGACATTCAGACCAAGGGCGCTCCCGCGCGGAAGCAGCCTCCCGCCATCGTCTGGGACCGCAGCCCGGACTCGATCGCCGCGGTGGGTGACTCCATCACCCGCGGTTTCGACACCTGTGTGCTGCTCTCCGACTGCCCCGAGGCGTCCTGGGCGACGGGCACCGACGAAAAGGTACGGAGCCTGGCCCTACGGCTGCTCGGCGAGCCCGCGGCCCTGGCCGAGCGCGCCTGGAACTACGCGCGCACCGGGGCCGAGGTCGCCGATCTCCCCGCGCAGATGACCAAGGCGGCGGCCAGAGAACCCGAACTGGTGACGGTGATGGTCGGCGCGAACGACGCCTGCGCGGATTCCACCGACCTGATGACGCCGGTGGAGGACTTCCGGGAGTCCTTCACCGGCGCCATGCGGGAGCTGAGGCGAACCGCGCCGAAGGCCCAGGTGTACGTGTCGAGCGTGCCGGATCTGAAACAACTCTGGTCGACCGGGCGGGACAATCCCCTGAGCCGGCAGATCTGGAAGCTGGGCATCTGCGCCACGATGCTGAACGACGCCGAGGATCTGAGCGCCACGGCGCAGGCGCGGCGCGACCTGGTGCATGAGCGCGTCATGGCGTACAACGCGGTGCTGAAGGACGTGTGCGGGAAGGATCCGCGCTGCCGGCACGACGGCGGGGCGGTGTTCGACTACCGGTTCGACGCCGATGCGCTGAGCCGCTGGGACTGGTTCCACCCGAGCAAGGCGGGACAGGGCCGCCTCGCGGAGATCGCCTACCGGAACGTCACGGCGGCGAAGCCGCCGGAGTGACCGGCGGCCGCCCGGGGGCCGCCGGGTTCTGGGACAGCCCCGATGCGTGACGATGAAGGCATGAGGATAGCGACAGCGCAGTTCACGCCCGTGCCCGGCGATGTCGGGGCCAATGTCCGGACCGTGCGGGAGCTGATCCGTACCGCGTCCGGGCGGGGCGCGCGGCTGGTCGTCTTCGCCGAGCTGGCGCTGACGGGGTACGACCCCGCCCGGATCGCCGGGGATCCGGCCCTGGTGATCACGGAGGACGATCCGCGGCTGGACCCGGTGCGCGAAGCGTGCCGGGAGACCGGGACCGCCGCCGTGGTCAACGCCGCGGTCGCGAACTCCGCGGTACGGCCGGGGGGCGGGCGGCCCGCCATCGCCTCGCTGGTCATCGGGCCCGACGGCGGCCTCGTCGCCCGGTACGACAAGGTGCGTCTGCACGGGAGGGAGCTGGACCTCTTCGAGGCGGGCACGCGCGACGGGCGCTTCCGGCTCGACGGCGTGGGCTTCGCGCTGGCCGTCTGCTACGACAACCGGTTCCCGGCCGTGGCCGAGCGCGCCCGCGCGGACGGCTGTGCCGTGTATCTGGCCAGCTCGGTGCTGGACGACGGCAACGACTCGTTCGAGGCGGTCTATCCGGCGCGGGCACGGGAGAACGGACTGTATGTGGCACTCGCCAACACGACGGGCGTCAACGATGTCGGGGAGTGCCTCGGCGACAGCGGGATCTGGGGTCCGGACGGGGCGCTGATCGTCACGGCGGGCCGGGAGACGCCCGGCCTCGCGGTCGCGGACCTCCCACTGCCGGAGCGCATGTAGCCGCGTGCCACCGGACCTCGCACCGTCGCACCGCGTGCCGCCGGATCACGCGTGACCGCGCACGGCCGGACGCCGTGGAACCCGACGGCACCTCGGTGCGGGAACCGGCCCGCTGCTCAGGACCGGCGGAAGTCGTACGGGCCGGGTCCGGGACCGGCCGCGGATCCGGGCGTTCCGGGCGCTCCCGGCATTCCGGGCGCGGGACCCGGCGGGTAAACGGGACCCGGCGGGTACGCGGGGCCGGGCGCCGACGGGCCGTGGTGCCCCTTCGCGTCGTCGGGCGCGGGTTCCTCCTGGACCGGTGCCAGATCCCGCACCATCAGGGTCGCGCCCGCCACCGCCCCCGGCATCAGGAGGACCGCGACGAACGGCACGATGAACGCGAGCGCCAGCGGTACGCCGAAACCGAGGACGAGCGTCCTTCGGCCCCTCAGCAGCACCAGCCGCTCCCTCAGTTCGACGCCACGGCGCTGGAGGGCCACGGCGGTCAGCTCCTCGGCGAGGAAGAAGCCGGAGACGCAGACGCCGATGACCGGGATGACGGTCTGGCCGACGACCGGGATGAAACCGAGGAGGAAGAGAACGATCCCGTAGAACACCACGCGGGCGACGACCCGCAGGGAGTCGCGTGCGGAGATCCACAGTTCGCGCCAGAGCGGCAGCCCCGACCGCGGCACCCGGCCGCCCTCGCTCCGTTCGACCTGTTCGGAGAGCGACTCGTAGAACGGCTGGCCGATCAGCAGGGTGACGGCGGTGAAGGTGACCACCGCGACGAAGAGCCCGAAGGCGAGGACCAGGGCGGTCAGCACACCGCGGAAGAGACCGAGCCACGGCGAGGGCCACCCGTCGGCGAACGAGGAGGTCGCCCAGGTCACCAGATCGTCCGCGCCGTAGCCGAGACCGATCAGCGCGCCCACGTACAACACCATGGTCAGCAGGCCCGGAAGCAGCCCGAAGCCGAACCAGCGGCCATGGCCCACGACCCAGCGCTGGCCCCTCATCAAGTAGCCGAAGCCCACCGCGAGATCACGCATGGCGCCACCCTATCCGGGGCCCGCCGGGCGCCGAACGGACGATTCCGATCCAGATACGTGCTGTATACCCCTTGATTGTTACAGAGTTGAACCGGTAGACCCCTGCGTACCGATTGTCGTAACTCGTGACTCGTGGCTCGTGTGACACCTCATGCACCACCCGTCACTCGGCACCCGTCGCCTGGGACGTCAGTCGACCCCCGATCCCCGGAGGCATCTACGCATGGGCATTCCCAGACCCGTTCTGGTCACCACCGCCGCACTAGCCGCCGCCGTACTCCTCGCACCCGTGCCCGCGGTCGCGCTGCCAGGGCAGCCGGGCGGTCCGGCCGCTGCACCCGGCCGCGGCAACCCGGATCCCGTACGCGACGAAGGCCCGACCGACTCGGCGCTTTCCAAGTCCCCGCTCTCTTCCGCGCGCAACGCCCTGGAGCGGCACGCTCCGTCGTCCCACAGGACGGACGGCTACCCTCGCCGTACGGCCCTGAAGGCGCCTCCTGTCAATGAGGCCGACAAGTCGATCAAGCTCGGCCTCATCCCGTACCACTCCATAGCCCCGCGGCTGAACGAGCTTCAGCAGCTCGGCAGCCGGGTCAGTGTGGAGGTGCACGGGAAGTCCGCGGCCGGGCACGACCTGTATCTCGTCACCGTCACCGCGCCGGAGAGCTCCAGCGAGGCCCGCGAGCAGGAGCGTATGAGGGAGCGAATAGAGAACTCCCCCGCCTCCGCGGCACGTGACAAGAGCATCAAGGCGAAGTACAAGACGCCGATCTTCATCAACAACAACATCCACGGCAATGAGTGGGAGGGCACGGACGCGGCCCTCAAGCTCATCGAGGAGCTGGCGAAGGCCAAGGACGCCAAGACGGCCGGGCTGTTGGCGAAGAACCGCATCTACCTGAACGTCACGGCCAACCCCGACGGCCGTATCGCCGGAACCCGCGCCAACTCCAACGGCTTCGACCTGAACCGCGACTTCATCACCGCGTCGCAGCCCGAGACCCGCGCCATGCGGCAGATCGCCATCGACAAGCAGCCCGCGATGATGCTCGATCTGCACGGCTACGTCAACGGCACGCTGATCGAGCCCACGACCCCGCCGCACGGCGAGAACTACGAGTACGACCTCTTCCTGAAGAACGCCTACGCGAACGCGCTCGGCATGGAGAAGGCCGTCAACGGGCTCGGCTACACCTTCGAGAAGGACGGGGTGCGGCCCGCCGAGATCCCCTTCCGCGACCAGGCGGAGGGCTGGGACGACTGGCCTCCGATCTTCACCCCGCAGTACATGCCGTTCCAGGGCGCGGTGGCCTCGCACACCATCGAGTTCCCGATGACGGTCAACAACCGGTCGTACGACACCCTGCCCGTCGAGGAGCTGCGCAGGCGGTCCGCGATCAACACGGCGATCGCGGGCGCGGCGATGCGCGCGACCCTCGACTACACCGACGCCAACCGCGCGGGGATGATCGCCGACCAGATCGAGACGTTCCGCCGCGGCGCGGCGGGCGAGGCGCAGCGTCCGATCTCCGAGGAGACCGTGCCGGGCGTGCCCGGAATCGGTCCCGAGGACGTGTACACGACCACCTTCCCGCGGGCGTACGTCATCCCGGTGGGCCCCGGTCAGCGCAGCGCCACCGCCGCGGGCCGGCTGGTGGACCACCTGATCGCCAACGACATTCGGGTCGAGCGGGCGATCCTGCCGTTCAAGCTGGGCGGAAAGGTGTACGCGCCCGGTTCGTATGTCGTCGACATGAAGCAGCCGAAGCGCGGTATCGCCAATGTGCTCCTGGCCGACGGCCGGGACATCAGCGCCGACTTCACGGCCATGTACGACATCTCGGGCTGGAGCCTGGGCCGGCTGTGGGGCGCGACCGTGGAGAAGGCCACCGGCGGTGACCTTCGGGTGCTGAGCCGTCCGGTCAAAGCGGCCGCGGGTACCGGCTGGGTGTCTCCGTTCGGTGACCTGAAGCTGCGGCTCGACGACCCGAAGGAGCTGGCGGCGCTGAACTCCCTGCTCGCGCAGGGCGTCCAGGTGCGGCGTACGGACGACGGCGCGGCGATCGTGCCGGGTTCGGCGCGCAAGGCGGCGGCCGTGCTCGCGGACCGGTTCGGCGTGGCCTTCTCGGCGACGAAGGACCGCGGTGTCGCTCCGCTGAAGAAGACGCGGGTGGCGGCGGCGGGGAACGCGGGCGAGCAGTTCTCGCTGCGCGAGATGGGCTTCGACGTGGTGCCGGTGTCGACCGCGATCCTCAACGCGGGCTTCGACTGGTCCACGGTCGATGTGCTGTTCGTCTCGACCGGGCTGAGCTATGCGCAGCTCACTCCGGCGGCGCGTGACGCCTTCCGGGCGAGCGGTGTCGGCGTGGTCGGCCGTGGCACGGGCGGTGCGACGTTCAACAGCGCGGCCGGTCTGCTCGCGGCCACGGCGGTCGCGGGCAACGGCGACGCCAACGGCGTGGTGCGGGTGAGCAACGCGGGCGGCCCGATCACGGGCGGCGCGGCGACGCACTCCTTCGTCTACTCGCCGGTGTGGTTCACCGGTCTGGGCGCGGGTGTGAAGGCCGACCAGTCGTACGCCACCGGCAACCCGCTGGTGTCGGGCCACTGGCGGGCGAACGCCGGCGGCACGGGCGGTCCGGCGGACGCGGCGGGCAAGCCGTCGATCGTCAGCGGTACGTCGGCGACGGGTGTGCCGGTGGTGCTCATCGGTACGGAGCCGCTGTTCCGCAACCACCCGAAGGGGGCGTTCGCGCAGGTGGCGCGGGCGTTGCTCAATCGATGAGCCGGCCGCTGAACCAGTAGGTCGCCGAACAGGCGGTTCGCTGAGCCGGTGAACCCGAAGGCCGCACCCCGTGTTCGTACGGGGTGCGGCCTTCGGCATGCCCGCGCGCGGTCGCTCGGTCGCCGTACGCGATCGACGTACACGCCCAAGTCCGGGGAGCGGTACGCCTACTGGGCGAGCGTGACGATCATCTTCCCGGTGTTCTGGCCGTGAAGCATGCCGATGAACGCGTCGAAGCCGTGCTCGACGCCGTGGACCACCGTCTCCTCGTACTTCAGCTCTCCGGAGGCGATCCAGCCGACGACGTCCCGGACGAACTGCTCCCGCAGGTCCTGATGGTCGGAGACGAGCATGCCCTCGAGTCGCAGCCGCTTGACGATGGCGAGGAAGAGGTTGCGCGGACCGGGGGCGGGCTCGGTGTCGTTGTACTGGGCGATGGCACCGCAGAGGACGGCGCGGCCGTGGAGGTTGAGGGAGGAGATCGCGGCCTCCAGATGGTCGCCGCCGACGTTGTCGAAGTAGACGTCGATGCCGTCGGGGGCCGCCCTCCGCAACTGCTCCGCCACGGGTCCGCTCTTGTAGTTGAAGGCCGCGTTGAAGCCGTACTCCGCGGTGAGACGGGCGACCTTCTCGTCGGAGCCCGCCGAGCCGATGACACGGGAGGCGCCCTTGATCCTGGCGAACTGGCCGACCAGGCTCCCGACGGCTCCGGCCGCGCCGGAGACGAAGACCGCGTCGCCCTCCTTGAAGGAGCCGACCTCGAAGAGACCGGCGTACGCCGTGAGACCCGGCATGCCCAGGACGCCGAGGTAGGCGGAGAGCGGAGCGAGCGAGGCGTCGACCCTGACGGCGTCCGCGGCGTCCACTTCCGCGTACTCGCGCCAGCCGAGGTCGTGCAGCACATGGTCGCCGACGGCGAAGCCCTCGGCGCGGGAGGCGACGACCTCGCCGACCGCGCCGCCGCGCATGGGCTGATCGAGCCGGTACGGCGGGGTGTACGACTTCACGTCGTTCATCCGCCCGCGCATATACGGGTCGACCGAGAAGTGCAGATTGCGGACGAGGACGCGGCCCTCGCCCGGCTGGGCCACCGGGACCTCGCGCAGGGCGACGTCCTCCGCCTCGGGCCAGCCGTGCGGACGGGCCACGAGGTGCCATTCACGGCTGCTGGGGGGAAGTGCGGACATGCGGTGCTGCCTCCTGTGAGTGAGTACGTCACGGTCAGAGCCGCTTCACCGGCAATTCATTTCACTATCTGAAATAATATTGCTCCTTAATATTTCAGACTGTCAAGTACCGGAGTACGCTGGACGCCATGGCCACTCAACGAATCAAGGACCCCCTGACCCTCGAAGTCGTGGAGTTGATCGGGGCCATGGTGGCGCGTTACTACGCGGAGTACGAGGAGGCCGCGGCCCAGCACTCCCTGACCGGAGCACAGGCCAGGGTGCTCGGGCTGCTCGTTCTGGAGCCGATGCCGATGCGCCAGGTGGCGCAGAAGCTGAAGTGCGAGCCGTCGAACGTCACGGGCATCGTGGACCGGCTGGAGGTCCGCGGCCTGGTGGAGCGGCGGCCGGACCCGCACGACCGGCGGGTGAAGCTCGCCGCACCCACGGAGGAGGGGGCGAGCACGGCACGGAGACTGCGGGACTCGATGAGCTTCGCGCGGGAGCCGCTGGCGCAGTTGTCGGAGGAGGAGCGGAGGGTGCTGCGGGATCTGCTCAGGCGGATGCTGGGCGAGGAGGCGTAGCGGCGGCTCCCGGCGCGCCGTCCCTCGGGCGCGCCGCGCGTCTCGTCGCGCATCGCGGGATGGCCGTGCGGGCCTGCGGGTGCGCCTTCCCGGTACGCCCTTGTGATCCGCGTTCCCGGTGGTGTGTCTGACGGCCGATCGGCCGTCACCCGGCAGCTCGGTCGGCTGCTGAACGGACTGCCGGTGCCGGGAGTCGGCCGCCCTCGTC